>JAPOYG010000691.1 GCA_026706755.1 Acidobacteriota bacterium
GAGGGCGGCTTTTTCATCGCGGCGGGGCTGATGCTGCGGTTCTCGAAGAAGGCGGACTACGCGCTCATCGCGCTCAAGGACCTCGCGTCGCGTCCGGGCCGCTCGTCCAGCGCGCGGGAGATCGCCGGCCGCTACGACATTCCCGTCGAGCTGATGGCGAAGGTGCTCCAGCGCCTCGCCCGCATGGGGGTGGTTGCCTCCCACCAGGGGACGCGCGGCGGCTACCACCTCGCGCGCGACGCGGCACGGATCTCGGTCGCCGAGGTGATCGAGGCCATCGACGGCCCGGTCCTGGTGACCGCCTGCTCGGACGAGGACGAGAGCTGCGAGCAGTACGCCAAGTGCAACGTGCGCGATCCGCTCTGGCGCCTGAAGGACCGCATCGTGCAGTCGCTCGCCGCGTTCACCATCGATGAGCTCGTGGCCGAAGAAGCGCCGGATCCGATGCCCGTCACCGTCGTCCGGCGTCCCGCCGAGCCGGCGTACCCGGCCCCCTCTCCGGCCGATCGGTAGAAGGCTGCGCGCAAGGAACGGCGTGGACTCGGGTCCGATGCCCTCGCTGCCCATCTACCTCGATCATCACGCCACGACCCCGGTCGACCCGCGGGTGGTCGAGGCGATGACGCCCTTCTTCACGGAGGCGTTCGGCAACCCGTCCAGTCGGCACCACGCGTTCGGGTGGGCGGCGCGCGACGCGGTGTCGGCGGCCCGCCGGCAGGTGGCGGACCTCATCGGCGCCGACCCGCGCGAGATCTGCTTCACGAGCGGCGCAACCGAATCCGACAACCTGGCCGTTCGTGGAATCGCCACCGCGGACGCGCGGCGGCCGCTCCACGTCGTCACCATGACGACGGAGCACCACGCCGTGCTCGACCCGTGCCGCCGGCTCGAGCGCGAGGGCATCGACGTCTGCTACGTGGAGCCGCGGCCCGACGGCCTGTGCGACGTGGCGGACATGGAACGCGCGCTCCGGCCCGAGACGCGGCTCGTGTCGATCATGGCGGCCAACAACGAGATCGGCGTGTTGCAGCCGATTCCGGATATCGCGGCGCTGACGCGCCCGCGCGATATCCTCCTGCACACCGATGCCGCCCAGGCGGTCGGCAAGGTGCCGGTCGACGTCGGCACGCTCGGCGTGGACCTGCTCTCGCTGACGGCCCACAAGATGTGCGGGCCGAAGGGCATCGGGGCGCTCTTCGTGCGCCGCCGCCGGCCGCGGCTGGCCATCGCGCCGCTCTTCGACGGTGGGGGCCACGAGCAGGGCCTGCGTTCCGGGACCCTGAACGTGCCCGGCATCGTGGGTCTCGGTGCAGCAGCCGCGATCGCCCGCGAGGAGCTGGCGTCGGAGTCCCGGCGCGTCGGCGCGTTGCGGGACCGCCTGCTCGACGGCCTTCGATCGAGGCTCGACGGCGTGGCCGTCAACGGATCGCTGGCCGTCCGTCTCCCGCACAACCTGAACGTGAGCTTCGATGGGCTCGAGGGCGAGTCGCTGCTCGTCGGCCTCGACGACGTCGCCGTCTCGTCGGGCGCGGCGTGCACGTCGGTGAACCCGGAGCCGTCGCACGTCCTGCGCGCCATCGGCACCCCCGATCGCCTCGCCCGCGCGTCGCTCCGCTTCGGGCTCGGCCGGACGACGACGGAGGCCGAGATCGACTATGTCATCGAGAAGGTGAGCAGCCTCGTGTCGCGGCTGCGCGATCTCTCCCCCACCGCCGGCGTTCTCTGACAGCCCGCAGCGGATTCGGATAGACTGGGGCTTCAGGAGCGATGATCGAAGTCACCGACGCGGCGGCGAGGCGCATTCGAGACGCGATGGCGAGCGAGGGGCAGAGCGGCGGGGGCCTGCGCGTCGGCGTCAGGGCGGGCGGCTGCTCCGGCCTCAGCTACATCTTCCAGTGGGAGGCCGCGTCCCGGCCCGGGGACGAAGTGTTCGATGCGGGCTCCGACATGAAGATCTTCGTGGACCCGAAGAGCTACCGCTACCTGCGCGGCACGGTGCTCGACTGCGACCCCAACATGCTCGGGCAGTCGCTGGTCTTCCGCAACCCCAACGCCA
>JAPOYG010000625.1 GCA_026706755.1 Acidobacteriota bacterium
TCCGACCCCTCGGTCCCGAACCGAGTGCTCTACCAGGCTGAGCCACGCCCCGACCTGCGCATTGTATCGTACGTCGCGCCGGGCGTCTGCGCCGCAAAACCGTGCGATGGAGCAGATCGTGGCCGCGCCGTCGCCGCGGCCGCCAGCGTGTCACGCCGGATCGTCCCCCGCGGGCGGGCCGATGCCGTAGGGCCGGGCCCAGCCGAGCCCGGCGAGGGTACCCGCGGCCGGCCGGTACTCGCAGCCCACCCAGCCCCCGAAGCCGAGATCGTCCAGGAGGTCGAGCAGGTACGGGTAGTTGATCTCCTGCGCCTGATCCGGTTCGTGCCGGCCCGGCACGCCGCCGATCTGAACGTGAGCAAGGACGTCGATGTGGGCGCGGACCGTCGCTGCTAGCGCGCCCTCCATGATCTGCATGTGGTAGAAGTCGTACTGCAGCAAGACGTTGGCGGCGCCCACCCGATCGAGGATGCGGCGCGCCTGCGCGGACCCGTGCAGGAAGTAGCCAGGGTTGTCCCGCGTGTTGAGCGGCTCGATGAGCAGGCGCATCCCCGCCGGCGCCTCGTCCGCCGCCCACTTGAGGTTGGCGACGAACGCGTCCTCGGCTTGCTCTCCGTCGCCGACGCCGGCCAGGCAGTGGAGCTGCCGGCAGCCGGCAGCCTCGGCATACGCGAGCGCCCGTACGAGGCCGGCGCGAAACTCCGCCTCGCGGCCCGGCACCGCCGCCGCCGCCGGGGAGACGTTCATCAGGGCCGGCGCGAGTCCGTGCGACCGGACGCGTTCGGCGATGCCCTCCTTCGACTCGCCGTAGGGATCCTGAATCTCGACGCCCCGGAAGCCGGCGCGGGCCGCCTGCTCGAAGCGCTCGAGCAGCGGCCACTCGTTGAACAGCATCGTCACGCTCGCGGCGAGCCTCGGCATCGTCCTGACCGCCTCCGCGCGGCGCGCGGATCGTATCATCGTGGCTCGTGCCGAGCCTCTCCGCCCCGTTCGACGCAGTGCTGCTGATCGGCTTCGGCGGCCCGC
Organism: Acidobacteriota bacterium; assembly: GCA_026706755.1. Classification (GTDB taxonomy): domain Bacteria; phylum Acidobacteriota; class Vicinamibacteria; order Vicinamibacterales; family UBA8438; genus JAGWAJ01. Next base: position 1,027 of record JAPOYG010000625.1, read on the forward strand.
AGCGACGAGCGGACATTCGCCCGTTCCTGCGCAACGTCCTGCGCGGCCGCCGCATCCCGGCGGAACGCATCGAGGCCGTGGCGCGGCACTACGAGATGTTCGACGGCCGGTCGCCCCTCACGGAGATCAGCCGGCGGCAGGCGGACGGCCTCCGCCAGCGCCTGTCCGGGAGCGGTCCCGACCTGCCGGTCTTCCTGGGCATGCGCAACTGGCATCCCTTTCTCGACGACGTGCTCTCGGAGATGGCCGAATCCGGCGTCCGCCGCGCGCTGGCCATCATCCTCGCCGCGCACCACAGCTACTCCAGTTGCGGGCAGTACCGGCAGAACGTCGCCGACGCGAGGCGGACGCTCGGGGAGCGCGGCCACCCGGACGTCGAAGTGCTCTACGCGCCCGGCTGGCACACGCATCCGGACTTCGTCGCCGCGCACGCGGCGCGGATCGAGGACGCCCGCCGGTTGCTGCCGGGCAACCTTCGCCGAACCGCCCGCATCGTGTTCACGGCGCACAGCATCCCCCGTTCCATGGCGGGTTGCGCGCGCTACGTGGCCGAGCTCGAGGAGAGCGCCGGGCTCGTGGCGGCGGCAGTCGACGCCTCGGACTGGCAGCTCGTGTACCAGAGCCGGAGCGGGCGGCCCGCGGACCCCTGGCTCGAGCCGGACGTCTGCGATTACCTGCGGGCGGCGCGGGAGGGTGGGCTGGAGGCGGCGGTGCTCGCCCCGCTGGGGTTCGTCGCCGACCACATCGAAGTGCTCTACGACCTCGATACGGAGGCTGCCGCGGTGTGCCGCGCCGCCGGCCTGCCGATGCGCAGGGCGTCGGCGATCAACGACCACCCGGCCTTCCTCGACGCCCTGGCGGACGTGGTGCGGGCCGCCTGCGCGCGCGTCGGCGGGGGGCGACCGCTGCCGATCGTGCCGGGAGTGCCGCCGGAGCGCGTCGAGGGACCGCCTCCCGCGCGTTGATCCCCTCGCCCGCCGGTCGGCGCCTGAGGCTCCGCAGGTGCCCCAGCCCGACCTGCACGAATCCGCGCCCTCTTGCGGCGCAGACCCCTCCCGCCGCCTCGGGTTGGCGCGACGGCCGCCGGCGTTCCGGGGACGCTGGATTGCGCGCGGCGCAGGCCGCGGCCGGGCCAGTCAGGCCACCGGACTGGCGGCGCAGTGGCGGTCGAAAGCGGTCGTCAACTCGCGAGCGATCGAACCCGCCTCCTGGTTCTCGATCTGGTGGCGCTCCATCATGTAGATGAGCTTGCCGTCACGCATCAGGGCAATCGAGGGCGAGGAGGGCGGATAGCCGGTGAAGTAGCTGCGCGCGCGCTCGGTCGCCTCGATGTCGGCCCCCGCGAACACCGTGGCGACCACGTCGGGCCGGGCGTCGTGCTGGAGCGCCAGGGCGATGCCCGGCCGGGCCTTTCCGGCCGCACAACCGCAGACCGAGTTCACCACGACCATCAGCGTTCCCGGCGTCTTGGCCACGGCTTGGTCGACGTCCGCCGCCGTCCGCAATTCCCTGACGCCGAGCCGCGTCAACTCTTCCCGCATTGGGGCGATGAAGAACTCTGGATACACGCCTCCGCTCCTTTCACGGCACCCGAGGTCGCACCGTCCGTGCGCGGCCGCATGCCGCGCGCGTGGTCACCCAAGCGTAGCATGAGGCTGCAGGCTGCGGGCCGCCAGGCGGCGGTTGAAGACGCCGAGCAACCCCAGGGCGATGGCCCACTGCACCACGCAGGTGCCGACGCTGTACATCCGGATCGGGTTCCACCAGCCCTCGGGATCGATCACCGTTGCCGCCTGGAAGATCCACCAGCCGAACATCACCGCGAACTCGACCGGCACGAGGTACTTGAGCACCCAGGCCCACCAGGGGCGGCCGCGGGATCGGCCCCTCGGCGTGTCGACCATGTCGGCCCGGAAGCGGTCGACGTCGTAGCGGATCGCCGCCACCGCGATGAAGAGGCCGCTGATCATCAGGGCCAGGCCCCAGACCCAGTCCTGGTTCTCGAATACCTGCAGGCTGACCGCCGAGGGCAGCCCCATCACGACGCCCACCGCGATCACGAGCCGCACGGCGCGAGCCCGCGTCACGCCGGCGTCCATCAGCGCCCGCGCGGCCAGCTCCACCATCGCGATCAGGGACGACACGGCGGCGCAGGACAGGGCCAGAAAGAAGAGCGGGAGGAAGACCGTGCCGGCCGGCATGCGCGCGAAAACCTCCGGAATCCAGATGAAGGTAAGTCCGAGGTTGCCCGCCGCGAGCGCGTCCCGGGCGTCGGCCACCGGAAGAAGGGCGAAGGCCGCCGGCAGGATGGCCATGCCCGCCAGCAGGGACGCGACGTTGTTGCCGATGCCGATCGAGGCGGCGTTGGTGACGACGTCCTCGCCGTCGCGCACGTAGATCGCGTAGCAGAAGGCGAGGCCCCAGCCCGCCCCGGTCGACCACGCGGACTGCGTCAGCGCCTCGAGCCAGGTCCGGTAGTTGGCGAGCAGGGCGAGGTCGGGGACGAACAGGTAGGCCAGACCGCGCCCCGCGCCTGGCAGGGTGACGGAGCGCGCGACCGCCAGCAGGAGGAGGAGGAAGAGCGCCGGCATGATGATCCGGTTGGCGCGCTCGATGCCGCGCGTCACGCCCGCCGCAACGACGGCGCCGGTGATCGTGAGGGCGACCGCGTGGAAGAACACCGGCTGCCAGACGGACGCACTGTACTGCTCCCAGTACGCGGCGGTGTCGACGCCGGCGAGGTCGCCGGTGAGCGAGGCGAGCACGTACTTGAGCGCCCATCCCGTGACGACCGAGTAGTAGAACATGATCATCACGGTCGTCACGACGACGAAGCCCCCCATCCACGCCGTGCGGCGGCCGATCAAGGCACTGAACGCCCCGATCGGCCCGCGGCGCGCGCCCCGCCCGAAGCCGAACTCGGCAATCAGCAGAGGGATGGACCAGAGGAACAGCGCGAGCAGCCAGGGGATGAGGAAGGAGCCTCCGCCATTCTCCGCCGCGACGCGCGGGAAGCGCCAGAGGTTGCCGGTCCCCACGGCCATGCCGATGCCGGCCAGGATGACGCCCCACCGGGAGGTGAACAGATCCGACGCCGTCGGCCTGACGCTCATGCCGGAGTATAGAACGGCCGACGCGCCGAGACTTTCTCATGAATTGACAATGGTAAGCGCATATATATAGACTGCCATAAGCGCAGATATGGCATGAGGTTCCCATGAACATCGACCGACTGACCGAGAAGGCACAGGCGGCCGTCGTCGGCGCACAGCAGCTCGCCGACCGGGCAGGCCATCCGGAGATCGAGCCGGAGCATCTGCTGGCCGCCCTCGTCGAGCAGCACGACGGCGTCGTTCCGGCGCTCGTTCGCACCCTGAACATCGACACCGCCGCGCTTGCCGCCGCGGTGCGCGCCGAGATCGCCCGCCTGCCGTCCGCCGTCGGCGGCGCGCCGCCGGCCCCCTCCGCAAGGTTGCGCGCCGTTCTCGCGGCCGCCGGCGATGAGGCCGGGCGGTTGAAGGACGACTACATCAGCACCGAGCATCTCCTCTCCGCCGTGCTGATCGAAGGCGGATCGGCCCCTGCCGCGCGCCTCCTCGCGGAGCACGGGATGACGCGCGACGCGCTCTATCGGGCGCTGACGGCCGTGCGCGGCTCGCAGCGGGTGACCGATCAGCATCCCGAGGGCAAGTACCAGGCGCTGGAGCGGTACGCCCGTGATCTGACGGAGCTCGCGCGCGGCGGAGGGCTCGATCCGGTGATCGGCCGCGACGAGGAGATCCGCCGCACGATCCAGGTGCTCTCGCGCCGCACCAAGAACAACCCCGTGCTCATCGGCGACCCGGGGGTCGGGAAGACCGCCATCGTCGAGGGGCTGGCCCAGCGCATCGTGCGGGGCGACGTCCCGGAGGGCCTGAAGGAGAAGCGGTTGATCGCCCTCGACATGGGGGCGCTGGTAGCCGGGGCGAAGTACCGGGGCGAGTTCGAGGAGCGGCTGAAGGCGGTCCTCGAGGAGGTGACCGGCGCGGAAGGCCGCATCCTGCTCTTCATCGACGAGCTGCACACCGTGGTCGGCGCCGGCGCGGCCGAGGGCTCGATCGATGCCTCGAACATGCTCAAGCCGCTGCTCGCGCGCGGCGCCCTGCACACGATCGGCGCGACGACCCTCGACGAGTACCGCCGGTACATCGAGAAGGACGCCGCGCTCGAGCGGCGCTTCCAACCGGTGATGGTGGCGGAGCCCACGGTGGAGGACACCGTGAGCATCCTGCGCGGCCTCCGCGAGCGCTACGAGATCCACCACGGTGTCCAGTTCAAGGACGGCGCGCTGGTCGCGGCGGCGGTGCTCTCCGATCGCTACATCAGCGACCGGTTCCTGCCGGACAAGGCCATCGATCTCATCGACGAAGCGGCGGCCAGGCTGCGGACCGAGATCGACTCGCTGCCGGTCGAGCTCGACGAGGTGGAGCGCCGCCTCATGCAGCTCGAAATCGAGCGCGAAGCCCTCCGCAAGGAGACCGATCCGGGATCCCGCGCCCGGCTCGGGCGCCTCGAGCGGGAGCTGGCGGACCGCAAGGAGGAGCGCCACCGCCTGCGCACGCAATGGGAGCACGAAAAGGCCGAGATCCAGGGCGGGCGAAGCCTGCAGCGCGAGCTCGAGTCTCTGCGCCACGAGGCCGATCGGGCGCAACGGGAAGGCGAGTACGCGCGCGCCTCGGAGCTCCGCTACGGTCGCATCCCCGAGCTGGAGCAGCGGCTGCAGGCGGGCCGGAGCGAATCCGACCCGTCGGCGCCGCGCATGCTGAAGGAGGAGGTGGACGAGGAGGACATCGCCGGCGTCGTAAGCAGGTGGACGCACATCCCGGTCGCCAGGCTGGTCGAGGGGGAAATCGAGAGGCTCGTGCACATGGAGGATCGGCTGCGGCGCCGCGTCGTCGGACAGGGCGACGCCATCGCCGCGGTGGCCAACGCCGTCCGCCGCGCGCGGGCCGGCCTCCAGGATCCGAACCGCCCGCTCGGGAGCTTCCTCTTCCTGGGGCCGACCGGGGTCGGCAAGACCGAGCTGGCTCGTGCGCTCGCGGAGTTCCTGTTCGACGACGAACGGGCGATGGTCCGCGTCGACATGTCGGAGTACCAGGAGAAGCACACCGTCTCGCGGCTCGTCGGCGCCCCGCCCGGCTACGTGGGCCACGACGAGGCCGGACAGTTGACCGAGGCCGTGCGCCGGCGCCCCTACACCGTGGTGCTCTTCGACGAGGTGGAGAAGGCGCACCCCGACGTGCTCCACGTCCTGCTGCAGCTTCTCGACGACGGGCGTCTGACCGACGGGCGGGGCCGCACCGTCGACTTCCGCAACGTCGTCGTGATCATGACGTCCAATCTCGGGAGCGACCTGATCGCCGGGCGGAGCGCTGCGGGGGAACTCGACGAGGCGACGCGGCGTGAGGTCGACGCCGTCGTGCGCGGCTGGTTCCGGCCGGAGTTCCTGAACCGCGTCGACGAGATCCTGTTCTTCCACTCCCTCGACCGGTCGCACCTGATGGAGATCGCCCGGATCCAGCTCGCGGAGCTGGCGCGCCGGCTCGCGGACCGCCACGTGGTCATCGAGCTGACCGACGCCGCGACCCGGCAGCTCGTCGACGAGGGGTACGACGCCGCGTACGGTGCGAGGCCCCTGCGGCGGACGATCCAGCGGCGGGTGCTCGATCCGCTCGCGGCTCGGCTGCTCGAGGGAGACTTCGGGGAGGGCGACACGGTAGTGGTCGACGTCGACGGCCGGCAACTGACGTTCATCGCTCGGCGCCCGGCGCCGGAGCGGGACAGCGCACCGTCGGCCGCCTGACTGTGCGTAGTCCGGGCCCGGCCACGGGCTGCAAGCTCCCGACGGGCCCGCCGCGCGCGCGGTCAGCCGCTTGACCGCCGCCGAGCCCGGCCGGTCGCCCTGGGAGCGCAGGAGTTTCTCGCCAGCGAAACTCCCGACGCGCCCGCCGGGGCGCGCGATGTCACGACGCGCGGTCGGCGGCGGAGAAACCTTCGCGGTTGTGGGAACCGTCGCAGAACGGCTTGGACGCGGAGTGACCGCAGCGGCAGAGCGCGAACGGGCGACGCTCGATCGGAAACGCGTTGCCGTCCGCGTCCACCACCTGCGCCTCGTCTCCGTCGACGACGTACGGCCCGTTGTCCCGTATCCGAATCGTCACGCTCACGGCTCACCCCATTCTCTGCATCGATGCCAGGAAGTCGGCGTTCGATTTCGTCTTGCCCATCTTGTCGAGCAGCAGCTCCATCGCCTCCACCGGCGACAGCGGGTTGAGCACCTTGCGGAGCACCCAGACCCGGTTGAGGTCCTCCTTCGACAACAGGAGCTCCTCCTTGCGGGTGCCGCTCTTCTGGATGTCGATGGCGGGGAACACGCGCTTGTCGACGAGCTTGCGGTCGAGATGGATCTCCATGTTGCCCGTGCCCTTGAACTCCTCGAAGATGACGTCATCCATGCGCGACCCGGTATCGACGAGCGCCGTGGCCATGATGGTGAGCGACCCGCCTTCCTCGATGTTGCGCGCGGCGCCGAAGAAGCGCTTCGGTTTCTGGAGGGCGTTCGAGTCGAGCCCGCCCGAGAGCACCTTGCCCGACGGAGGAATGACGGTGTTGTAGGCCCGCGCGAGCCGCGTGATCGAATCGAGCAGGATGAAGACGTCCTTGCGGTGCTCGACGAGGCGCTTCGCCTTCTCGATGACCATCTCGGCAACCTGCACGTGACGCTGCGCCGGCTCGTCGAAGGTGGACGAGATGACCTCCCCGTCGACGGAGCGCTGCATGTCGGTCACCTCCTCGGGCCGCTCGTCGATGAGCAGCACGATGAGATAGACCTCCGAGTGGTTCCGCGCGATGGACTGCGCGATGTTCTGCAGCAGCATCGTCTTGCCGGTCCGCGGGGCCGCCACGATCAGGCCGCGCTGTCCCTTGCCGATCGGCGTCATCAGGTCCATGACGCGCGCCGACAGGTTCCCCCCGTCGGTCTCGAGCTGGGCGCGCTCGAGGGGATAGAGCGGCGTGAGGTTCTCGAAGAAGATCTTGTCGCGGGCCTGGTCGGGCGACTCGAAGTTGACGGCCTCGACCTTGATCAGCGCGAAATAGCGCTCGCCTTCCTTCGGGGGCCGAATCTGCCCCGATACCGTGTCGCCGGTCTGGAGATCGAACTTGCGGATCTGGGATGGCGAGACGTAGATGTCGTCCGGACCCGGCAGGTAGTTGTAGTCGGGCGCGCGAAGGAACCCGAATCCGTCGGGCAGCACCTCGAGCACGCCCTCGGAGAAAATGAAGCCGCTCTGCTCGGTCTGCGCCTTCAGGATCTGGAAGATGAGCTCCTGCTTGCGCATCCCGGTCGCGCCCGCAACGTGCAGGTCCTTGGCCACCTGCGTGAGCCGCGCGATGCTCATGTCCTTGAGTTCGCCGATGTTGAGCGTGTCCTTCGGGCGCCGGGGCGACGGCTTGGACGATTCCGGCAGCGGGGCTTCCGCGGTGGCCGCGGTGTCGGGGGCGGGCCGTGAGGGGGCGGTACGTCGGTTGTTGGTTGGCATGGGTTGACCGATCTTTCGACTACGGGGTTGGTGTTGGGGCCGTGCGGCCAAGGTTGTCAGGAGGGCAGCAGCCGAGCCCCGCTCGGCCGTCAGCCGCGAGATGCGATAGTCAACGTGAACGCGTGACTGAGCCGCGGTGCAAGGCTGGAGGATTCCGTCGACGGCGTCTGGCATCTGAGCATAGGCATCCTGCTCGGGCGTGTCAACCTGCCCGGGGCGGGGGACCCGTCGTCCGCGCGGCCGGCCGGCTACGGATCGAGTTGGTCGTCGTAGTCGGCGGGAGACTCCCCGATCGCCACGATGCTGCAGTGCAGGGTGGTCCGAATACCGAGCGCCCGGGCCCGCTCGACCAGTCGGCGGCTCTCGGCGCCGGGGTTCACCCAGAGCTCGGAGATTCCCTTCGCCGCGATCTCGTCGACCAGCGTCTCCCCCGTCTCGGGCGGCACGTACAGGGTGGCCAGATCGATCGGGCCCGGGGCGTCGAGCACGGACGAGTACGCCGGCAGTCCCTCGATCCGGCGGTCCGCCGCCGTTTCGAGGCCGCCGCTCCGGACGTTGACGGGAAGTACCCGGTAGCCTCGCCGCCGGAACGCGCGCACCGCCTTGTTGCCGAACTTGCGCCTGTCGCGCGACGCGCCGACCACCGCAACCACCTGCATGGGCGAAGTATAGAATCGCCGGCGTGCCACGTCACACGGCCGCGATTGCGGGCGTCTGCGCATTGACGTTCCTCGCCGGCCTGGGACGGCCCGCCGTCACCGATTCGGACGAGGCCTACTACGCCGAGGCCGCCCGCGAGATGATCGAGCGCGGGGATTGGCTCACTCCCCACTACAACGACGAGATCCGGTTCGAGAAGCCGGTCCTCTACTACTGGCTGGCCGCCGCGGCCTACGCGGCGGGGGGCGTCTCTCCCGCGGCGGCGCGTTTGCCGTCCGCCCTGGCCGGCATCGGACTCGCCCTGCTGGCCTGCGCCTGCGCGCGGCGCTGGTACGACGAGCGGACGGCGCTGCTCGCCGGCATCATCACGGCCACCAGCTTCGGCTACGTGGCCATGGCGCGCCACGCTCTGCCCGATCTCCCGCTCGCCTTCTTCGTCACGTTGGCCACTTGGGGTGCGATTGTCGGCTTGCGAATCGAACCGTCCCGCGCGGGGGACCATCCTTCCGCGCAGGGCTGGCTGATCGCCGCCGGGGCCGCCGCCGCCGGCGCCTTCCTGGTCAAGGGGCCGGTCGGGCTCGTGCTGCCGGCCGCCGTCGTCGCGCCGCTCGCGGCATGGACGTGGCTGCGGGAGCGGCGTCCCCGCGCGAGCCGCGCGGCGCTCCTCGCGGCCGTCGGCGTCTTCCTGGTCCTCGCGCTCCCGTGGTACGGTGCGATGGCCGTCGAGCACGGCGCCGCTTACGTGGAGCGCTTCTTCATCGGCGAGAACCTCGAGCGCTTCGCCACGCCGCGCTACAACGATCCCCGGCCGCTCTGGTACTACCTGCCGATCGTGGCCGGCGGCCTGCTGCCGTGGACGCCGTTCGCGGTCCTGTGGGCGCCGGCGCTCGGCGGGGCGTGGCGCGCGCGGCGGGCCGGAGCCACGGAGTTCCGCCTCGCCTGGTGGGCTCTGGCGCCGCTGGCCTTCTACACGCTCTCCGTCGGCAAGCAGCCCCGCTACGTCCTTCCGGTGCTCCCGCCGCTCGCGGTGCTGCTCGCCGCCGCCATGCGACGCGCCGCCGCTCCGGGCACGGAGCGACGCGGCCTGCTGACGGGAGCGGCGGTGGCGTCGGGGTTGCTCGTCGTCCTCGTCGCGGAACGCCTGTACGCCGTCCGCCCCCTGCTCGTGGAATGGAGCGGTGCGTGGATCCCCAGCCTGGCGGGGGTCGTGCTGGTCCTCGGGGTGGCGATCGTGGCGGCGGCCGCGATCTCGCATCGGGACCGCTCACGGAGGGGCGGATTCCACGGCCTCGTTCCCGCCCTCGTGGCGGCGGCGTCCGTGTGCCTGGCGGTCGCCACGTACACGGTGGTCCTCGCGTCGCCGCAGCGGGCGCCGGTCGAACGGATGGCTGCTCTGGTGCAGGAATCGCGCGACGCAGGCGAACCCTACTGCCGATATCGGGTCTTCACCCGGAACCTCGTCTTCTACGCCGGCCCTCCGGCCGCGGCGCCCTTCAGTCTGGAAGCCGTGCGCGACTTCCTCCGCCGCCCGGATCGCGTGCTCTGCGTGCTCCTGGAGTCGGACGCGGCGCAACTGGAGGCGGACGGCCTGACTCTCGACCGGATCGGTGCCGTTTCCTATCTCGACACCGGCAGCCTCACGTTCGAGGCGCTGCTGGATCCGGACCCGGCTCGCTACCTTCGACAGGTCGTCCTCGTCTCGAACCGGCCTTCCGGCTCTGCCTCCTCGGCCGCCGTCCGGGACCCCGGCGGGGCGCACGCGGCGGCCCGATTTCCGTAGGATGGGAGGGTGCCCGTCGATACGGCCCCGCCGCCCGAAGCTCCTACCGCGCCCTCCCTCCAACCGGGACCTGCGGACGGACGCTTCCACGCCCTGGATCCACGGTCCGTCGCGGCGGCACGAATCGCCGGCGCCATCGCGGCCTCGGCCGTGGCGTTGCCGATCCTGGTGGCCGTGATGACCGCCGCCGTGGCCGCGCCGCTCGGGGCGGCGCAGGCGGCGGCCGCGTTCGGCGCCTGGGCGGCGGCCGCTGCCCTGCTGGCGGCCTGGTGCCTCGTCTGGCCGCGCGTACGCTACCGCCACCTGCGCTACCGGCTCGACCCACAGGGCTTCACGATTCGGCGCGGCGTCGTCTGGCGGTCGGTGACCTCGGTCCCGAAGCTGCGCGTGCAGCACACGGACGTGTCGCAGGGACCCATCGAGCGCGCGTTCGACCTCGCCACGCTCGTCGTCCACACCGCGGGCACTCAGGACGCCTCGGTGTCGCTCGGCGGCCTGCCCCACGGGGTCGCGCTGCGCATCCGCGACTACCTGATCGATGCGGAACCGGGGAGCGGGGACGACCGTGGCGTCTGACGAGCGCCGGCTGCACCCGCTTTCTTGGCTGTTCGCGGCGGCACAGGTGGCGAAGGGTTTCGTGCTGCCGGCGCTCCTCGTGCTCTTCGCTTCCGGGGATTCGTACGAGCTCTGGGCCCTGGCCTTCGCCGTACCCGTCGTCCTCGGGGCCGTGCTGCAGTACGCCGTGTTCCGCTATCGACTCGCGGACGACGAGATCGTGGTCCGCGACGGGTTGCTCACCCGGACGGAGCGGCACATCCCGTACGCGCGCATCCAGAACGTCGACCTCGTGCAGAACCCCTTGCACCGGGTCCTCCGGGTGGCGCTGGTGCGCGTGGAAACGGCCAGCGGCTCCAAGCCGGAGGCCGTGATGCGCGTGCTGTCGCTCGACGCTGTCGACGAGATGCGCGCCGCCGTATTCGCCGGGCGGGGGACCCCCGCCGCGGCGGTCACCCGACCCGATCCGCAGGCAGGGGTGCTCCTGCACGTTCCGGTCCGCGAGCTGGTCAAGCTCGGCACCATATCCAACCGCGGGCTGGTGGTCGTGGGCGCCGTTGCCGGGCTCTGGTGGCAGCGCGCCCGCTTCCAGCCGGACATGGGCGACTGGGCGGGACCGCTGATCGAGTCCGCCATCGACGGCCTGCCGGCCGCCGCCGGCGGGCCGCCGATCGTGCGGGCCGCCCTGGCCGGGGCCGTCCTGATCCTGGCGGCAGTCGTCCTGCTGCGCATCTGCTCCATCGGGTGGTACGTGCTGCAACTGTACGACTTCACGTTGCGCCGGCGAGGGACGGACCTGGCCGCGGCCTACGGACTTCTGACGCGGGTCTCCCGCACCATCCCCGCATCGCGCGTGCAGTCTCTGCGCGCGACCGAGAGCGTGCTCCATCGGTGGTTCCGCCGCCAGTCGGTGGAGCTCAGAACGGCCGGCGGGGGCTCCGGGCCGAACGCCGGCGGTCAGCTCGACGTCCCCGCGGTGGGCGCGACGGCCGAGGGTCAGTGGCTCGCGCCGCTGGTCGAGACGGAGCGCGTTCCGGCCCTCGTCGAATCGGTGCTGCCGGGCGCCGCCCTCGGATCCGTGCGCTGGCAGCCGGTGGCGCCGCGCGCCTGGCGGAGGGTCTTCGTACGCTGGGTCGCGCTCGCCGTCCTCCCGGCGGCATTGCTGGCGGCTGCGGCCGGCCCGCCCTGGCTGCTGCTGCTCGTCGTGCCGGGTGGTCTGGCGGCGGCCATGCACGCTCGCCTCACCGTGCGCAACGCCGCCTACGCCCTGACCTCGTGGGGCGTCCTGTGCCGGCTCGGGTGGTGGAGACGCACGCTGACCATCGTCCGCTACGCCCGGATTCAGACGGTCGCGCTGTGCGAATCGCCCTTCGACCGGCGTCACGGCATGGCCTCGGTGCGCGTCGACACCGCTGGCGCCGCGGCGGGCGGCTACACGGTGCGCATCCCCTATCTGGACCGGGAGGCAGCGGTCGCCGTTGCGCACTGGCTCCACGACGAGGCGGCCCGCCAACCGTTTCACTGGTGAGGCCGTCGCCGCGTCGCGGGAGCACCGTGACGCCGCGGCCCGCTCGTGGGCGTCACCTGCGAGCCCGGGGCCCGCTGCCTCAGGCGGGAGGCGGGAAGATCTTGCCGGGGTTGAGGATTCCGCGCGGGTCGAACGCTCGCTTGAGCCGGCGCAGGAGCGCGATGGCTTCCGGCGACAGCTCCAGGCCGAGATAGGGCGCCTTCGTGAAGCCGATGCCATGCTCCCCGCTGATCGACCCTTCGAGGGCCAGGACTTCCTCGAAGAGCCGCCGCTCCGCGGCGCGGGCCCGCAGAACGGCCTCCGCGTCCGAGGGGTCGAGGAGGATGTTGACGTGGATGTTGCCGTCGCCGACGTGCCCGAAGCACGCCATTCGCAGGCCGGACGACTCGCGAAGCGCCGCGACGGCGCGGAACAGCGCCGGCACGCGGGCCCGCGGCACGACGACGTCGTGATTGATCTTGAGCGGCGCCAGGGCCCGGAGGGCGGGCGACAGGTCCCGCCGGACCCGCCAGAGCGCCTCCCGCTCGGCGCCGTCGCGGGCCGCCCGCAGGTCGGTCGCCCCGGCCGAGCGGCACGCGCCGAGCACCCGGGCAAGGTCGGCCTCTACCGCCGCGACCGAGCCGTCCACCTCGATCAGCAGGATCACGGCGCCGGTTGGGCCGAGAGGGCGGCTGCCCGCGGCCGCGAGCGCCGCGAGGCACTCGCCGTCGACGATCTCGATGGCGGCCGGCACGACCCCGTCGGCCACGATTCCCAGCACCGCCCCCGTTGCCGTCTCCACGTCCGGAAACACCGCGCGCAGCGTGCGGGCCGCGGCCGGCCTGGGCACGAGGCGCAGCGTGGCCTCGGTCAGCACCGCGAGCGTTCCCTCGGATCCCACCAGTAGTTGGGTCAGGTCGTAGCCGACCACGTTCTTGACGGACTTGCCGCCGGTGCGGATCACCTCGCCGGTGGGAAGCACCGCCTCGAGGCCGAGCACGTAGTGCCGCGTCGTGCCGTACTTGAAGGCGCGAGGCCCTCCCGCGCACTCCGCGACGTTGCCGCCGATCGCGGACCGCTGCAGGCTGGCGGGGTCGGGCGGATACAGGAGACCCGCTGCCTCCGCCGCCGCCTGCAGCGTCGCCGTCACGACGTTCGGCTGGACGACGGCGAGCAAGTTCGGCGCATCGATCTCCAGGATGCGATTGAAGCGCTCCAGGGTCAGCACGACACCGCCGGCGGTGGGCACGGCACCCCCCGTGTAGCCGGTCCCCGCCCCCCGGGGGGTGAGGGGAACGCGCGCGTCGTGGCAGAGTCGGGCGATCCCCGAGACCTCGGCCGTGGTTCCCGGTCGGACCACCAGATCGGCGGGGTGACCGCGGTCGAGCGCGTCGGTGCCGTACGCGGCCCGGCTCGCGTCGTCCCGCAGGACGTGAACGGCGCCGACGATTCCCTCCGCGGCCGCGGCGAGCTGGTCGGCGGTCATCCGAGCGCCGCGGCGAAGCGGAGCAGCCGCGCCGTGCCGGCTTCGAGCTGCGCGAGCGACGTCGCGTACGACAGCCGCACGAAGCCCGGCGCATCGAAGGCCTCGCCTGCCGTCACCGCGACGTGGGCCTCGGCCAGCAGGCGGGCCGCGAGCTCCGCCGATGTCCGCGGGCCGTCCGGCGACAGCAGATCGCCTACGTCCGGGAACAGGTAGAACGCGCCACCGGGGGTGCCGATCCGGATGCGAGGCTCCGGAGCCAGCCAGGCAAGCACCTGATCCCGCCGCCCGCGGTACTCGGCGAGCATCGCCCCGACGCAATCCTGGGGCCCGGCCAGCGCGGCCACGGCGGCCCTCTGCGTGATCGACGACACGTTCGACGTCGAGTGACCCTGGACGGCGTTGGCGGCCGCGATGAGCGCCGCGGGGCCAAGGGCCCATCCGCAACGCCATCCGGTCATGGCATAGCTCTTCGAGAGGCTTCCGACCAGGACCGCGCGGTCGCGGGCGCGCCGGGCCAGCACGCGCGGCAGGTTGTGCGGCCGGGTGTCGTAGATAAGCTTCTCGTAGCACAGATCCAGGACGATCCAGATGCCGCGGGGCGCCGCGGCGTCGGCGATTGCGGCGAGGTCGTCCTCCTCGACCAGGGCGCCCGTCGGGTTGCACGGAGAGTTGATGACGATGGCGCGGGTGCGGGGCGTCAGTGCTTCCACGATCCGCTCGGGGTGCAGCCGGAAACCATCGTCGGGATGGGTGCGGACGAGGACCGGCTCGGCGTCCGCGAGCCGGATCTGCTCGACGATGGACGGCCAGCCGGGGGCGTGCGTGACCACCTCGTCGCCCGGCCCGAAGAGCGCCATCGCCAGGTTGAAGAGGGCCTGCTTGCCCCCCGCGGTGACGATTGCCTCCGCGGGCTGGTAGTCCACTCCGTAGTCGGCGGCGTACCGCGCGCACAGGGCTTCCTTGAGCTCTGCGATGCCGGCGCTCGGTGTGTAGCGCGTGAAGTCGCCGGCTATCGCCGCGGCGCCCGCCGCCTTGATGTGGCCCGGCGTAGGGAAATCAGGCTCTCCGGGGCCGAAATCGACCACGTCGACCCCCTGCCGGCGGAGGCGGTCGGCCTCGAGCAGCACCTGTTGGGTCTGCGACGGGGTGACGCGGCTCAGGCGCTCGGCAAGGGTCATCGGGTCATCGGGGTCATCGGGTCATCGGGTCATCGGATCAGGCGCGCCGGCCCTTCGCCCGAAGCCTCGCCTCGACGACCGGCGGCACGAGCCCCGTGATCGAGCCGCCGAGCGCGAAGACCTCCTTCGCGAGCCGCGAGCTCAGGTAGGTGTAGCTCTCGGCGGGCATCATGAACACGGTCTCGATGTCGGGATTCAGGTGGCGGTTCATCAGGGCCATCTGCATCTCGTACTCGAAGTCGGAGATGGCCCGCAGCCCGCGCACGATGACGTCCGCCCCCCGCTGGCGGGCGTAGTCGACCAGCAGGCCGTCGAACGTCTCGACCTCCACGTTGGGATGGTCGTCGAAGACCTCGCGCAGGATGGCCACCCGCTCGTCCACCGAGAAGAGCGGCGCCTTGTCGATGTTCACCAGGATGGCCAGCACGATGCGATCGAAGAGTCGCGCGCCTCGCTCGATGATGTCGACGTGGCCGTTGGTCGGGGGGTCGAACGATCCCGGATAGACCGCCAGCCTAGAGGGATTGGCCGCCATAGAACACCAGGGCGCTGTCGCCGGACGCGATGCGGCGCCGCAGCGTCAACTCCGGCACGTCCCGCGACGCGGACCGGCGCGCACACTCGAGCACCACCCGGCCGCCCGGGGCCAGCCGTGGCGCCGCGGCCGATAGTATCGCACCGACGGCAGCGTCGGAGTACGCGTAGGGCGGATCGAGCAGGATCAGGTCGAACCGGTCGCCGGGGGCGGCGCGGGCGAACGCACCCGGCAGCGCGCCCGTCACGATCGCGCCTCGACCCCGCACGCCGCAACGGTCGAGGTTGGCGGCGATGAGCGCCGCGGCCCGCCGGTCCCGTTCCACGAAGACGACCGTCGACGCTCCCCGGCTGAGCGCTTCGAGTCCGAGGGCCCCGGTTCCGGCGAAGCCGTCGAGCACCACCGCGCCGACGACGCCTTCCCCCAGGACGTCGAACAGCGTCTCCCGCAGGCGGTCCGACGTGGGGCGCAACCCGGCCCAGCGCGGACTCTCGAGGCGGCGGCCCTTCAGCGCGCCGGCGATCACCCGCATCGACGCGCTGCCCTACTGGACCACGATCGCGCGGGCCGCCTCGACCCGCAGCTCCTCGATGCCGTACGGGAGCCGGAACGGCGCGGTCAGGTCGAAGCCGCCGGAGCCCCGATACGCGCGCACCGCTTCCACCAGGAGCACCACCGGCACGGGGACGGTTTCGACGTGCACCGATTCGATCTCGAAGCGGCCGACCCCGGCCGACGCGCGCAGAGCCCCGACGGCAACCACCTCGACCTGCCCGCCGAGGTAGCGCAACGGATCGAGCGGTCCCCGCGGCCGTTCCGCGCGCAGCCGATCCAGGTCGATGACGGCGCGGGCCGAGAGCCGACCGTCGCGGAGGAGCCGCATCCGGGGCTCGCCGACCACCGGCGGCAGGAGATCGGCGACCTGAAAGCGGAGGTACGCGTTGATGCCCCGTTCGGTGAGGACGATCGTGCGAGCGGGCCTCCCGGGAGCCCTGGAGTAGCCGACGATCTCGTCCAGCGTCTCCGCGAGCCGCTGGCCCTCGGCCGGGGTGAGGGTCGGTGTCGATTCGGGCTGCGGCCGCGGCACCGCGACCCCGAGCGCCACGACGAGCCCCACAACCCACGGCACGAGCCGTACTCTAGGAGCTTGCGCCGCAGAACGCAACGCACTGCCTGCCGCGCGCGGCGCAAGCGCCGGGGCCGGGGGGCTGGCGCCGAACGCGAATCCGGCGACGGGTTCGGCGGCGCGGGCTCGCGCCGATTCAGGCCCCGGCGGCGCCTTGATGTTCGCCTTTTGTTTGCGTAACATTTGGGCGGCGGACCGGACCACGGAGGTTACGTGCAGCCATTGACGCGACGGCAGCGCGAGATTCTCGACTACTTGCGGGAGTTCATGGAGCAGCACGGGTACGCTCCGAGCCTGGAGGAGATCGGCCGGCGGTTCGGGCTTTCGTCCCTCGCCACGGTGCACAAGCACCTCACCAACCTGCAGGAGAAGGGCTTCATCAAGCGCCTCTGGAATCGCAGCCGGTCGGTGGAGCTGCTGTCGACCCGCGCGGGCGGCAACGCGCTCGAGATTCCGCTGCAGGGATACGTGGCGGCCGGCGCGCCCATCGAGGCCGTGGTTTCGCCGGAGACCGTCTCGGTGCCGGAAGAGCTGGTCGGCCGACGGGTGACCTACGCCCTTCGGGTGCGGGGCGATTCGATGCTCGAGGAGCAGATTCGGGACGGCGACATCGTCGTCGTGGAGAGCCGTCAGACGGCGGAGGACGGGGAGACGGTCATCGCGCTCGTCGACGGCAGCGACGTCACGGTCAAGAAGCTGTACCGCGAAGGCGGGTGCGTGCGGCTCCAGCCGGCCAACGCCGCCGTGGCGCCGATCGTGGTCGACGCGTCACAGGTGCAGGTGCAGGGAGTGGTCGTCGGCGTCATGAGAAGATACTGACCGTGCCGGGCGCCGCTGCCGGCGGCCGCAGCGCGGACCCTGTCAGCCACCGAGGAACAGCGATGCCGGATCGCAAGCAGATCAACTTCACCATCATTCCCGACGAGCCGGGCGACACGCCTCGCACCTACGCCAATTTCTGCGCCATCTCTCACACGCCGTTCGACTTCACCCTCACGTTCTGCGAGGTGCTGCCGCCGACGGAGCACGAGGTGCGGTCGGCCGAGAGCGAGCGCGAGCTGCGCGCACCCGTGCGCGCGCGGATCGTGGTGCCGATGCAGTTCGTCCCGAACCTGATCGGCGCTCTGCAGGAGCATCTGCGGGTGTTCAGCGAGGCGCCTCCGACGGCCGGGCCGGCGAAGGGGCCGATTCACTAGCCGGCACAGAGGGCGGTGGGTACGAAGATCGCCGAACCGGCCCGTTCGCGCGCTCGCCTGCGCCGGACGCTGGCCGCCCTCGAGGCGCAGCATCCCGGCGCCGACACGGAGCTCGTCCACCGGAACGCCTTCGAGTTGCTGGTGGCGACCGTGCTGTCGGCGCAGTCCACCGACGCTCGCGTCAATGAGGTCACGGCGAGCGTGTTCCGGCGCTACCCCGACGCCCGGGCGCTCGCCGCCGCCGACCCTGCCGCCCTCGAGGACGCGATCCGCCCCACCGGGTTCTTCCGTGCCAAGACCCGCTCGCTGCTCGGGCTGGCGGCGGCCCTCGTCGAGCGTCACGACGGCGAGGTGCCGGCCTCGATGGGCGCCCTGGTCGCCCTCCCCGGCGTTGGACGCAAGACCGCGAACGTCGTGCTCGGGCACGCCTTCGGGATCCCGGGGCTTCCGGTCGACCGCCACGTGCTCCGCGTGGCGGGGCGTCTCGGCGTGCCGGGCACGACGCCCGCCGCGGTCGAAGCGGCCCTGTGCGGGGCCCTCCCCCCCGCGCGGTGGACCGTCGCCTCCGACACGCTGATTCTCCACGGCCGCCGCATCTGCCGGCCGCGGCCCGCCTGCGAGCGCTGCGCCGTGCGCCGGCGGTGCGACTTCGCGCGCCGCGAACGCGCTGCAGCGGCCCGGGCCGGGGCGCAGAGCGCCGCCCCCCCGCGCGCGCGGCGCGGAACGGAGCGGGTGCGTTGACAGCCGACGAGTTCGACGCCCTCGTTGCGGAAGCCCGGGAGATCGCCGAGGAGGCGATCGCGCAGATCTGGCCGCAGTACGGCCGCGAGCTGCAGAACATCGAGGTCGTCGTCGCGGACGAGCCACCGCCGGAGACGCTGCGCGAGATGGGCATGACCCCGCCCGACACGCTGTACGGCCTGTACGACGGGGTGCCGCTGAACGAGCGGGGCTGGGACTACGGCAACGCCCTGCCGGACGTCATCAGCATCTTCCGGGGCCCGATCATCCGGGACTGCGCGGACGACGACGAGATCGTGCAGGAGGTCTCGTTCACCATCGTGCACGAGTTCGCGCACTACGTGGGGATGACGGAAGAGGAGATCCAGGAGATCGAGGATCGCTTCTGGTACGGCGACGACGGTGCGGACGAGGACGACACCCCGTAGCGAGCCCGGCACGGGAGCCTCGCAGATGGCCGCGGGTCGGCCGCCTCGCGGAACGAGCCGACCCGCCCCTTGCGAGGGCGAGCCGGCTCGTGGTTCGACGCCCGTCCGGGAGCGCCAAGAGCTTGCGCCGCAGAACGCCAACGGAGTGCGTGGCGCGGCGCAAGCTCCTGGGACGGTGGGGGCTGGGGCCGACCCGGAGCCTGCGACGGGTTGG
>JAPOYG010000202.1:0-4416 GCA_026706755.1 Acidobacteriota bacterium
CGCGGCGCCAGCCGCCGTTGCGCCCGCCGTTGCTGCGCCGGCCCCTGGCCCCCCGGCCGCCGCGGCGCCAGCCGCCGTTGCGCCTGCCGCTGGTGCGTCCGCCGCTGCCACGCCCCCCGCCGTTCCCGGCCCGCCGCCGTTCGCGACCAGGGCCCGGAGGTCGGCCACGGTCCGGATCTCGGCGAACGCCTCCTCGTCCAGCGTGCGATCGAAGGCCCGCTCGAGGGCCACCATCAGCTCGATGCGCTCCAGCGACCCGAGCCCCAGCTCGTCCAGCGTCGTCGCGTCGGTCACCGTTCGGCCGTGCGCGAACTCCGCGACCACCGCCCCGAGCCGGTCTCCGGCGGCGCGATCCGCCCCCGCCGCCGGGCGGCCGCCGGCCACCCAGCGCGCCAGCTCGCGGCGCCGCAGCTTCCCCGTCCCCTCCGTGCGCGGCAGCGCCGCCTCCGGCCACTCCGAGCGGCCCCGGATGCGCTGGTGCTCCTCCAGGCGGAGGTTGGCGTCGCGCACGACGGCGTCGGGGTAGGTCCCCGCCTCGAGGACGAGCACGGCGTGCACGTGCTCGCGGCCGTCGCGGGACGCGCCGACCACCGCCGCCTCCCGCACCCCCGCCACCTCCCCGAGCGCGCGCTCGACGTCCTCCGGAAAGACGTTCAGGCCGTCGGGCGTGACGATCATCTCCTTCTTGCGCCCCCGCACCGTCAGGTGACCGCTCGCATCGAGCGCCCCGATGTCGCCGGTGTGGAGCCAGCCGTCGCGGAACGCCTCCGCCGTCGCGTCCGGGGCGTCGTAGTAGCCGCGGGTCACGTTTCCGCCGCGCACGAGGATCTCGCCGTCGTCGGCGATGGCCACCTCGACGCCGCCGATCGGCGTGCCGACCGACCCCCGCCGCGTGCGGAAGGGGTGGTTGACGGTGACCATCGGCGCGGTCTCGGTGAGCCCGTAGCCCTGGACGACGAGGAAGCCGAGGCGCGACCAGAAGTCCTGCAGCTCCGGGTCGAGCGGCGCCCCGCCGACGACGAACGCCCAGAACTTCATTCCGAAGAGCCGGTGCGTCCGGCGGTGACGCCACCAGCGGACGGCGACGTGCCGCTTGCGGCCGCCCGCGGTCGCCTCCGCGGTCTCCGGCGCCACCCGCAGGAGCTCGTCGCGCAGCACCTCCAGGATGCGCGGGACGCAGACCAGGACCGACACGCGCCGCGTCCGGATCTGGCGCACGATCTCCGCCGGGTTGTAGCCCCGCATGAAGACGGTGACGCCGCCGAGCATCGGCGGCACGAAGGTGGCCATCGCCTGCCCGAACAGGTGGCTGAGCGGCAGCAGGTTCAGGAACCGCAGCGGGTAGAAGGGACGGCCGTACTTCGCGTACTTCTGCACCTCGCGCTCCACCGGCACGATGTTCGCCAGCAGGTTCGCGTGCGTGATCTCGACGCCCTTCGGGTCGGCGGTCGCGCCCGACGTGAAGATGATCTCCGCCAGGTCGCCGCCGGCCGGAGCCGCCCGCGGCGGCGCCGCATCGGCCCCTCCCGGCGCGAGCACGTCGGCGAGCCGCCAGTGGACCGTGCCGGGAGCCGCGCCCACCGCCGGGGCCTCGTCGCCGACGACCACGATGCGAGCCCGGACGCGCGCCGCGACCCGCGCCATGAGGTCCGCCGACGTCCGCACGTCGAGCGGCACCACGACGGCGCGGACCAGCAGGCAGCCCCAGAACGCGGCGATCCACTCCGGCCGGTTCTCGCCCCAGAGCACCACCTTGTCGTCGGGGCGGCAGCCGGCGGCGGCCAGGCGCGCCGCGAAGCGCTCCGCGCCGGATCGGACGTCGGCGTAGCTGCGGGTCTCGGCGCGGTAGCCGTCGTCGTAGACGAGGAAGGGCGCCGCGGAGCGGATGCGGTCGTCGAAGAAGTCGAGCAGCGACTCGCGGGTCGTCACTTGAACGACGCGCCGATGCTTATCACCGCGATCGTCATGCGCGGCGAGCGGAGCGCGTAGAGGCGGAGGTCGAGCGAGAGGGCCAGGTGCGGCCGCTCGAACCAGCGGGCGCCGCCGCCGTAGCTCAGCGTGTGCACGCCCGTGAGCGGCTCCGCCTCGCCGTCCAGCGCCCGGAGCCCGAGCTGCGAGCGGCCGAGCCCGACGGTCACGTAGCTCCAGCCCTCGCGGTGGCCGAAGTTGAGCGAAACCTGGGAAGAGAGCGAGGTGAAGCGCTTGCGGACGCTCGGGAGCTCCACTCGCTCGTCGTCGCCCCCCGGCGAGAGCTCGAAGCGGCTCTGGTTGGCGAACGACGAGTGGTACCCGGCGCCGATGCCGAACGTGATGCCCCGCCACCGCAGCGGGTAGAGGTGAGCGCCCGCGTCGAAGCCCCAGCCCGGTCCGGGGGTCTCCGGGGGCGTGAACCCGAACCGGCCGGCGAGATCCGGATTGCGGGTGAACGGCACGAACGAGCCGCGGAAATCGACGACGTAGAGCCCGATCGGCTCGTCCAGAATCTGCGCCGCGGCGACCGTCGGCGCCGCGCCGGCGGCGAGCACCAGCAGTCCCAGGACGAGCGCCCGGCGGGCGGCGATCGGTGCGGGCACGGAGAATCCAAGTATACGATGGGCGGATCGCCCGCCCCGGCGGGAGGACCGGAAGCTCATGCCAGCGCTCGTCTCGCTTGCCGACGTCCGGGAGGCCGCGGCCCGGATCGAGGGCGTGGCCGCCCGTACGCCGCTCGTGCCGGTTGCCGGCACGCCGTCGCCGCCGGTTGCCGGCACGCCGTCGCCGCCGCCTGCCGGCGGGCCGCCGGTCGGTGCCGGCACGGGATCGGGCTCCGGGGTGCCGCCTGACGCCGGCGGGCCGCCGCTACTCTTCCTGAAGTGCGAGAACCTGCAACGGGGGGGCTCGTTCAAGCTGCGCGGGGCGTACAACTTCATCGTCCAGGTGCCGGCCGAGCGGCGCGCACGCGGCCTCATCACGTACTCGTCCGGCAACCACGCCCAGGCCGTCGCCCTGGCGGCGCGTACCCTGGGCGCCGCGGCCGTGGTCGTCATGCCGGAGACGGCGCCGGCCGTCAAGGTGGACGGGGCCCGCGCCCTCGGCGCGGAGATCCTCTTCGAGGGGACGACGTCGGTCGAGCGCCGGGCGCGCGCGGAGGCGGAGGCGGAGCGGCGCGGGCTCACCATCGTTCCGCCCTTCGACCACCCGGAGATCGTCGCCGGCCAGGGGACCGTGGGGCTGGAGATCCTGGACGACGGCCCGGCCCCCGCCGCGGTCTACGTCCCGATCGGCGGGGGCGGCCTCGCGGCCGGCGTCGCCGCGGCCGTCAAGGCCCGCTGCCCCGCGGCCCGCGTCGTCGGCGTCGAGCCCGTGGGCGCGGACGCGATGGCGCGCTCGCTCGCGGCCGGCGCTCCGGTGACCCTCGACCGCGCGGAGAGCATCGCCGACGGCCTGCTGCCGGTGCGCCCCGGCGACCTCACGTTCGCCCACGCCGCCGCCCAGATCGACGAGATCGTGACGGTGGACGATGCCGCGATCGCCGCCGCCGTCCGCTGGCTGGCGGAGCGGGCGAAGATCGTCGCCGAGCCGAGCGGCGCGGCCAGCGTCGCCGCGGCGTTGCGGAGCGCCCCCGGCGGGACCGCCCCTGCCGGCGGGGCGCCCTCCGCCGAGGCCGCGCCCGACGGCCCGACGGTGGCGGTCGTCAGCGGCGGCAACATCGCCCCCGCCGCCCTCGCCGACCTGCTCCGCGCGCCGGCCGGCGACTGACTCGCGTCGAGTGCGTAGAATCAGGCACGGGAATCCGGAGCCCGCGAATGACGCCGCGACCCGTAGCAGCACCGGTAGAGCCTCCGCGAGAGCCCCGGCTGAGGGCCGCGGTCGCGGCCGTCCTGGCAAGGCTCGAGCCGGACCAGATCATCCTGTTCGGATCCGCGGCTCGAAGCGGGATGACCGGGTCCAACGATCTCGATCTGCTGGTCATCAGGACACCGGAGCCCAGGGAGAGCGCGAACGACCACCACCGATGGCGATGCGATGAAACCGGGGACGACCTCGACGTGCTGCTGACCGACCGCCAGACGGCGGAACGGTACCGACGGAGCGCCGGCTACGTGTACGCCGCCGCGCTGGAGGAAGGACGCACGATCTACGCGCGCGAAGGCGCCCGCCTCCTGCGTACGGGGCCGCACCTGGTGTGGAACGGAAGCGAGATGGTCAGAAGCACGATCTACGAGCCGGACTACGCACGCGAATGGCTCGACCAAGCCGAGCGAAAGTGGCGAACCGCAAACCGGGAGGAACATCCGGTCGACAAGTGCGAGAATCTGCAGGCAGCGATGGAGCGCTTGCTGAAGGCTCTGATCGTCGCCCATGGTCAGCGCGTCAGGCATCGTCACGATCTGCGGGAGCTCTGGGCGGAGGCCGAAGGACACGGCGAGTCCATCC
>JAPOYG010000202.1:4986-19960 GCA_026706755.1 Acidobacteriota bacterium
TCAGGTGGTGGCCGACGAGGCCCAGCACCTGCCCCCGCACGTCGTAGCCGTCGAGGGTCCGGACGCCCAGGCGGTCGAGGAACGCCGCCGCCGGCTCGACCCCCATCGCCTCGTGGTTCAGCGAGCGGATGCGTCCGTCGACGTGCGCCGTCGTCGCCGGCTTGCCGAAGTCGTGGCACACGGCGCCCAGCATGACCGCGACGCGCTGCGGGTAGGGCAGGTCGTCGATGCGCTCGCGGGCCCGGTCGACGACGAGCAGCGTATGTACCCAGACGTCCCCCTCCGGGTGCCACTCCGGCTCCTGGGGGCAGCCGACCAGCGCCCGGAGCTCCGGGAACAGGCGGTCGACCACGTGGAGCTCGTGCGCCGCGCGGAGGCCGATGGACGGCCGGGCGGCCTCGAGCAGCAGCTTCTCCACCTCGCCCCAGATGCGCTCGGCCGGCAGGTCGTCGAGCGGTACGGTGCGGCAGAGCGCTCGCGTGTCCGGGTCGATATCGAACTCCAGGCGCGCCGCGAGCTGCACGGCCCGCAGCACGCGCAGGCTGTCGTCGCCGAACGTCGCGGGGTCGACCATCCGCAGGCGCCGGCGCGCGAGGTCGGCCCGGCCGCCGTGGGGGTCGAGGTACTCGTCCGCGAGCGGGTCCCAGGCGACGGCATTGACGGTGAAGTCGCGGCGCCGGGCGGCCTCCGCCAGCGGCAGGTGCGGATCGCCGGTCACCCGGAAGCCGCGGTGGCCGCGCCCCGTCTTCGACTCCGTGCGGGGGAGCGCGATGTCGAGCGGCCCGAGCTTGAAGACCGCGAAGCTCGCCCCGACCGCGTTCACCGTGCCGAGGCCCGCGAGCACGGAGCGCAGCGGCTCGGCCGCGAGGCCGTGGACCTCGAGGTCGATGTCGACGCCCCGCTCGGTGCCGTGCGAGGCTTCCGCCCGCAGCCGGTCGCGCACCCAGCCCCCGACAATCAGCGCGTGGCCGCCGGCGTCGCGCACCGCGCGCGCCACCCGCCGTGCGAGCTCCAGCTCTTCGGACATCGGTTGCTCGGCCACCCCCGGGGCGGCGGCCCCGGACGCACACGCCCCTTGGGGGCCGGGCCTCCAGAGGCTCCGGGTCCGGGCTTCAGCCGTCCCGCGCCACCCGGAAGCCGTAGTCGGTGTAGCGGAACGATGGATCGAGCTTGCTGCGCGCGGCGACCCGGCTCATCGTCAGCGCGTGACGCCACGAGCCGCCCTTCGACACGCGTCGTCGGCCGCCGGCCGGCCCCCTCGGGTTGCGTGCCGGCGAGCGGCGGAAGAAGTCGCGCCCGTGCCAGTCGGCGCACCACTCGTGGATGTTGGCGGCGATGCCGCGCACGCCGAACGGATTGGGCGGGCCCAGCGTGACCGGCCACGGCCCGTCGAGGGGCCCGCGGCCGCGGTTCGGCAGCCACGGGGGGAGGCCGTCGCCGCCGGGGTAGGCGTCGCCGTCGCGCCCGCCGCGCGCCGCCCGCTCCCACTCCGCCTCGGTCGGCAGCCGAACCGGGTCGCCGGCGATCGACGACCGCCACAGGCAGTAGACGACGGCGTCGTTCCAGCTCACGCCGACTGCCGGCCGTTCCGGGCCCGCCAGGGCCGGGGAGTCCCACTCGCGCGGCGCTTCGCGCCCGGTCGCCGCGAGGAACGCCGCGTACTCCAGGCGCGTCACCGGATCGACGGCCAGCTCGAAGGCGTCCACCCAGACGCGGTGCGCCGGCGCCTCGTCCGGCTGTCCGTCGTCGCTTCCCATCCGGAACCAGCCGGCGGGGATGCGCGCGAACCCGCCCATCCGGACATCATGCCACGCTCGGGGGCGGCGTGCCGCGGGGCGCGGGGGCAGCCGCCGCCCGAAGGAGGAGCCGCCCCGAAGGAGGCGCTGCCGCCGAAGGAGGCGCCGGGCGATGGTGCCGCCGCGCCGGACGACGCCCCTCCGCCGGGTTCGCAACGGGCGATCGGTTTCGACTGGCCATGCCGGAACGCGCCGCGGGCGACCCCGTCCGCCGCGCCGGCCGCGTCCGATCCGGCTGGTATGATCAGCCCCGTGCAGGGGTGCATTCCGGGAAGGCCGGGGCACCGCCGGGAGGCGGGCGCCGGGACGGCGGGCGCGCCGGCCGTGGCCGTCGCCGTCCTCGTCGCCGCGCTCGCCCTCTCCGGGTGCTCGATCCGCACGATGGCGGTCAACGCCGTGCTCCCGACGCTCGTCAACCCCGAGGTCTACCTCTCCGAGGAAGACCCCGAGGTGGTGCGCGCCGCCCTGCCCTTCCTGCTCAAGACCATCGAGTCGATCATCGACGCCGATCCCGTGCGGCAGGACGCGCTGCTCTTCGCCAACACCGGCTTCCTGCTCTACGCCAACGCCTTCCTGCAGGCGGACGCGGCGATTGCCGAGTGGGACGACTACAGCCTCGCGCAGGAGCTCAACGAGCGCGCGCGCCGCATGTACCTGCGGGCCCGCGACTACGGGCTGCGGGCGGTGGAGATCGACCACCCCGGCATCGGGGAGCGGCTGCTGAGCGACCCCGAGGCCGCCGTCTCGGTGTTCGACGCCGCCGACGTCGAGACGCTCTACTACCTGGGCGGGGCGTGGATGCTCGCCATCTCGCTCGGCCTCGACCGGCCGGCCCTCGTGGCCGACCTGCCGTCGGCCCGCGCCCTGCTCGATCGGGCGCTCGCGCTCGACCCCGGCTACTCGCGGGGGGCACTCCATTCGGCCTTCATCACGCTGGAGTCGGTCGGCGAGACGATGGGCGGCTCCTACGAGCGGGCCCGGGAGCACTTCGACCGCGCCGTCGAGCTCTCCGACGGCCTCGATGCCGGCCCCTACGTCGCGCTGGCTACCGGCGTCTCGGTCGCCGAGGAGAAGCGGGCGGAGTTCCGCGAGCTTCTCGAGACCGCCGTCGCCATCGACGCGGACGCGGAGCCGGCGAACCGCCTGCTGAACCTCGTCGCGCAGCGCCGGGCCCGCTCGCTGCTCGACCACATCGACGACCTGTTCTTCGAGCCGTTCGACGACGAGCTCGATGCCGACCAGGAGATCCGACCATGAAAGCCCTGCGTTTCGCCGTCGTCGTGGCGCTCGTCGCGAGCGGCGTCGTCGTCTCGGCCCAGCGCTCGAACCTGCGGCTCGGGACGATCCTGCCCGCGAACTCCATCTGGGACCGGTCGCTGAAGGAGATGGCCGCCGCCTGGCAGGAGGGGACCGACGGGCGCGTCCGCGTGCAGGTGCGGGGCACGGCCGGCGACGAGTCGACCATCATCCGCCGCATGCGGATGAACAACCCGCAGGTCGCGGCCCTGACGCTCCCCGGCCTGTCGGCGATCGACGAGGCGTTCGGCGTCTTCGGCATCCCGTTCTTCTTCGCCTCCGACGCCGAGGCGGAGCACGTGGTCGAGGCGCTCACGCCGCGCCTGCGCGAGGTGCTCGCCGGTCACGGGCTCGTGCTGCTCAACTGGGGCCACGGCGGCTGGGCCCACATCTTCTCGGCCACGGCGATCCAGAGCCTCGACGACCTGCGCAGCGCCAGGCTCTTCACCTCGTCCGGGGACGACGGCATGGTGGCGTGGTTCAAGGAGAACGGCTTCAACCCGGTGCCGCTCGCGCTGACCGACGTGCTGATGGGGCTCAACACCGGACTCATCGACGCCTATCCGAGCCCGCCCTACGGCGCCCTCGTCTTCCAGTGGTACCGGCAGACCTCGCACATGCTCGACATCCCCCTCAACCCCGTCTTCGGGGCCACGGTGATGACCGAGCGCGCCTGGGCGCGCATCGGCGAGGCGGATCGCGAGGTGCTGCTCGCGGAGGCGAAGGAGACCCAGGACTTCCTCTTCGAGGCGGCCCCGGCTCAGGACCGCGAGGCGGTGGCCGAGATGCAGAAGCGCGGCCTGACCGTCACCGCCGTGCCCCCGATGTTCGCCGACTTCCTGCGCGCGGAGGTCGACCGCCTGACCGCCACCTGGCGCGGCAGCCGCGTCCCCGGCGACATCTACGACGCCGCCCTCGAGGCCCGCAGCGCCTTCCGGTCGCAGTGAGGCCGGCCGGGGCGTGGCAGCAAGTCCGACCTCGGGAATGACGAAGGCTGCAACTGCGCTTGGGCGGACCAGCGCGCGCGTGACCGCCGCCCTCCACGCGGGGGAGGAGTGGCTGGCCGCGGGGGCGCTCGCCGTGATGGCGCTCCTGCCGCTGGCCGAGATCGTCGTCCGTCCCTTCTTCGCGAGCGGCATCCCGGGGTCGATCCCGTTCGTCGAGCACCTGACGCTGGTCGTCGGCTTCCTCGGCGCCGCGATCGCCGCGCGCCGCAACCGGCTGATCGCGCTCGCCACCGCCACGTTCATCCCCGAGGGCATCTTCCGGCAGGTCGCGCAGGGCTTCGCCGCCGCGGTCGGCGCCGGGGTGGCCGCCCTGCTCGCCCGCTCGGCCGTCGACGTGGTGGCCATCGAGATGGAGGTCGGCCGGCCGATCGCCCTTGGCGTGCCGTCGTGGGGCTTCCAGCTCGTGCTGCCCATCGCCTTCGCGGTGATCGCGGTGCGGCTGGCGTGGCGCTCCGGCGGCTGGGGCGCCCGCGCGGCGGCGGCGGCGGGGCTCGCGGCCGGCGTCTGGATGGGCGACGCGGGGGCGGCGTGCGCGGCCGGCGAGGAGGCCGCGTGTACGTTTGCGGGCGGCCCCGGCTGGCCGTGGGTGGTCCTCGTGGTGGCGGCGGCGCTCGCCGGGGCGCCGATCTTCACCGTGCTCGCCGGAGCGGCCGTCTTCCTATACATGGTCGACGCGTTCGACCCCGGCGCGGTCCCGCTCTACGCCTACGACCTGGCCACGGAGCCGCACCTGCCGGCGATCCCGCTCTTCACGCTGACCGGCTTCCTGCTCGCCCAGGGCCGCTCGTCGGAGCGCCTGCTGCGCGTCTTCAGGGCCCTGGTGGGCTGGGTGCCGGGCGGGACGGCCGTCGTCTGCGCCGTGGTCTGCGCCTTCTTCACCATCTTCACCGGCGGCTCGGGGGTGACCATCCTGGCCCTGGGCGGGCTGCTGCTGCCGGCGCTCCTGGCCGACGGCTACCGCGAGCGATTCTCGATCGGCCTGCTGACCGCCTCGGGGTCGCTGGGGCTGCTGCTGCCGCCGGCGATGCCCCTCATCCTCTACGCCATCGTCGCGCAGACGGCGCCGGAGAACCTCTTCATCGGCGGCATTCTGCCCGGGGTGCTGCTGGTGGCCCTGGTGGCGGCGTGGGGCATGCGCGAGGGCATCGTCACCGGCGCCGGCCGCCACGCATTCGCGGGGCGGGAGGCGCGCGCCGCGCTGTGGGAGGCGAAGTGGGAGCTGGCGCTGCCGCTCGTGGTGATCGGGACGCTGCTGAGCGGCTGGGCCACGCTGGTCGGGACCGCCGCCGTCACCGCGCTCTACGCGGCCCTCGTGACCGGCGTCATCCACCGCGACTACCGGCTCGTGACCGGCCTGCGGGAGGCGTTCCGCGACTGCGTGGTGCTGATCGGCGGGGTGCTGATCATCCTCGCCGTGGCCAAGGGCTTCACCGCCTACACCGTCGACGTCGACATCCCGTTCCGGCTCCTGGAGTGGACCGAGGCCCGCATCGACTCGCCGCTGCTGTTCCTGCTGGCCCTCAACGTCTTCCTGCTCATCGTCGGCTGCGTGATGGACATCTTCTCGGCGATCGTGATCGTCGTGCCGCTCATCGCCGAGATCGGCGCCGCCTACGGCATCGACCCCGTGCACCTGGGCATCATCTTCATCGCCAACCTGGAGCTCGGGTACCTCACGCCGCCGGTCGGGCTGAACCTCTTCCTCGCCTCGTACCGCTTCGACCGGCCGCTGCTGGAGGTCTACCGCGCGTCGGTGCCGCTGCTGGTGATCCTGGCGATTGGCGTGCTGCTCATCACTTATGTACCATGGCTGACCCTCGGGCTGCTGGAGATCGTGGGCCGGCAGTAGGGAATCTGCGCCGCGGGGGCGCAGACGCCTGTAGGATTGGCTGGGCGCCAAGCGGAGGCCGCAGCGCGACCTTGCGGTCGCGGCGACGATTGGCGGGCGAGGAGTGTGACCTGTGCTGAGACGTTTCCGATCCGGTTCGATGTCGCTTGCGTGCCTCGTGGCGGCCGCCGTGGCCGCGGGCGTCGTGCTCGCCGGGGAACCGGCGCCGGGAAGCGCCGCGCAGCCCGAGCCGGCCGGCGACGGCACGGAGAGACACCTGGCCAACGTGCGCCAGCTCACCTTCGGCGGGGAGAACGCCGAGGCGTACTTCTCGCACGAAGGGACCGAGATCATCTTCCAGTCGACGCGCGAGGGCGTGCCGTGCGACCAGATCTTCCGCATGGACCTCGACGGCTCGAACCAGCAGATGGTCAGCACCGGCAAGGGCCGCACCACGTGCGGCTACTTCTATCCCGGCGGCGATGCCATCGTCTACGCGTCGACGCATCTCGGGGGCGACGAGTGCCCGCCGCCGCCCAGCTTCCGCATGGGCTATGTCTGGGCCATCTACGACTCGTACGACATCTTCCGCGCCGCGCCCGACGGCAGCGGCCTGACCCGCCTGACCGACGAGCCGGGCTACGACGCCGAGCCGACGGTCGGTCCCGACGGCCGCATCGTCTTCACGAGCGTGCGGGACGGCGACATGGAGATCTACTCCATGAACGGCGACGGCAGCGACGTCCGCCGGCTGACCCACCGGCAGGGGCCGGACGGGGGGGCGTTCTACTCGCCCGACGGCTCGAAGATCATCTTCCGCGGCCGGGAGATTCCCGACGGTCCCGAGTACGACGACTTCAAGCGGCTGCTCGACGCGGGACTGTGGCGGCCGACCGCGGTCGAGGTGTTCGTCATGGACGCCGACGGCGGCAACGTGCGGCAGGTGACCGACTTCGGCGGGGCGAGCTTCGCGCCGTACTGGCACCCGGACGGCGAGCGCATCATCTTCTCGTCGAACATGCACAATCCGGACGGCCGGAACTTCGACCTCTTCCTGATCAACCTCGACGGGACGGGGCTCGAGCAGGTCACGTTCACGGACGTGTTCGACGGCTTTCCGATGTTCTCGCCCGACGGAACCCGGCTGATCTTCGCCTCCAACCGCGACGCGGCGAAGGAGGGCGACACGAACGTCTTCATCGCCGACTGGATCGACTGAGCACTCCTACCGGCTTGGCTGAGTTGCTCGCTATGGGCCGAGTTGCTCGTAGATCAGGCTGCGGACGACGAAGAGGACATTGGCGGGGCGCTCGGCAAGCCGGCGCATGAAGTAGGGGAACCAGTCGGCCCCGAACGGCAGGTAGACCCGTACGGGGTAGCCCTGCGCGTGGAGCCCCGCCTGCAGGTCGCGCCGGACGCCGTGCAGCATCTGGAACTCGAGCCGGTCGCGGGCGAGGCCCCGCGCCTCGGCGGCCTGCCGCACGGCGGCGATCATGCGCGGATCGTGGGTCGCGAAGGCCGCGCGGGTGCCCGCGTCGAGGAGGCGCTCGGCCAGCGCCGCGAACGCGCGGTCGACGTCCGCCTTGTCCGGGAAGGCGACGTCGGGCGCTTCCTTGTAGGCCCCCTTCACCAGGCGGACCGGCGCGCCGCTCTCGAGGACGCGCGCGAGATCGTCCGGCGTGCGGCGCAGCGCCGACTGCAGCACGATGCCGACGTGCGCATGTCCGGCGGCGCGCATCGCCAGCGCGACGTCCAGCGTCGCGTCCACGACGGCGGCGTGCTCCATATCGACGCGGATGAAGGAGCGGCGGGCGTCGGCGGCGGCCACGATCCGCTCGAGGTTGTCGCGGCACAGGCGCGGGTCGATCTCCAGGCCGAGCTGCGTCAGCTTCACCGAGAGGCTGCAGGTCAGGCCGGCCAGGCGCACCGCGCGGAGCGTGTCGAGGTAGGCGCGCGTCGCGCCCTCCGCCGCCTCCCGGTTCCGCACGTGCTCGCCGAGGTAGTTGAAGGTGTGCAGCAGGCCCCGCGCCGCGAGGCCGCGCGCGGTGTCGATGGCCTCGTCGACGTTCTGGCCGGCGACGAAGCGCCGGGCGAAGCGGGCGGGGCCGCGCATGCCCTGGCGGGCCATTGCCCGCTGCAGGGCGGGATTCCCGGCCAGGGCGAGGAAGAACGAGCGGGAGAGCGCGTCGAGCACGGGTCGCGACGGCGTCAGTGCGTCAACTGCGACCCGCCTCGGTGCCGGATCAGGTGGTCGATGGTGCGCGCGTAGTAGCGCAGCACGGCGCGCTGGCGCACGCGGTAGCGGTCGCCCTCGACGACGATGATGCCGCGCGTCGCGAGCGGGCCGGTCGCCGCCTCGACGGCGGCGCGGCCGGTGGCGACGTCGAGGTTGGCGCCCGCCGAGCGCAGGATCTCGATCCGCTGATCGATGCGCTCCTCGAGCTCCGTCCGGGTGACGGAGGGCCGGATTGCGGCGGCGACCAGGGCCGTCGGCACCACCTTGTAGAGCCGCCCCATCGCCTCGCGGACGCGCCGGGTCAGCCGCACCATGTCGCGCCGCGCCGTCGGGTCGAAGCCACCGGCCTCGATGGGGCGGCCGAACGTGACGAAGCAGCGCGACTGGTAGCCGACCGCGTAGCGCACCATCTCGGCGAGCTCGCGGCGGAACGGGCGCTGGCCCCGCTTGACGCGCTGCCGCGCGAGGATGAAATCCTCCAGCACGAGGTCGTAGGCGATGGCTGTCGGCACGATGACCAGGTCGCTGCGCCGGGACTGCAGGGCGGCGTGCAGCAGCCCCGTCTTGAAGGGCTTGATCTCGCCGCTGTAGGTGCGCCCGCCCTCCGGGTAGAGGAACAGGTCGTGCCGCTGCAGGAGCTCCGCCACGTAGGCTTTCAGGGTGACCAGGTAGGCCGGGTCCTTGGTGTCGCGGCGGATGGGGATGGCGCCGGTGACGTACTTGTGGATGAGCCCGAGGGCGCCGCCGAACAGGTTGATCCCGGCCGCGATCACCGGCGGCCGGATGCCGTTGTCGTCGAGCACGATGGGCTCGATCAGGTAGTCGAGGTGGCTCTTGTGGTTCGAGGCGTAGATGACGCGGCCGGAGCGGGCTGCCTCGCCCACGAAGTGGACGTCTTCCGGGACGCGCTCGATCTTGCGGAGAATGGGGTAGAGAGGATGCTGCAGCGCCCGGTACATCCGGTAGCGCTGCGTCGTCCGGAGCTCGTCCAGGTACCTCGCGATGGCCGCCTGGGCTTCGTCGGGCGACTGGCCCCCGCCGCCCTGGAGGTAGCGGACGACCTCGTCGCGAGACAGAACGGCCTGCGTAATCTCGTCCTGCCCCACGATTTGGACTATATCACTAGCGGTACAGGGTGACGACCGCGGGCCGCGACAGCCGGACGGTCAGCGTCGACCCGTACGGCAGGGTGGCGGGCTCGCCCTCGGTGGCCAGCTCCGCGATCGCCCCGCCTCCGGCTCCCGCCGCCCCGCCGACGGCGGCCCCGCGCCGCCCGCCGAAGATGGCGCCGAGGATGGCGCCGCCCACCGCGGCGCTCCCGATGCGGGCGGCGCGCTCCCCCCCGCCGGAGCCCGCCTCGCGGTAGACCGTCTCGGTGACCACGGGCACCGCCACGCCGTCGTCGAGCACGAGCGTGTGGAAGCGGACGCCGAGCCGGGACGTGCCCTTGAGGCGGCCCGCCCGTTCGACCAGCGTCACCGACCCGTGGACGACGGCGCCGGCCGGAACGGCCACCTCGCCGCCGACCAGGACGTCGCGGGTGACGCGGGCGTGCACGTCGTCCTCGACCTCGGCCGACTGCGTGGTCACGAAGCTGTCGACCTGCAGGCCGATGACCGAGTCGGCCTCGATGACGAGCTCCCGCTCACGTTCCGCGGCACGGAGCGGCGGGCGCCCCGCGTCCGACGGCCGCCCCGACGCCCGCCGTCCGTCCGCCGGACGATCGGCGTTCGCCGAGGGACCCGACGCACGCTCTCGCGGTCGCGGTCCGTCCGCCGGCCGTCGCTCCCCGGGATCCGCGGGCACCCAGCCGGCGACCCGCGGCAGGTCCCGTGCGCGGTCCCGCGCCGCCGGCGAGGGAGTCCCCGGCGCCTGCGCGCCGGCGGCGGCCGGCGGCGTGTCGCCTGCGTTCCGCGGGGCATCGCCGTCCGCCGTCGCCCCCGCGTTCTCCGCCGGGAGAGACCCGCGCGTCGCCCCTTCCGCTCGCTCCGGCGCCGCCCGCCCGGGCGCCGCCCGTTCGGGCGACCGGCGCCTGGCAGCCGCAGGCGCGCTCGCGGCCGGCGCGGGCGCCCGCCGCTCGCGCGCGACCGGAGCGGCGGCCGGGACGCGCTCCACCGGCTCGCGTCGCGCCGCGGGAGACGGCACCACCGGCTCGGCCGTCTCCACGACCTGCTCGGTCGTCTCCACCGCCGGGGCCGCCGGGACCCCTGCCGCCGCGACGGCGGTGGAGCTCACCGGGGTCTCGTTCTGGCGCACGGCCAGGTAGGCGCCGACACCGACCGCCGCCGCGAGCGCGCCGATCGCCACCGTGAACGGAACGGGTCTCATCCCCATCGGAGCACCTCGCAGCCCGTCGGGATCCCGAGCAAGAGCCTTGCCGTCGACCGCATCGAGGAATTATGGCGTGAATCGCGCGGCATTCAAGCCCAATCTGCCCGCCGGGTGTGACCCCCACGGGACAGCCTGTCCGCTCCGGGGGACGGGCGGGCCGGGAATGCCGGTCGTGTACAATGGCGCCGCCCAGCCGGTGGGGGGCCGGCCCCGGGGGCGCCAGGAGAGAGCCGACGTGCGCCCTACCGTGCTGCCTCCCAACCGTCCCCCGTCCACCCTCGCCCCGCGCCTCCTCGCCGCCGTCGCTCTCCTGTTCGTCTTCCTGGCCGGCGTCAACGGGCTCGGCGACGGGTTCCGGCTGCTCGGCGAGGACTTCATCCAGAGCTTCTTCGCGGCCACGTCGAACCCGTTCTTCGGGTTGATCGTCGGGTTGCTGGCGACGACGGTCGTCCAGAGCTCGTCGGTGACGACGGCGATGGTCGTCGGCCTCGTGGCGGCGCCGGAGAACCCGCTGCCCCTCGCCAACGCGATCCCGATGATCATGGGGGCCAACATCGGGACCACCGTGACGGCCACGATCGTCTCGCTGGCCCACGCCGGCCGCCGCGACGAGTTCGAGCGGGCGTTCCCGATCGCCATCTGCCACGACGTCTTCAACTACCTGGCCGTGCTGATCCTGCTGCCGATCGAGATCCTGACCGGCTTCCTGGGACGGACCGCCCGCTTCCTCGCCGGCGCGCTGGGCCAGGTGGGCGGCGTCGACTACGAGAGCCCGCTCAGCCGCGCCCTCGACGCCGGCATCGCCCCCGTCGCGGCCGCCGCCGAGGCTCTCTTCCGCGCGGAGGGAGCGCAGGGGCTCGTCCTCATCGTGGTGAGCGGGGCGTGCATCTTCTTCGCCCTGTTCCTGCTGGTCCGGGTCCTGCGCGCCGCCGTCCACTCGCGCGTCGAGGGGATGATCAACGACGTGCTGCGGGCGAGCGCCGTCGTCGCTCTGCTGGTGGGGGTGATCGTCACCGTCACCGTGCAGTCGAGCTCCATCACGACGTCGCTGCTCGTGCCGCTGGGCGGCGCCGGCCTGCTGCGGCTGGAGCAGGCGTTCCCGGTGACGATCGGCGCCAACATCGGCACGACCGTCACCGCGCTCCTCGCCGCGCTGGCCGTCTCGGGGCCGAACGCCTCGGCCGGGCTCGAGATCGCCCTGGTGCACCTGCTGTTCAACCTGAGCGGGCTGCTGCTGATCTACCCGGTCGAGCGGGTGCGGCGGGTGCCGCTGGGGCTGGCGCGGGGCGTGACCGTCTACGCGCTCCGGTCGCGCAAGCTGACCGTGCTCGGGATCGTCCTGGCGTTCTACGGGCTGCCCGCGCTGTGCATTCTGATCGGCCGGCTCCTCGGCTCGGCCTGACGCGCGACGCGGACCCGTCGTTACTCGAGCAGACCATCCGCCCGCCGGACCCCACTGCGACCCGCCGGTCGCTTCGCCGGGTCGTCCCGCACCCCGCACCCCGCGATCCGGGGGCCGCGCCCGGGGATTTCGGGGTACACTCTCCGGTTGGGATTGTGTCCGTGGACCGGAGACCGCACGTCGTCGTCGTCGGAGCCGGCGTCGTCGGCTGCGCCATCGCCTACGAGCTGGCGCGGCGCGGCGCTCGGGTGCAGGTGGTCGATCGGCGCGACATCGGCGCGGGAGCCACCCAGGCCTCGGCCGGGGTGCTGGCGCCCTACATCGAGGCGCACGACGGTCAGGCGCTGCTCGAGCTCGCCGCCCGCAGCCTCGACTTGTACGACGAGTTCGTTGCGAACGTGGTCGAGGACTCCGGGGCGGCGGTGCAGTACGTCCGCTCCGGGACCCTCGAGGTGGCGCTCGACGAGGCGGGCCTCGCGCACCTGGCGGAGGTCGAGCGGGTGTGCGCCGGGCGCGGCGTGGAGGCGGAGCTGCTCGACGCGGCCGCCGCGCGCGAGGCGGAGCCGCACCTGACGCCGGGTGTCTCGGGGGGGCTGCGCATCGGCCCGCACGGCTTCGTCGGCGCGCGGGACCTGACCGCCGCGCTGCGGAGCGCCGCCGTCGCGCACGAGGTGTCGTTCCACACGGCCGTCGCGGTGACGCGGGTCGCCGCGGACGGCGAGGGGGTGCGGGTGGAGACGGCCGGCGAGACCTTCGTCTGCGACACGGCGGTGCTCGCGGCCGGAAGCTGGTCGGGTCGCATCGAGGTCGACGGCGCGGACCGGCTTCCCGTGCGGCCGGTCCGGGGCCAGCTCCTGCACCTCGGTTGGCCGGCGCCGGCCCTGGGGCGCGTCGTCTGGGCCCCGGGCTGCTACGTCGTGCCGTGGAGCGACGGTTCGGTGCTGGTCGGGGCCACCGTGGAGGAGGTCGGCTTCGACGAGCGGGCGACCGTGGCCGGGATCCGGGCCCTCATCGACGCGACGAGCAAGGTGATGCCGGCCGTGCGGGAGGCGTCGTTCGTGACGGCGCGCGTCGGGCTGCGGCCCGCGACGCCCGATCGGTTGCCGGTCATCGGACGCTCGGCGGCCATTCCCGGCCTGGTGTACGCCTCCGGCCATTTCCGCTACGGCGTCCTGCTGGCCCCGCTGACCGCCGCCCTGGTCGCCGACATCGTCGACGGCGGGAGGGTCGTGGAGGCGGCCGGCCTGTCGGAGACCCACGGCCCGGACCTCGGCGGCGACCTCGGCGCCGCTTTGCGAGCCACCGCCCCGTCCCGCTTCGGCGCGTGTTAGCCCGTGAGGGCGCGCGAGCGCGCCACCCGTAGGCTGGACAAGGAAGAAGGAGTCGTTTCCAGATGATCAACGCGCGTGTCGCCGTTCCCACGCCTGTCAACGAGCCGGTCCTGAGCTACGCGCCGGGATCGGCCGAGCGGCAGGAGCTGAAGGCCCGGCTGGACGAGTTCTCCGGCCGGACCATCGAGATCCCGCTCGTCATCGGTGGCGAGGAGGTCACGACCGGCAACCTCGGGCAGTGCGTCCTGCCGCACAACCACCACCACGCCGTGGCGACGTTCCACAAGGGGAACGCGGAGACCGTGAACCGCGCGATCGCCGCCGCCGCCGCCGCCCGTCCCGCCTGGGCGGCGATGCCCTGGGAGGCGCGCGCCGCCGTCTTCCTGCGCGCCGCCGACCTGCTGGCCGGGAAGTACCGGCAGGTGCTGAACGCGGCCACGATGCTCAACCAGGGCAAGACGTGCATGCAGGCGGAGATCGACGCCGCCTGCGAGCTCATCGACTTCCTCCGCTTCAACGTCGGCTACCTGCCGCAGATCTTCGAGCAGCAGCCGGAAAGCGGGCCGGGAACCTGGAACTACGTCGAGTACCGGCCGCTGGAGGGGTTCGTCTTCGCGGTCACACCGTTCAACTTCACGGCGATCGCCGGCAACCTGCCCACCAGCCCCGCCATGCTGGGCAACACGGTCGTCTGGAAGCCGGCCTCGACCGCCGTCTTCTCCGCCCACTGGCTGATGCAGGTCCTCAGGGAGGCGGGGCTCCCGGACGGCGTCATCAACATGGTGCCGGGGAGCGGCGGCGAGATCGGCGAACCGGCGATGAGTCACCCCGAGCTCGGCGGGGTCCACTTCACCGGGAGCACGGAGGTCTTCCAGGGCATGTGGAGCACCGTCGGCGCCAACATCGCCCGCTACCGCAGCTACCCGCGCATCGTCGGGGAGACGGGCGGCAAGGACTTCGTCTTCGCGCACGCGTCGGCCGACCCCGAGGCGCTGATGGCGGGGCTGATCCGCGGCGCCTTCGAGTACCAGGGGCAGAAGTGCAGCGCGGCGAGCCGCGCCTACCTGCCGCGGAGCTTCTGGGACACCCACGGCCGGGAGCTCGTCGACCGGGTGGCGGCGATCCGCTACGGCGACGTCGCCGACTTCTCGAACTTCATGGGCGCGGTCATCGATGCGGCGTCCTTCGCCACCAACAAGGCGGCCATCGACGCGGCGCGGGCCGACGCGGACGCGGAGATCGTCGCCGGCGGCGCCTGCGACGACAGCCACGGCTACTTCATCGCGCCGACCCTCATCCGGGCCCGCGACCCGCGCTACACGACCATGGCGGTCGAGCTGTTCGGCCCGGTCCTGACGTTCTACGTCTACGACGACGCGGACTACGAGCGGACGCTGGAGCTGTGCGACACGACGTCACCGTACGGGCTCACGGGCGGCATCTTCGCCACCGATCGGCGGGCCATCAACCAGGCGCACGAGCGGCTGCGGAACGCGGCCGGCAACTTCTACATCAACGACAAGCCGACGGGGGCGGTGGTGGGCCAGCAGCCGTTCGGGGGCTCGCGAGCGTCGGGCACCAACGACAAGGCGGGCAGCTCGCTCAACCTCCTGCGCTGGGTGAGCACGCGGACCACGAAGGAGAACTTCACCCCGCCGCGCGACTACCGCTATCCGCACATGAACGAGAAGTAGCGCCGCCAACCCGTCGCAGGCTCCGGGTCGGCCCCAGCCCCCACCGTCCCAGG
>JAPOYG010000407.1 GCA_026706755.1 Acidobacteriota bacterium
TCATCCCCATGTCGACGACGTGCGGCACCTCCCAGTAGACGGCGCCGGTCGCCGGGTCGAGCGAGCTGATTGCCCGCGGGTGCCAGATGATGAGCTGCGGCACGCCGGCCGCGTCGATCAGGAAGGGCGCCGAGTAGCCCGGCTCCCAGTCCGACGACAGCGCCTGCCAGAGCACCTCGCCGGTGTGCTTGTCGAAGGCGATGACCTTGGCGTCCGGCTCGCCGCCCACCAGGCAGATGAGCCGGTCGCCGTCGACGAGCGGCGCGCCGCTGATGCCCCAGGAGGGAACCGCGGCGCCGAAGTCGCGGACGTAGTCCTTCTGCCAAGCGACGCTTCCGTCGGCGACGTCGAGCGCCACCAAGTTGCCCATCGCGCCGAGCGCGTAGACGAGATCCCCGTCCACGGTCGGCGTCGCGCGCGGCCCGATCGCGTAGGCGAGCTGGAGCCCTGCGTAGTTGGTCTCCCACTCGTGCTCCCAGAGCACCGCTCCCGTCGCCTCGTCGAGCGCGAGGATGCGCTCGATGGCAGCGGTGCTACGCGGGTCGGGGCGCAGCGCGTCGGTCACGAACACGCGCCCTGCCGCCACCGCCGGCCCCGCGTAGCCGCCGTGGATCGGCACCCGCCAGGTGGCGGTCAGGCCGCCTTCCGGGAACGTCTCGACGATGCCGCTCTCCGTCCACACGCCGAGCCGGCCGGCGCCTCGCCACTCCGGCCAGTCCGCAGCGCGAAGCGGCCACACCGTAGCGCAGAGGACGGCGGCAGCGACGAAGGTTCGACGTGTGGCGCGCATCGGCGTCAGCGGGCGCGCGGCCCCGGGCTGAGCGGATGTGCCCATCGAAGCCCTGGGAACCGTGCGAAGTCGCTGTCGGTCGTGATCACCTCGCATCCGTGCTCCATCGCAAGGGCCGCGAGATACGCGTCCGTCACCAGCGGCCCTTCCACGCCGCGGCAGAGGTTGGTGAAGATGTCCCAGTGCTGGTGGCCCGGGGCGAGGACCACCGCACGCGGTCGCGTCACCAGACTCTGGCAGAACGCAATCGCGGTGTCCATGGGCGTGGGCGGATCGAAGATTCTGCCGTTCGTCACGAGGCGCAGGAAACCGGCGAGCACGATTTCCGCCAGGGCGAAGGGTGCGACCGAAGCGGTCAGCGAGCGGAGCCACGCCGCGTAGCGGAGATGCTCCGGCGCGTCCTCGCGGTGCGCATAGATGAGCACGTTGACGTCCGGAAGCTGCATCGACTACTCGCGCCTCGCGTGCCGTTCGACGTCGTCGATCTCCAGCAGGGCCGACGCCTTGTCGACATTGTGGCGCGAGAATCGCCCGCCCGCCCCGAACGTGATCAGCTCGAAGGGCTCGGTGTAGCTCTCAGGCGCCGGCGTCCTCATGCGCAAGCGAACCGCCTCTTCGACCTCGCGGCTGACCGATGTCCCGGATTCCGCCGCCCGCCTCTTCAGCTGGGTGAAGAGCCGGTCGTCGAGCGTGATCGTGGTCCTCATGATGCAGGATCATACTCCGATATCATCTTCGCATCATGAGCGACAGACGAATCCGGATCGCGGCGGGCGGTGTGGTCGTGTCGGCCGCCCTCAACGACTCGACGACGGCCGACGCACTGTGGGGCGCCCTGCCCATCACCGGCAGCGTCCAGACCTGGGGCGACGAGATCTACTTCTCGATCCCGGTCGAGGCGGAGGAAGCGACCGACGCGCAAGCGACAGTCGACAAGGGAGCCGTGGCGTACTGGCCGCCGGGCAGCGCGCTCTGCCTCTTCTGGGGGCCGACCCCGATGAGCCGCGGCGACGAGATCCGGCCCGCGAGCCCGGTCAACACCCTCGGCCTCATCGACGGGGACCCGGCGGTGCTCGCGCGGGTGGCGGACGGCGCCCGGATCACGGTCGAGCGCATCGATTAGGCGCGCGCCAGGGCGCCGTCGAGGGCCCTCCTGGTGAAGACCGGGATCATGGCGCGACGGTACTCGGCGCTGGCGTGGATGTCGCTGTTGAGGTCTTCGATGCCGGCGCCCC
>JAPOYG010000622.1 GCA_026706755.1 Acidobacteriota bacterium
ACCACATCGGCTTCTCGTTCGCCGACGTGACGGCGAAGATGGACGAGCTCGAGGCCGTCGGCGTGCGGGGCTCCGGGGTGCGGCTGCAGCGCTTCCCGGGCGGGGCGACGCTGCGCGAGGCCCCCGGCGGCTACCTGCATGGCTACATCTTCGACCCCTGGGGGACCCGGATCGAGCTGCTCCAGGATCCGGACACCGTCGGCTTCCACCAGGTCCACCTGAGCGCGGTCGACCCGCAGGAGACCCTCGGCTGGTACGAGGAGATGCTCGGCGGTGAGCCGGCCGTGCACGCGGGCGAGGACGAGGGCCTCCGCTTCGGCGACGCCTGGATCTTCGCCTCCGAGCACCCGGACGGCACGCCGGCGACGACCGAGGGCCGCGCCGTCGACCACATCGGCTTCGTCGTCGAGGACATCGATGCCGCCGCCACGGAGCTGATGGCGGCCGGGGTCGGCTTCCAGCAGGAGCCCGTGGTGCCGGAGAACGCCCGGACGTCCGCGCGGCGCGCGTTCGTCTACGGGCCGGACAACGTTCGGGTGGCGCTGCTCGAGACCGGGTATGCGGGGGTGGATGCGTCCGGCACGGCGCCGGTCTTCGCCGACGTGACCGAGCCCTACGACACGCCGCGCACGCCCTGGGGCGAGCCCGACCTGCAGGGCGTCTGGACCGGGAACGCCTCGCACGGCATTCCGCTGGAGCGGCCCCTCGACCTCGCCGAGATCGAGGCGCTGACGCCGGAAGAGGCCGTGGCGCGGCGCGAGCGCGGCACGCTCGGCAGCATCTGGGGCTACGAGCGGGAGTGGCGCGACACGACCCTCGGCTACGACCAGAACGCCCCGTCGACGCAGGTCGCGATGATCATCGACCCGCCCGACGGCCGGATCCCGGCGATGACGGAGGCAGGCGAGGCGCGCGCGGCCCGCATCGCGGCGGAGCGTCGGCGCTACACGACCACCAACATCGCCGGTCCGGAGGAGGCCACCCCGTTCGTCCGCTGCATCACGCGCGGGCTGCCGGGAATGATGTTCCCCGGGGTCTACAACAACGGCCTGCAGATCTACCAGGGTCCCGGTTTCGTGGCCATCCAGAAGGAGATGATCCACGAGACGCGCGTGATCCCGACGACCCCGCAGGCGAAGGACGGCTCGCAGCTCACCTCGTGGCTCGGCAGCTCGCAGGGCCAGTGGGAAGGCGATACGCTCGTGGTCGAGACGACCAACTTCAACGACGAGGCCTCGTACCGCGGGTCGAGCCCCGACATGGTGCTGACCGAGCGCTTCACGCGCATCAGCCCGACGCGGCTCGAGTACCAGTTCACGGTGGACGACCCCGCCGTCTGGACGGCGCCCTACACCGGCCGCTTCACGTTCGACGTGGACAACACGCAGTTCGAGCTGGTCGAGTACGCCTGCCACGAGGGCAACTACGGCATGACCAACATCCTGAGCGGCGCGCGGGCGCGTGACCGCGAGGCGGCGGAGGGGGGCAGCCGGTAGGCGGGCCGTCACTGAGCTACAGCACGACAGCGAGGTATCACCGATGCGGAACAGACTGACAGCGACCCTGGCGGCCGTCGGGCTCGCCATCCTGGTGGCGGGGGCGTCGGCCCTCGCGCACCACGCGTTCTCGGCCGAGTTCGACGCGACGAAGCCGGTCGCGCTGCGGGGCACGATCACGAAGATGGAGTGGATCAACCCGCACGCCTGGTTGCACATCGACGTGACCAACGAGGACGGCAGCGTCGACGCCTGGATGATCGAGGCGGGTCCCCCGGGGGCGCTCGTCCGCCGCGGCTGGCGCCGGGATTCGGTGACGCCCGGCATCGAGGTTCTCGTCGAGGGCTACCAGGCCATCGACGGCGCGTTGCGCGCCAACGGACGCGACGTCACCTTCCCGGACGGCACGCGCCTCTTCGCCGGCTCGTCCGGCACCGGCGCCCCGCGCGACGGGCGGGATCCGACGGAGCCGTCGCGCTAGCGCGACCTTGCGGTCGCGTTGGGAGTCTGCGCGGGCGCGACGTGCCG
>JAPOYG010000680.1 GCA_026706755.1 Acidobacteriota bacterium
GAGCGGACGGTCTGGGTCGACTGCGACGTCATCCAGGCCGACGGCGGCACCCGCACCGCGTCGATCACCGGCGGGTTCGTGGCCCTGGTCCTCGCGCTCCACAAGCTGCGGGAGAAGGACGTGATCGCGCGCCTGCCGATCGAGGACTACGTGGCCGCCATCAGCGTCGGCATCGTCGCCGGCCGGGCCCTGGCCGACCTCGCGTACGCCGAGGACTCGCAGGCCGAGGTCGACATGAACGTGGTGAAGACCGGGCGCGGACGCTACATCGAGGTGCAGGGCACGGCGGAAGGGCAGCCGTTCGACGGTGCCGCTCTCGACGAGATGCTGTCGCTGGCCGGGCGCGCCATCGACCGACTCGTCGCCATGCAGCGCGACATCGTCGGGGGAATGCTCCCGCCCGCCGCGGCATGACGCTCGTCGTCGCGACGACGAACCGGCACAAGCTGGGCGAGATCGCTCGCATTCTCGACGGGCTCGACTGCGCGGTGGAGTCGATCTCCGCGCACGCGAGCGCGGTCGCACCGCAGGAGACCGGCCGGACCTTTGCGGAGAATGCCCGCCTCAAGGCGCGCTACTACGGCCGCCTGGTGCCCCATCTCACGGTGGCCGACGATTCGGGCCTCGAGGTGGACGGCCTCGACGGCGAGCCGGGCGTTCGCTCCGCCCGCTTCGGCGGCCCCACCTACCCCGAGAAGTTCGACCTGATCTACGGGCGCCTGCGGGCGCGGGCGGCCCTCGGGAGCCCGGCGCGCTTCGTCTGCGCGGTGGCGGCGGTCGAGGGCGGCCGGGTGGTGTTCGAGGCGGCGGGGACGATCGAGGGGCGCATTGCCGACCGGCCGGCCGGGGACGGGGGTTTCGGCTACGACCCGATCTTCTTCTACCCGCCGTTCGGCTGCACGCTCGCCGAGGTCTCGGCCGAGCGGAAGGCCGCGGTCAGCCACCGCGGGCGCGCGTTCCGGAAGCTGCGCGACTTCCTTGTCTCACGAGTGTATTCTTGAACCGATGGTCGAGGTGTCACCGGTGGCCGGGCCCCGTCCGGCTCGCGCCCCGCGCGAACGCATCCGCGCGCACGGCATCCGCGTGCTCGCGGCGAGCCTGCTGCTTGCGGCCGGGGCGTGCGGGCCGCCCGAGCCCGACGAGAGCGACTACCTGACCCGCCTGGTCGAGGACCGCGAGTACAAGGACGACTTCTTCAAGAACAGCCCCGACTCCCCGGTGCCCCTCGATCGGCGCTCCTGGATGGTGCCCCTGCACTACTTCGAGCCCGACCTCTCGTACCGCGTGCCCGCCAACCTGGCCATCGGCGAGGAGCAGCCCGTCTTCGACATTCCGACCTCGACCGGCCTGATGCGCAAGATGCGCCACGTCGGCCACCTCGAGTTCGTGCTGCACGGGGAGACGTACCGCCTAGCCGCTCTGCTCTCGGACGGCGAGGGCCTGTTCGTGCCGTTCCGGGACGAGACGAGCCGCGAAGAGACCTATCCGGCCGGGCGGTATCTGGATCTTCCGTTCAGCCCGACCGGTGTCTACGACCTCGACTTCAACCGCGCCTACCATCCGACGTGCTACTTCGACGAGGAGTTCGACTGCCCGTTTCCGCCGCCCCAGAACCGGCTGCCGACCCCGGTGCGGGCCGGCGAGCGGCTGCCGCCGCCTGAAGAGCGTCGGATGCCGTTGACCGGACTCGACAGGCTTGACGGGGCCGGCGCCTTCGACCAGCCTGGGGAAGTCGGCGCGTCTGCGGAGG
This sequence comes from Acidobacteriota bacterium, assembly GCA_026706755.1. GTDB lineage: Bacteria > Acidobacteriota > Vicinamibacteria > Vicinamibacterales > UBA8438 > JAGWAJ01. The sequence continues at coordinate 1,751 of JAPOYG010000680.1, forward strand.
AGGCTGCGCGTCCCGCAGAGACTCCGTTTCCCGAGGCCGATGCGTCTCGTGAGCCGTCCGGGGACGCCGGCGCTGGCGGGCCGGAGGCAGGGCCCCGCCGAACGCAGGCGGCCACGACCTCCGGCGCGGCTGGGCGTCCCTGACGCGGCGACGCGGCCGGCGTACGGTACCCGTCGCCGCCCCTCCCTCACGCCATGCCTCTCCTCGGTGTCATCTTCGACTTCGACGGCGTCATCGCGGACACCGAGCGGCTGCACCTGCGGGCGTTCCAGCA
>JAPOYG010000066.1 GCA_026706755.1 Acidobacteriota bacterium
GAATCCTGCTGCGCCGTACTCTCGGACGCGGGTTCGACTCCCGCCGCCTCCACCACCTGCTCGCCATAAGCCATCGCAAGGATGCTTACAGGCTCACATGGGGCGTCAACCCGCATTCCACTCCCCATTGGTTCGCGGTTTCGGCCGATGCCCAGAGCCGTGCGCGGACGCAACTGGACCTCGGAGCCAGGGCCCGGTCGGGTGCCCGCCTGGGTGGGACCAGCATCCTGGTCCATCTGCACGGTGCACTGCGCTCATGTGCACGATGCGGCGGATCGCGGCGATGAGATCCGCCGGCTTCGAGAACCAGCCGTTCGGATCGTTCGCGATCCCACTCTCCCGGTCTCTGGGTCACGCGGCAGCGGCCTGACGAACCACTCGACCGGCATCCGCTGGTAGCGCACGCTGCCGGCCGGCCCGGGACGGGAGAAGGCCTCAGTCCGGATCGACGCAGGCGAAGCTGGCCGCGTCGTCGATGCTGCCGGTGCCCTGGTAGCGCGCCACCTGCGGATACGGGCAGAGTGGGCGCGTGCGCTGCACGGCGCCGTCGACCACCTTCGCCGCAATCAGGTGACCGGGGGCCTCGCCCTGCTCCACCCAGCGCTCGAGGGCGGTCACCGCATCGAAGCGATCCGGGCCGGGCCCTCCGCGGCAGTGCGCCACGCCGGGCGCCATGAAGAGGCGATAGAAGTCGGTGGTCTCCGCGAGACCGCCCATCGACTCGATCACGCTGTCGTAGTAATCGATCGCATACTGGCCGGGAATCAGGGCGTCCGCCCATCCGTGGTAGCTGATGAGCCGGCCGCCGGCCGCCTTGAACGCCGTCAGGTCGGGATCCACCGCGTTCAGGGCCGAGCCGAGCGTCTCGTCCGTGCCGATCACCCGGCCGTTGGCGAGGTCCCAGTCGGCGTCGAAGTCGAAGCCGCGCAGGTCGCGGTCGGGATCCTGGAAGACGCTGTAGCGCATGAAGTCGATGGCGCTGCCGCCGGGCTTCTCGACGCCGGACCAGTAGCGCGCCCAGCCGCCGAGGCCGTCGGGCGCCTCGAAGTGCTCGCTGCCGAGCGCGTAGCCCGGGAAGATCCGCTCGCCGGTGCCCGGCCGCGTCGGCCCGGCGTAGATGGCCCGCGCGGCCGCCACCTCGCCCGCGGTCAGGCAGTCCGGTCCGTCGCCGGCTTCGCACAGCAGCGTGCCGGGGTCGAAGTCGCACGCGCGCGGGTCGTCGATCAGGCCGTCGACGAGCCCGTCGAGCGCATCGCACGCGGTCATGACCGCCGCGCCCAGCACGGGCAGCTTCGCGCGCGGGAGGTCCTGCGCCGGGTCCCGCGTCGTGGCGAGGCCGGACCACAGCTCGCCGGTCATCAGGCCGATCCAGTAGTTGGCCGGCGCTCCCGCCACAATCCCGTCGTAGTCGTCCGGATAGCGCTGCGCCTCCATCAGGGCGTGGTGGCCGCCCTGCGAGCAGCCGACGAAGTAGGCGTAGTCGGCAGGACGCCCGTAGTAGGCAGCCGTGATCGCCTTGCCGGCCACCGTCGCCTCGTGCTGCGCCCGATACCCGAAGTCGACGAGGCGCACGGGGTGCCCGAGGGCCCAGCTCCCGTCGAAGCCGCTCGTGCTGGTGTGGCCGTTGTCGGTGGCGACCGCCGCGTACCCGCCGGCCACGGCCGAGGCGAGCTGCGGATAGCGGATGGCGCCCGCCGAGCCGCCGGACCCGATCCCCTGGAAGCGGCCGTTCCACGCCTCGGGCGCCGGCAGCCAGACCTCGAAGCCGATCTCCGACCCCGGCTCGGGCCGCGACACGCCGGCGACGCGGCAGAAGGCGACGTCCTCGACCGTGAAGCCGCGCGAGGAGAACGTCTCGGGCGGCGTGAACGGAGGCGTGACCTCCTCGGCGACGGACAGGGTGACGTGGGGCAGGCCGAGCGGCGCCTGCGCCACGGCGGCGCAAGCGGAACCCGCCACAGCGACCTGCGCACGCGCCGGCTTCGATGCCGATCCGATCCCGAGCGCCACGCCCGCCGCGGCGCAGATGACTACGGTCAACCGGCAGGTGGTGATCATGACTGCCTCGCGGTTACGGTTCCGGCCTCGCTCCATTGTCCGGCCAAGCCTACCGCCCCCGCGCCCGGCGCGCAAAGCCGACGATCGGGTCCTAGGCAGGCGGGCCGGGGAGCGAGAGATCGACCCGGATCGCGCCGGCCAGGTCGTCCACGGTGTGCACGGCGAGGTACAGGCGCCCGTCGCGCAGGGCCTGCATCCCGGCTCCCGACAGCCGCCACTCTCCCGCCGCTCGCGCGCCGCCCCCCCGCTCCAGGTCGCGCAACACCGGGCCGACCGAGGCGGCGTTCTCTCCGTCGCGGCGGTGCAGCGCGGTCAGCAGCACGTCGTCGTCCAACAGCCCGAACACCGACACGCGGTAGCGCACGACGCGGGTGGCCGGATCGAGCACGAAGCGGACGTCCGCCGAGAGCCCCTCCGCGGCCTGCACGGAGGCCGCCAGCTCGACGGGCGCCGGGGGCGTGACGAGGCTCGGCGTGAAGTCGGGCCCCCGGCGGTGGCCGGTTGCCTGCTCGTAGGCGTACGCGAGCTCGATGAGCCGCGGCTCCGACCAGGGCCGGCCCAGCATCTCGAGGCCGACCGGCATCCCGTCGTCCGCGAAGCCGGCCGGCACCGTGATCGCCGGCATCCCGGACAGGGCGCTCAGCGTGCAGTTGCTGCCGGACTGGATGGCCCCGATCGGCTGCGCGGTCTGGCGAATGGTCGGGTAGACGAGAGCGTCGAGGTCCCGCTCGTCGAGCAGGGCGACCACGGCGCGGCGCAACTCGTCCCGCCGGGCAAGCCGCTCCCGGTAGTCGTCGCTGTCGAGCGTCTCCACCTCGAGGGACGCGGTCAGCCCCGCCTCCAGAACGCGGTGGTAGAGCCCCGTGTCGATGATCTCGGCCAGCGACCGGACGTGGGCGCCGGGCGTGGCCTGCAGGTAGTCGTCGAAGTGGAAGCGGAACTCCTGGGCGATGACAGAAGCGTCACGCGTCAGCTCGGCGAAGTCCGGATCCTCGATCTCGATCGCCGTCGCCCCGAGCGCCTCCACCTCCTCCACCGCTCCCTCGACGACCTCCCGCACCAGGCGCTCGGCACCTCCCCCGCCGAGCATCGCGGTCATCACGCCGAGCCGCGCGCCCTCGAGTCCAGCGGCGTTCAGCGAGTCGGTGTAGGTCGGCGGAACGTTCCCCTGCGCGACGCTGGTCGCCGGGTCCGCGGGGTCGACGCCCACCGTCGCATCGAGGGCCAGCGCGAGGTCCTCGACCGACCGCGCGAGCGGACCGCCGATGTCCTGCGTGCGCGACAGGGGCACGATCCCGTCGCCGCTCGCGAGCCCGCGCGTCCCGCGGAGGCCGGCCAGGGCATGGTGCGCGGAGGGGATGCGGATCGACCCGCAGGTGTCGCTCCCCATGCCGAAGGCGCCGAAGCTGGCCGCGACGGCGGCGCCCGTGCCGCCGCTCGACCCGCCCGGATTGCGCCGCGGATCGTACGGGTTCCGGGTCTGGCCGCCGAACGACGCGATGGTCGTGATCCCGCGCGCCAACTCGTGCATGTTGGTCTTGCCGAGGACGATCGCGCCCGCCTCGCGCAGCCGGCGCACCTGCGTCGCGTCGTCGGGAGGCACGGACGTGGCCAGGGCGATCGAGCTGGCCGTCGTCGGCATGTCCGCCGTGTCGTAGTTGTCCTTCACGACCACGGGAATGCCGTGCAGCGGCCCCCGGACGCTGCCCGCGGCGCGCTCGGCGTCGAGTTCCGCCGCGCGTTCCCGGGCCCGCGGGTTGATGGCGATCATCGCGTTGATGGCCGGGCCTTGCCGGTCGAAGGCCGCGATGCGCGCCAGGTAGCCGTCGACGAGCTCTACGGAGGTGACGGTTCCGGCCTCGAGCGCGGCCCCCAGCTCGCGCACCGACTTCTCCGTCACGTCGAACCGGGCCGGTTGCTCCTCCGGCCCGCCGGCACAGGCAACACCGAGGTACCCGGCGATACCGAGCGCGCTGGCCGCACGTCGCATGGACCCTCCCCCCTGCTGCTCCCCCTCGCGGGCGGTTGCGGTGACCGGGACATAATAGTGCGTGCCCACGGACCGTCCGACGCTCGCTCTTTCCGCCGCCGCGGAGCCTCCCGCTCTCCGAAGGCGGCAGCGCCGGTGGCCGCGCCGCAGACCCGTGCCGGCCGTGCTCCTGCTCCTGGCGGCCCTCGCCGCGGTCACGCCGCCGATCGACGCGCAGGGCCCCGCTCCGGGGCGCGCGACGATCCGGGCCGCGGACCTGCGCCGCGACGTGGCCGACCTCGCCTCGGACGCCCTGCGGGGGCGGCTCACCGGCACCCCGGGAAACCGCGCGGCGGTCGAGGTGGTCCGCTCGCGCTTCGAACGGCTCGGCCTCACCCCGCCGGCGGACGGGGGCTACCTGCAGCCCTTCGACCTGATCGTGCCGTCGCTCGGCCCGGCGGACGCCAACGCCCTCACCGTCCACGCGCCGGGCGAGTCGCCGGCGCCGGCCCGGCTGGGACGCGACTTCCACCCCGAGCGCTTCAGCGCCTCGGGCACGGCCCGGGGCGCGGTCACCTTCGCCGGTTTCGGCATCTCGGCGCCCGCCCACGGTCACGACGACTACGCCGCGGCGGACGTGACGGGACGGGTGGTTCTCGTGCTCGCCCACGAGCCGGACGAGTACGACGCCGCGAGCCCGTTCGACGGCGACCTCCTCTCGGAGCACGCGCGCAGCGTCCTCAAGGCACGTGAAGCAGCCCGGCGCGGCGCGGCGGCGGTGCTCGTGGTGACGGACGTCCACAACCACGGCGCCGAGACGTTCCCCGGCCGCATGGACGGCGTATGGCCGAACGCGCCGCGCCGCCCGCCCCGCTACGAGCTGGGCGCCTGGGTGGACGCCGTCGGCATCCCGGCCGCGCGTGTCGCGCCGCGGCTCGCGGCGCGGCTTCTGGGCCGCTCCGCGCGAGGGTTCGAAGGGCTTGCCCGGCGCGCGGAGGAACAGGGGTTCGTGCCCATCGCGACCGAGGTCGAGGTGGAGGTGGCGGTGTCGGTCACCGAGCGCCGGATCACCCAGCACAACGTGGTGGGCCTGCTCGCGGGGTCCGATCCCGAGCTGCGGGACGAGTGGGTCATCGTGGGCGCACACCTCGATCACGAGGGGACGGTCGGTACACGCGTCTACGCGGGAGCGGACGACAACGCCTCCGGGGTGGCGGGCGTGCTCGCCGCCGCCGCAGCCGGTGCTCACGCCGCGCGCAGGGGCGATCGGCCGCGGCGCTCGATTCTGTTCGCGGCCTGGAACGCGGAAGAGCGCGGGCTTCTCGGCACCTGGTCCTACGTCGAGCGCCCGCTCGTGCCGCTCGCCGACACCGTCGCCATGCTGAACCTGGACATGATCGGCCGCGACGAGGAGGTGCCGGCGCGCGGCGGGCGCCGGTTCCGGGGATTGCCGGTCCAGTCGGCGTCGGCGAACCGCAATGCCGTGAACGTGCTCGGCTACAGCTTCAGCCGGGATCTGCGGGACGCCGCGGCGGCCGCCGATTCCGTGGGCCTCACCATCCGCTTCCGCTACGACGACAGCAGCTCGAACCTGGTGCGGCGGAGCGACCACTGGCCTTTCCTGGCCCGCGGCGTCCCGGCGCTCTTCATCCACACCGGCCTCCACCCGGACTACCACACCCCCGGCGACCGCCCGGACAAGCTGAACTACGACAAGATGGCACGCATCGTGCGATGGACCTACCAGCTCGCCTGGGAGCTGGCGAACGCCGACGGCCGGCCGCGGCTCGACTAGCTGGATGGACGCGAAGGACCCCGCCGACCTGGAGTACTCGGCCGAGCAGATGGAGGCCATGGGGCGAGCCGCGCTCGCGCGCGTCGTGGCCCACGTGGCCAGCCTGCCGGATCAGCCCATCTGCGGCGACGTCGAGGTGGACGATCTCTGCCGCGCGATGCGGGAGCCGGTACCCGAGGCGGGCGCCGACCTGGAGACGCTGCTCGACCGACTGTACGGGGAGTGGATTCCGCGTTCCTTCACGGCCAGCGCCCCGGGCTACATGGCCTACATTCCCGGCGGCGGCCTCTTCCCGGCCGGCCTCGCCGACCTGATCGCGGACACTGCGAACCGCTTCACCGGCATCTGGCGCGCCGCGCCCGCGCTCGTCCAGCTCGAGGCCAACGTCCTGGCGTGGTTCCGCGCGTGGATGCAGTTTCCGGAGACCGCGGCCGGGCTCCTCACTCCGGGGGGCTCGATGGCCACCTTCAACGCCATCCTCTGCGCCCGCGAGCGCCACCTGGGGCCGGATCTCCGGAGCGGCACGGCCTACGTCTCGGACGAGGTGCACCACTGCGTCTTCAAGGCGGCGCGACTCGCCGGCATCATGCCCGACCGCGTCCGGCGCGTCCCCGTCGACGAACGGTTCCGGATGCGTGTCGACGCGCTGCGGGAGGCGATCGCCCGTGACCGGGCGCACGGGCTGCGGCCGTTCCTCGTCGTCGGCTCGGCGGGAACCATAAACACGGGCGCGGTCGACCCCCTGGACGCGCTCGCCGACCTGGCCGCCCGCGAGCGCGTCTGGTTCCACCTCGACGGCGCCTACGGCGCCTTCTTCCACGTCTGCCCCGAGCTGCGGCCGCTCCTCGCCGGGCTCCCGCGCGCCGACTCGCTGGCCCTCGATCCGCACAAGGGCCTCTTCCTGCCGTACGGCACGGGGGCCCTGCTGGTGCGCGACGGGGCGGCGCTCCGGGCAGTGCACGCCATCGACGCGAGCTACCTCCCGCCCCCGGCGACCGAAGACCTCTACGACCCGGCCCGTCACGGCCCGGACCTGTCGCGCGGCTTCCCCGGCCTGCGCGTCTGGATGTGCGTGAAGCTCTTCGGCGCCGCGCGGCTTCGCGCCGCCATCGCGGAGAAGCGGCAGCTCGCGGTCGACGCCGCGCGCCGCATCGGGGCACTCCCGGCGGTGCGGGTGCTCGATCCGCCGGCCCTGTCGCTCTTCGCCTTCCACCTGCGACTGCCGGGCGCGGGCGCGGCCGCTGAGAACGCCGCCACACGCTCGCTGCTCGACCGCGTGCGGGCGCGCGGCAAGGTGATGATCACCGGCTGCGAGGCGGGCGGCCGTTTCGTGGCCCGGGTCTGCGTCCTCAGCTTCCGGACGCGGCAGGCGCAGGTCGACACGCTCGTGGAACACGTGGCCGAAGAGACGGCCGCGATACTGCAGCGCGAGCGGGTCGGACCGGGACCGCGGCCACGAGCCGCGGCGGCGGACAGGTGATGCGGAACCCGCCCACCCTTTCCGTGCTCCGGCCCCGGCGGGCGACGGAACGCGGCGAGCAAACTTCTTCAGCATGCAGGACGCGGGGGACGGACCGGCAACGAAGCCGTAACCGGCGCGCGAGATCTCGGGCTGCGGTGAGCGCGGGAATCAGGCCCCGCGGGTGGCAATCACCGCATAGTCCTGATCGGCGAAGACCAGGTCGTTCAGCCGATCCACGTTGCGGTTGAACACCTCGGCCAGCTCCACGACGGCGGCGCCCGCCGGGGTGGCGGCAAGCTCCCGGTCCACCGCAACCCGCTCCAGCCGGCTGGCCGCGGGCGGCGGCGAGCTGTAGGCGACCCGGACGTCGCGGAATCCGGCCGCCCGCAGGAGGTGCTCGAGGGTGTCCGGGTGCAGCGGGTGCCGATGCGTGACGTCGCGCAGATAGGCGCTGAAGAACGCGATCCAGGAAGTCGGGTTGATCGTCTCCACGACGGCACGGCCGCCCGGACGCAGCACGCGGTGCATCTCCCGCGTGAGCCGCACCAGATAGGCCGCCTCGAGATGCTCGACCACCTGGGCCGAGAAGATCCCGCCGAGCGCCCGCTCCGGGAGTCCGGTCAGGTGTTTCAGGGCGTCCGCGCGGGTCGCCGAGAGCCCGCGCTCGACGCAGCGCGCCACCATCTCGGGGTTCGTGTCGATGCCGCGGGCCGCGATCCCTCGCTCGCGCAGCAACTCCAGGAACTCACCGCGCCCGCAGCCGATGTCGAGCACGTCCGACGCGCCCGCGAAGCAGTCGAGGTACGCACGCTGGCGTTCGGCGATGTCGCCGGGCGCGCCCCGGAACACATCCTCGAAGGAAACGTAGGCCGACGCCTCGTCCTCGCCGTCGGCGTCGACGGCGGCGGGTCCGGATGCCCGGTCCCCTGCCGCGGGCCTCGGCACGACGCCTTCGGGGGCAGGGGATCCGGAGCGCAGGCGGTGGACCTCGCGCTTCATGACACGCACGGACGCCTGCAGCAGGTCGAACGAATCGTCCAGCCCGCGCTGCGCCGCCGCTACTGCCTCGAGGCCGGCGGCCACTCCGGCGGATGCCACGGTGCTGTCCTCCGTGATTCGACGCAGGAGAGCCGCCGCCTCGCGGTTCCGGGTGTCGATGTACGGCGTGATCTGCTGGGCGTACTGCACGAGGCGCGACTGGAAGCTCGCGAGGGCGTCGAGCTCGTCGCCGAGAAAGTCACGCAGGCGCTCGTTCGCCCGGCGCTCCTCCCGCCGTTCCGCTGCCGCCCGCGTCAGATGGCCGACCAGTGCCCGGTTGAGCTCCGCCTGCCGCTCGAGGGCAGGCAGCACGACGGGCGTCACGAGCCTCCGTAACCACCGCCGCCAGAACCGCTCCCGCGGCGCGGGCGCAACCGGGGCGCGAGCCGCAAGGGAAACGAGCATCCCCAGCTCGTCGGGGCCGGCCTCCGGGCCGAACCCCGGCGGCCCCGCCAGGGGTCGAATCGCCGCGTCGAGACGCGTCAGCGCGTCGTTGTAGGCAAGGTCCGTCGCCTCGCGCTCGTGCCGTAGCCGTTCGAGGTCCTGGCTGTGGACGGTGCGGGTGAACATGGTCAACGAAGGCCCCGTGCGACGGGGTCGCTCCCTTGGGGGCGCTCTGCCGGCGTCAGCGGGACGCTGCGGTCGTGCGCCGAACGCCCCGCGGCCCGCACTCCCAGGCCGAACGGGTCGCCGGCCAGCCCGCAGTCGTCCGCGATCCGGCGCGCCAGCTCCATCCCGTCCGACCGCATGTGCGCCGGCGGGCTGCGCACCTCCCCCGACGGCTCCCGGGTCACGTCGCGGAGGAGGCGGCGGTAGTCCTCGACCATCCAGGCGTGTCGCGCGCTCCGCGCCTCCCACCACGATCGCGCGCGTGCGCCCAGCGTCCGGCGCAGGTCGCCGTCCACCGCGAGGCGCCGCATCGCCAGCCACAGCATCTCCTCCTCGTGCCGAGGCTCGATGCCGACGGCGACTGCGCCCTCGGAGCCGCCGTGCAGATCCCGCCACGAGCGCGGGTCGAGCATCGGGACGCCGGCGAGTCGCGCCCGGGCGCTCACGATGGTGGGCCGCGCCGCGGCCAGGCAGCGCAGCCACGAATCGGTCACCTCCCCCGGGCGATCCTGCAGCGCCACGCAGGCGTCCGCGCCGGCCAGGGAATCGGGACTCGAGACGTCTCCCGCCGGCTCCGCCGCCGGCAGGGTCACGGCGCCGGCCTCGACGCCGGCCGCTCGGACGTCAGCCGCCGCGCGCGCTGCCTCCTCTACCGCGCCCAGGATGCGCAACGCGGCCGGCGTCTCGCGCCGCACCCGCCTGAGGGCGCGCAGGGTCCTCTCGATCCCGCCGACGCGGGCCGTGTGCGCCACCGCCGCGAAAACGATCGGGCCGCGAGGTTCGGGCCGACTCTCTTCGTCGGGACCGGCGACGCCGAAGCGCAGCACGTCGATACGGCATCCGGGGTGTCGACGGCGGAGCTCGTCGGCCACGCCGCCGTCGTGCACCGCGGTGCGGCGCGCCGTCTCGAGGATCGGCCGCAGCAGCGGCCAGGCGGCGAGCAGGTGAGGAACGGGCAGCCCGGAGATGCCGCCGACACCGTCGTGGAGCTCCGGCCGTTCGTAGCGCAGCTCGGCGCGGTACCCGCCGGGGTTCGGCTCCGGCCCTCCGGGCGCGCGGCGCGCGTCGTGGAGCACGGTATCGTGCAGGACCGCGAGCCCCGGATAGCGGACGACGTAGCCCATCATGTAGGCGTGGGACGCCGCGTTCGCGAGCTGGTAGACGGCGAGATCGTAGGGGCGGCGCTGCCGCCGCCAGACGAAGTCGTGGGCCGCGCGAACCGCCACCCCGGAGCCGAGCCGGGGCCCGAGCTGCGCCGGGTCGCCGTCGCCGACGTAGACGTCGATCTCGAGGTCGGAGCCGCGGGCCAGCTCGGCCACGATGCCGGCGCTGTAGGCGGCCAATCCGGACAACCGGGGCGAGAGGGGCGTGAACCACGCGAGGCGCATCAGCCCGCCGCCCCGTCGCCGGCGCCGACCAGCGCGTCGATGGCGCCGTCCCACGTGATCGCGTCGGCCCGCGCGAAGCCCGCCGCGCCCAGCCGGGAGGCCCGTGCGCGGTCGGCCGACAGCTCGTCCACCGCTGCAGCGAGCGCCTCGGGCTCCGGAGAGCACACCGATCCGGTGACGCCGTCGGTCACGAACTCCAGCGGGCCGCCGGAGTCGTCCGCCGTGACGACCGGCCGACGGGCGAGGAACGCCTCCAGCGTCACGTAGCCGTAGTCCTCGTCGTAGGGCGGATAGACGACGGCCAGGGCGCCGGCGTAGAGCGCGACCAGCGCCTCGGAGTCCACCTCCCGGCGCATCTCCACCCTGCCGCCGAGTCCCAGCTCCGCGATCAGGCGCTCGATGGCCGGCCGTTCGCTCCCGTCGCCCGCAACCACCAAGCGCAGCGGCGACCGCACGTGCCGCATGGCGCGCACGATGAGATCGACGCGCTTGATCGACTCCAGGCGCCCCACCGACAGCACGTAGTCCCCCAGCGGCCCGGCGGCGAGCCTCCCGGCGAGGGGCGGCGGATGATGGAGCGGCGTCGCCCGCAGGCCCGTGAATCTGCCCAGGCGCGCGGCGACGTTGCGGGAAATGGTGAAGATCCGGCGCGATTCGGCCAGCATCCGACGGTCGAGGGTGAACAGGGAATCCCGCACTCCGACGTCCGCGTCGTCGTGCGTGAAGTCGCTGTAGCGGGTGCCGCAGAGCTCGTAGGCGGGGCGGTGCTGGTGAATGAGCCAGGTGACCTTGTTCGGATGCCGAACGAAGTAGCTCGGGAAGCGCGTGGCGATCACCAGGTCCACGGGATGCCGGCCGGCGTAGCTCAGGTTCAGCATGCGCCAGGCGGCGGCGTTGGCGAGCATCTCGCGTCTCGGATGCCAGGCGAACGGCAGGGCGACGACCTCGGCACGGTGCCCCCGCTGGCGGAGCCGATCGACGAGAGCGCTGGTGAGCGCCTCCGCGCCGCCGGCCACGAACGGCACCTGCGCGGCGCAGACGATGATCCGTTTCACTCGGTGGGCATCCTACCACCGGCTCGGCTCGCCGCCGCGGCGCCCTGCGGCCGCCGCCCGCCGCCGGAGACCAGGAGTCTGCGCGCCCGTAAGGGCGCTCGATCAGGCGAAGCGGCAGTCCTTCCGCATCGCCCGCTTGAGCAGACCGAGGTAGCGCGATCGCGGGACCTCCACCGCGCCGAGCCGCGCCAGGTGCGGCGTCACCCACTGCACGTCGAGCAGCTCGTACCCGCGCGCCCGCAGCCGCTCGACGAGCGCACAGAGCGCAACCTTGGAGGCGTCCGTCGCGCGGTGGAACATCGACTCGCCGAAGAACGCTCCCCGCAGGCTCACCCCGTAGAGGCCGCCGACGAGCGCGCCGTCCCGCCACGTCTCGACGGAATGCGCGAATCCCGCCTCGTGCAGGCCGCGGTAGCTCGCGGCGATCTCGGCGCTGATCCAGCTCCCCTCCCGCCCGCGACCCGAGGCGCAGGCGCCGATGACCTCCGCGAACGCGCGGTTCACGCTCACCTCGAACCGCCCTCCCCGTACCGTCCGGCGCAGGCGGCGCGACGCGCGGAAGCCGTCGAGCGGCACGATCCCCCGGTGCACGGGAGAGAACCAGCGAATGCGCCCCGCGACCGCCATCGGGAAGAAGCCGGCCCGGTAGGCCCCGAGGAGTGTAGTGGCCGCGATCATCCAAAATGTCGTATATGTGGAGCGTGGGCAACGACACGACCCCCGCTCCCGGCTCGCAGGCCGTCACGCACGGCGTCCGCATCGAGGTGACCACCCGCTACGCGCCCGAGCGCTCCCAGCCGCAGGGCAAGCGCTGGGAGTTCCACTACACAGTCACCATCTCGAACGAGCGCCACGAGCCCGTGCAGCTCATCAGCCGCCACTGGATCATCACCGACGCGGCGAACACCGTGCAGGAGGTGCGGGGGCTCGGCGTCGTGGGCCGCCAGCCGACCCTGGGCCCGGGCGAGTCGTTCGAGTACACGTCGATCTGTCCCCTCGGCACCCCGTTCGGATCGATGCACGGCACGTACCAGATGGTGTCGGCGAGCGGCGAGCGGTTCGACGCGGCGATAGCGCCGTTCGGGCTCGCGGCGCCGTACACGGTCCATTGAATCGCTCCCGGACCCTTTCTACGGCGCAGACCCGGCGTCGACCGGCCGCACGTCGACGCCGGCGGCTTCGAGCCCGGCGCGCAGCCGGCGGGCCAGCTTCGCCGCGCCCGGGGTGTCGCCGTGGACGCAGATCGTGTCGGCGGCCAGGGCCACGCTCTCTCCCGTCACGGCGGTGACCGCTCCGTCGCGGACCATCCCCAGCGCCCGCTCGACGACGCGGGCCGCATCGTCGATCACGGCGCCCGCCTCCCCTCGGGCCGCGAGCGCGCCCGCGGCGGTGTACGCGCGGTCGGCGAACACCTCCGACGCGACGCGCAGCCCGGCGGCTCGTCCCGCGTCGATCAGGGCGGAGCCGGAGAGCCCGAAAAGGACCAGGCCCTGGTCGACGCTCGCCGTGGCGCGCGCGATCGCGCCGGCCAGCTCGCGGTTCCGCGCCGCCATGTTGTAGAGGGCGCCGTGGGCCTTCACGTGGCACAGCCGGCCGCCCTCAGCGTGGGCGACGGCGGCGAGCGCGCCAATCTGCACCAGCACGAGGTCCTCGACCTCGCGCGGCGTCATGGCGATCTCGCGGCGCCCGAAGCCCGCGCGGTCGCCGAATCCGGGATGGGCGCCGACCGCGACGCCCGCCTCGAGCGCGAGCCGGACCGTTGAGCGCATGACGCCCGGGTCGCCGGCGTGCGCGCCGCAGGCGACGTTGGCGGAAGTGATGCAACCCATCACGCCACGGTCGTCGCCGAGCGTGTAGGGACCGAACGACTCGCCTAGGTCGCAGTTCAGATCGACGCGCACGTCCCCCCCGGCCTCACCGGCGATCCGCGCTCCCGGGGCGCGCGACGGCGATCTCCCGCTCGGCCTCGGCGATCGCCCCCTCGAGCCAGACCAGCCACTCGTGGCCGTAGGTCTCCACGTAGCCGGTCGCCACCCGGCCCGCGGCCATCAGGAACGCCCGCCGCTCGTCGGGCGAGAGCACCTGCACGACGCCGCCCGCCGCCTCCATCGCCCGCACCGCGTCCGCGTGCCGGCCCGCGGGCACGGCCCGGGTCAGCCGCGCCACCTCGGCGAATCCTGCCTCGACGACCTGCCTGAGCGCCATCGGAAGCGCCTGTCGGGAGGCGTCGTTCATCAGCCAGAGGACGGCCGCATAGGAGTGGCGATCCAGGGTTACGTGGCGGACCCGCTCGTGGAGCCCCAGGGCCACGATCTCGGGAAGCGGCAACGTCACTCCGTTGACGGCGCCGCTCGCGAGCGCCGCCGCCAGCTCGGAACGCGGAACGGGGGCGGAGACCGCGCCGAGCGCCGTCGCCAGCTCGGCCTCGATCGGCGAGTTCGCGGTCGACAGCGTCAGTCCACGCAGATCGCCGGGCGCCCGCACGGGGCGTTCGGTGTTCGCCAGGGTCCGCCAGCCGGCGGAGGTACCCATCGCCATCGGCCGCAGTCCCGTGCGGTCCACCAGCGCATCGCGGAGCCGGGCATAGAAGGGGCCGCTGAATACCCGATCGACGACGGCCTCGTTCTCGAAGAGGTACGGGACATCGAGGATGCGTATCTCGGGGAAGAACGCGGCAAGGTCCTCCGCTGCCGCGTGCGTGACATCGAGTGTCCCGGCCCGGAGCGCGTCCAGGCACTCGCGCGCGTCACCGCAGGTCTCGTCCCCGGAGGCGATCTCCACCGCGACCGCGCCTTCAGAGAGCCCCTCCACCAGGGCCTCGAACGCCGCCGCGGCGGCGCGCTCGCCGTCCGGCGCGCCGGCGGGCAGCGACACCGAGAGGGTGTGGGCGGCGATGGGCTCGGCGGTCGGCGGCGGCTCGGCATCCGCGCCGGGCGCCTCGACACCGCACGAGGCCGCCCCGGCGACCGCGGCGACCACGACGAGCGCGAATCCCGAGCGACGCCTCCGCCCGCAGAACGTGCGCTTCCTCACACCCCGTCCCCCGTTCCCGAAGCGGACCAGTCGACCGGAACCGCTCGCCGATCCCAACCGTAGCACAGGGTTCGCGCCGCGCAGGATCGGCGAGGCCGAGTCGCCGCCCCGCGGTCGCCGCGTACGCCATCGACCTGCTCTGCACGCCCGCCGGACGTTCCGATGTGTCTACGGCGCCGACTCCTCTAGGAGCTTGCGCCGCAGAACGCCAACGGAGTGCGTGCCGCGGCGCAAGCTCCTGGGACGGTGGGGGCTGGGGCCGACCCGAAGCCTGCGACGGGTTGGCGGCGCTATGTCAGCGACGCGCGCTCGGAATCGCCCATCTCGACGCCGCCGGCCGGGAAGTAGTCCCGCCACCGCTCCGTGACCCGGCGAGCGATGTCCGGTCGGCAGGTGAGCTCCCGCGGGTAGGACGGCTTCATGCGCGCGTCGATCACGATCGGGGGCGTGTACGAGACGTGGTGCCGCACGACGCGGGTCGCGCGCGCGTGCAGATCGGCGGCGGGCTCGAAGCGCGTGAACGTCGTCCAGAGGAAGTTCATCACCGACGCGACGGCGCGATCCGGCTCGTCCGAGACGACGACGAGCGGCCAGTCGGCGAAGGCGGCGGCCGTCGCCAGGCGCTCGGCGGCGCGGGGCTCGGCCGCATACGCCGGCGCATCGACCACGAGGCACCCCGGGCAGAAGACCCGCACCGTGGTCACGCCGCGGGGCAGCTCCGCGGCCTCGAACGCGGCGGGCAGCGCGCGAACCGCGGGGCCGAGGCCGAGCCAGATCCCCTTGGAGCCTTCGTTCACCGTCGGTCCGGTGTAGTCGAGCGTGTCCATCGAGAGGTTCGACACGACGTAGAGGTCCGTCTCCGGGCGCGTTCGCTCCAGCAGGTGCACGAGCGTCCGCGGAAAGTCGCGGAGGTCGACCGGCTGGTCGGTCACGAGCAGGAACTTCGTCAGCGAGAGCTGCCCCTCGCCGAGTATCCGGAAGGCGCTGGCGATCGCCTCGCGGGCGTAGCGCTGGCGGACGACCGCCGCCCCCAGCGAGTGGTAGCCGGTCTCGCCGTACGACCAGAGGTCGACGACGCCCGGCATGACCAGCGGGAACAGCGGCGATAGGAGCTCCTGCAGCAGGTCGCCGATGAAGAAGTCCTCCTGCCGCGGCTTGCCGACGACGGTGGCCGGGTAGATCGCGTCCCGGCGGTGGGCGATCCGGTCGACCCGGAGCACCGGATAGTCGTGGGCCAGCGAGTAGTAGCCGTAGTGATCGCCGAAGGGCCCCTCGGGCCGGCGGACCTGCGGGGCGACGGATCCCACGAGCGCGAACTCCGCGCTCCCGATGAGCCGGTGCGGCCCGATGCCGCCGACGACCGGCAGCCGCTGGCCGGCGATGAGCGACGCCAGCATCAGCTCGGGCACGTTCTCCGGCAGCGGCGCGATCGCGGCCAGCATCAGGGCCGGCGGGCCGCCGAGGAAGACGGTGGCCGGGAGCGCCTCGCCGCGGCCCTCGGCAACCGCATAGTGGAAGCCGCCCCCCTTCCCGATCTGCCAGTGCATGCCGGTGGAGCGGGCGTCGTGCACCTGCAGGCGATACATGCCCAGGTTGTGCCCGGGCCGCTCGGGGTGCTCGGTGTAGACGAGCGGGAGCGTGATGAACGGCCCGCCGTCCTCCGGCCAGCAGGTGACCGCGGGCAGGCGGTCGAGCCGGACGTCGCGGGTGACGACCTCCGTCACCGGCGCGCGCGCCCGTCGTCGCGTCCCGATGCCGAGGAGCGCCCGGGCGACGTCACGCGCCCCCCAGAGCTTGGCGGGTGAAGGCGGCAGGAGCGTCTCGGCGAGCTCCACGACCCGGCGGATGAGCCGCAGCGGGCGGGTTCCGAACGCGAGCTCCGCCCGGCGGGCCGTCCCGAAGAGGTTCGTGACGAGCGGGAACGACGCCCCGGTCACGTTCCGGAAGAGCAGCGCGGGTCCGCCCGCCGCAATCACCCGGCGGTGGATCTCGGCCGCCTCGAGCACGGGATCCACCGGCGCCTCGATGACGGCCAGGTCACGGTCACGCCTGAGCCGATCCAGGAACGCGCGCAGGTCGGGGAAGCCTCGCCGCTCGTCGTCCACGCCGCCGACCATACCTCAGCCGAAGCGTCCGTGCCGGTCCCCGCGCACGGAAGCCTGCGCCTTGCTGCCTCTGGCAATGGCGATCATCATGAAATCCGCCATGTCTGATGGCGATCATCATGAATCCGCCATGTCTGATGGCGATCAGCCGTTCGTACCCCGCTGTCTGGACCGGATCGCCATCGAGACCAGGTCGGCCCGGCACGCCCACCGGAAGCACCTGCAAAGCCTGCGGGCGCTGGGCGAGGAACGCCTCGTCGACCGCCGCATCCTCGTCTGCCGTGAGGCTCGCCCCCGGCTGGAGGCGTCGACCTCACCGCTCCCCCGGCCAGGGATCCGCGCAGTAGCGACCCGAGGCTCGCTGCTCGTGCTGCCCGGGATCCCGCAGATGCTGAGCCCGGCACCTGCCGGGAGGTCGCCGTGCGGTCGTTGCGTCTCACCGGGTCAGCAGCCGCCCACCCGCTCCCGGAGTAGAATCACCCCGCCGGGGGCGGCGCGATGCGCCTGCGGGACCGGCGAGCAGGAGGCAGGCATGGCGGAGCGGATCGCGGCGGGCGGACTGCAAGTCGACAAGGAGCTGTACGACTTCATCAACGACGAGGCGCTGCCGGGCACGGGCGTCTCTCCGGAGGCGTT
Source organism: Acidobacteriota bacterium (assembly GCA_026706755.1). GTDB lineage: Bacteria > Acidobacteriota > Vicinamibacteria > Vicinamibacterales > UBA8438 > JAGWAJ01. Next base: position 17,149 of record JAPOYG010000066.1, read on the forward strand.
CTGGTCCGGGTTCGACCGGCTGGTCCACGACCTCGCGCCGCGCAACCGCGAGCTGCTCGCCAAGCGCGACGACCTGCAGCGCCGCATCGACGCCTGGTACCGGGAGAACCACGACGAGCCGATCGACCTGCCGGAGTACAAGGCGATGCTCCGGGAGATCGGCTACCTGGTGCCCGAGGGCGACGACTTCTCGGCGACGACGGCGAACGTCGATCCCGAGATCTCGACGATCGCGGGGCCGCAGCTCGTCGTGCCGGTGACGAATCCGCGCTACGCGCTGAACGCCGCCAATGCCCGCTGGGGCAGCCTCTACGACGCGTTCTACGGGACCGACGCCGTCCCCGAGGACGGCGGCTGCGAGCGCACGGCCGAGTACAACCCGGTGCGGGGCGCCCGCGTCATTGCCCGCTCCCGCGAATTCCTCGACCGCGCCGTGCCGCTGGCGGGCGGCAGCCACGCCGACGTCACCGCCTACGCGGTGGCGGGCGGCGCGCTGAGCGCAACGCTGAAGGACGGCGCCACGACGGGGCTGGCCGACTCCTCCAGGTTCGCCGGCTATCGCGGCGACGCGGCCGCCCCGTCGGCGGTGCTGCTCCGCAACAACGGCCTCCACATCGAGATCGCCGTCGACCGCAACCACCCGGTCGGCCGGGACGACGCCGCCGGCATCAAGGACATCCTGCTGGAAGCGGCGACGACGACCATCATGGATCTCGAGGACTCGGTGGCGTGCGTGGACGCCGAGGACAAGGTGGTCGCGTACCGGAACTGGCTCGGGCTGATCAAGGGCGACCTGACGGACCGCTTCGAGAAGGGTGGCCGCATGGTCGACCGGGCCATGAACCCGGCCCGCCAGTACACGGCGCCGGACGGCTCCCGCGTGGCCCTGCCGGGCATCAGCCTGATGCTGATCCGCAACGTCGGGCACCTGATGACCAACCCCGCCATCCTCGACAAGGACGGCAGCGAGGCGCCGGAGGGGATTCTCGACGCGATGATCTCGTCGCTGATCGCGGTCCACGACGTCAAGAGCAGGAAGAACAGCCGCGCCGGCTCCATCTACATCGTCAAGCCGAAGATGCACGGCCCGGAGGAGGTCGCCTTCTGCGATCGGACGCTGGCCCAGGTGGAGGACGTCCTCGGCCTCGAGCGCCACACGATCAAGATCGGGATCATGGACGAGGAGCGGCGGACGACGGTCAACCTGAAGGAGTGCGTGCGCGCCGCGAAGGAGCGCGTCTTCTTCATCAACACCGGCTTCCTCGACCGCACCGGCGACGAGATGCACACCGCGATGGAAGCCGGCCCGATGATCCGCAAGAAGGAGATGAAGACCGCCGCCTGGATGGTCACCTACGAGGACTGGAACGTCGACATCGGCCTCGAGACCGGGCTGCCGGGGCACGCGCAGATCGGCAAGGGCATGTGGGCGATGCCGGACCTCATGGCGGACATGCTGCAGGCCAAGATCGGCCACCCGGAGCAGGGCGCCAACACCGCCTGGGTCCCCTCCCCCACCGCCGCCACGCTGCACGCGACCCACTACCACCAGGTGGACGTCACGGCGCGGCAGGCCGAGCTGCGGTCGCGTCCGCGCGCCGATCTCGACCGGATCCTGACCATTCCGCGCGAGGAGAACCCCGACTGGTCGCCGGAGGAGATCCAGCAGGAGCTCGACAACAACGCGCAGGGCATCCTGGGCTACGTCGTGCGCTGGGTCGAGCAGGGCATCGGCTGCTCCAAGGTGCCCGACATCAACAACGTCGGGCTGATGGAGGACCGGGCCACGCTGCGCATCTCGAGCCAGCACATCTGCAACTGGCTGCACCACGGCATCTGCACCGAGTCGCAGGTGCGCGAGACGCTCGCGCGGATGGCCGCAGTGGTCGACGGGCAGAACGCCGGCGACCCGAACTACCGGCCGATGGCGCCGGACCTCGACGCGAGCGTGGCCTTTCAGGCCGCCTGCGACCTGATCTTCAAGGGGCGCGAGCAGCCGAGCGGCTACACCGAGCCGATCCTCCACGCCCGGCGCCAGGAGGCGAAGGGCAGGTTCGGCGGGCGCGGCTGATGGCGTCCGAAGCGGGCGGCGCCGCCGCCGTGCGGGCCCGCTACCCCCGCTCGGTCACCGCCGCCGACGGCCGGCCGGTGACGCTCCGGTTGATGACCCGAGACGACTGCGAGGCGGTGCTCGCGTTCGCCAACAGCCTCGATCAGGATGCGCTGCTCTACCTGCGGGTCAACATCACGGAGCCGGGCGTCGTGGAGCGCTGGGCCGAATACGTCGAAGCCGGCCGCACGCACACCGTGCTCGCCGTGGATGGCGACGCGGTCGCCGGGGAGGCGAGCCTGCTCCACAACCGGACCACGTGGACGCGGCACCTCGGCGAGATCCGGGTCCAGGTGGCTCCGTCCCAGCGCCGCCGCGGCCTGGCTCGGCTGCTGGCGGAAGAGGTGGAGTGGATCGCGCGCGCACTTGAGCTGCGGATGCTCACCGCACGCATGACGCTCGATCAGGTCGCCGCGCAGTCGGTGTTCCGACGCCTCGGCTTCCAGCGCGAGGCCGTGCTCTGGGACTACGTGATGACCGCCGACG
>JAPOYG010000322.1 GCA_026706755.1 Acidobacteriota bacterium
CAGCTCGGCCTCGATTCTCCGGGCCCTCGCCGCCTCCCGCGAGCTGGACGTGACGTTCCGCATTGCGTCGGCGCCCCCGGCGCGCCGCAGCTCCCCCTCAGGACCCAAGCAAGACTCGATCCGCGCTTCCGGTGACACCCCGGCCGAACCGTCCGCGGGTGGTTTACGCACGGCAGGGTGCGTCCCGCATCGGCGGCGGTTTGCGGCGGTCCACGACACGGCGGGGTGTCGCACGAGGCGGCGGGGCGCCGAATCAACGCGCGGAGAGGGAGTTCCGTGCCGCGCGGCATCCCGCCGTCGCGGATTGCGACGGGGCGTGGCGTATTGCAACGCCCCGGGGGAACCGAGGGCGGCGACACCGACAACGAGCCCACGAGAGAACGATGTCACCAATCTGCCACTGAAATGCCAATCTGTGTCGCCCAATAGTCAGATGTATTCAGGCACCATACGTTCGCGGCGGTCGAGTGCCTCGATCGACCGTCCAGCGGAGAGGGCTGCCGGTCCGCGCGCCGGTCCAGCCAATGGGTTGGTGGACGTCCCCATGACCAAGGCTCAGTTGTGCAAGCACATGGTCAGCCACTTCCGGAAGCGCGCTCGGACCACGGGCGGGAGGCCGCTCCACCGCGACGACGCCCGGGAGTTCCTGGCGGAGCTGCAGCGGCTCTGCATCCGCGAGTTGGCGAAGGAAGGCCGGTTCTCGATCTCGAAGGTGGCCAAGCTGGTCGTCGAGACGCGGCGCCCGCGACGCGGCCGCGACCCCGTCACCGGCCAGAGCATTGTGATCCCGGCGCGTCGCGTCGTTCGGGCGCGCGTCTCCAGGCTGGTTCGCGACGCGGTCGAAAGTCCGCCATAGGGTCTGCGTCGGGAGGGGGTGGACCCGCCGCGCCCTACGGGTCCGGTCGCGGCATGCGGTATCCGATGCCGCGCACGTTGTGGATGTAGGCCGGGCCGGCCGCCTCGTCGCCCAGCTTGCGGCGGAGCCTCTTCACGACGGCGTGAACCTGCTTGGAATCGCCGGCGCCCCGGCTCCGCCCACCCCACGCCCTGCGCAGCAGCGCGTGGTACGTGACGACCCGCCCCGCGTTGACGGAAAGCACGCGGAGCACCTCGAACTCGGTCGCGGTCAGCTCCGCACGCCGGCCGCCGACGGTGACCCGCCGCTGCTCGTAGTGGATGGCCAGGTTCCCGAGCCGGAAGGGGGCGGGCTCGGCCCGCCGCCGCAGCGCGGCCCGCACTCGCGCCCCCAGTTCCGAAGGCGAGAAGGGCTTGACGATGTAGTCGGCGGCTCCCGCATCCAGCGTCCGCACCACCGTCTCGTCGCCGCCATAGGCGGACATGAAGATCACCGGCAGGTCGTCGAGCTCGGGAACGCTCTTCATCAACTCGATGCCGCTCCGGCCGGGCAGCAGCACGTCCAGCAGGACCAGCCCGGGCGCGCGCGCCCTCACGAGCCCCGGCAACTCTTCCGGGTCGCCCGTCACGACGGGGACATAGCCCGCATCGGTGAGAGCGTCCCGCACGTAGCGCAGCGTCTGCGGATCGTCGTCGACCACGAGGATCCGCGTCTCCTCCTCGCCCACGAGCGGGGGGTGGGGGCGCCCGCCGGTGAAGCCGGCTCCGCCGCGTCCGGCCTCCTCGGCAACCGGGACCGTGAAGGTGAACCGGGTGCCGCGGCCCGCCCCGCCGCTCTCGGCCCAGATGCGGCCCCCGTGCACCTCCACCAGGCCCTTGCAGATGGCCAGACCGAGCCCATGACTCGGGAGCCCCTGGCTTCGCGCACCGCCGGCCGCGCCCACGTGCTTGCGGAACAGGTGCGGCAGCAGGTCGGGGGGTACGCCCCGGCCCTCGTCGGAGACCGAGATCGCCACGTGCACACCATCCCGCGCCGCCGCGACCCGGATCGGGGATGACTCCGGGGAGTGCTTCGCCGCGTTCGAGAAGAGGTTGCTGAGCACCTGTGCGATGCGCCCCCGATCCACCATCACCCAGGGGAGATCCTCCGGCAGGTCGACGCGCAACGCGTGCCCGCCGCCGCTTCGAAGCGTCGTCCAGGCCTGGTCGATCAGCCCGGCGACCGCCGTCGGCTCGGGAGAGACCGACAGCGTGCCCGACTCGATGCGGCCTTGATCCAGCAGGTCGCCGATCAGGTTCCGCATGTGGTCGGCCTGTTCGTCGATGACCCGGAAGAACTGCAGCATTTCCGCCGGGTCCGGGGTGCGCGACGCGCCCAGCACGGTTGCCGTCGAACCCTTGATCGAGCTCAGCGGCGTTCTCAGCTCGTGGCTCACCATCGCCAGGAACTCCGCGCGCAGCCGCTCGAGCTCCTCGAGCGGCGCCAGGTCCTGCAGCGTGACCACGACCGACTCGATGGCGCCGTCCGGCGAGCGGATCGGCGTCGAGTTGACCAGCGTGGTGACGCTGCGGCCGTCGGGGACCGACAGCGTCATCTCCTCCGCGCGGACGGTCTCTCCGAAACGGTAACGCTCCGCCAGCGGAAACTCCCCCAACACGACCTGGCGTCCGTCGGCGCGACGGCACGTCACACTCCTCAGCAGCTCCTCCGGAGTCTGCTCCGGAACGCGCAGTCGCTCGACGATGCGCATCGCTTCCCGATTGAAGGACGCCAGCCTGCCCGCCTGGCCGTCGAAGACCACGACACCCACCGGCGAAATCTCGATCAGGGCCTCCAGATCGGCTCGGGCCCGGCGCTCGTCGCGCACGGTGCGCGCGTTGGCGATGGCCGTCGCCGCCTGGGATGCCAGCAGCATCAGGACCTCTTCGTCGGCGCTCGTGAACTCCCGTCCGCCTGCCTTCTCGGCGAGAAAGAAGCTGCCGACGTGCTCGTCGCGGCGCCGCATCGGCGTGACCTGCAGGGTCTTCGACCGCATCAGATCGGACGAGAAACCGAGCTCGCGGACGTAGGCGGGCAGGTCGGTGAGGCGCAGCGGCCCGTCCAGGTTCCGAAAGTGCTCGAACAGCCTCGGCCCTTCGGACCAGGCGGCCATCTGGGCCTTCTCTTCCGGAGTGATCCCGGAGGTGACGAACTCCTCGACCCGCCCGCATTCGTCGACGGTGGTGATGATTCCGTAACGAGCCCCGGTCAGCTCGCGCGCGCTGTCGACGACCTCCTGGAGGACGGTGTCGAGATCGAGACTCGAGTTGATCCGCAGGAGCACGGCGCTCAGTCCGGAGGCGCGCTCGGGCAGCGCATCTTCGGAGTGCTGGTTCATCGCCAAGAAGGACTCCGTGCGCGACCCGGTCCCGGGCGGCGGGTCGGCCGCGCGGACACCGTTCTCCCCGGCAGCGTCGCCGTTGCCTGCGCCGCCGCCGAAGGATCAGCGGATCGCGTCCTCCGGGAGCCGCAGCGCCACCAGTGCCCCCGGCTGCCCGCGGCGCGCACTGCCCGCCTGCATCAGGACGTACTGCACGCCCTCATGCAGGTAGGTCATCATGCCGTACTGGCCGGGGATGGGGACCTCGACGCTGGCGACGATCTCCCCCGTGCGCTTGTCGCGCGCCCGGAGCAGCGGGAGCCCGTTCCGGCTGAGCTCCGCCTCGCCGCGCAGATCCTCCGTGGTCTGCACCAGGAGATCGCCCATCACCATCTGGATGGAGCGCCCGCTGCCGCCCAGGTTGGGAAGGTCGACGCCGGCCAGCCGGGGGTGGTTGCGGAACCGCTCCGGCGTCTCGCCGATCGGGATGTCCCACAGCTTCTCGCCGGTGTTCATGTCGTAGGCGGCCAGCGCCTGGAACAGCGGCCGGTAGAACGGCAGGCCGTCGATCGTGGCGGGGAACTCGGCGGGGCCGCCGGGGGCCCAGGCGGCCACGGTGGTGCCGGTGGTCGGGGTATGCCGCTCGCGGCCCCGCCACGCCTCGGCCGAGCGGCCCGGCAGCCCGCGCTCCACGTCCACGCCGTTGGTTGGCACCAGGAACCGGGGCGCGCTGCACACCCGGTTGTGCGGGGCGTACAGGATGCCGGAGGTGGGGTCGGCCACCGGCGGATGGTAGATGTTGAGGCCGCCCATGCAGCCGATGACGTTGCGGTAGTCGTTCCGGTGCGGATACGGCAGCTGCGGCACGTAGAGCCCGCCGGCTCGGAACTCGCTCAGGATGGCGAGCGCCTCCCGCTCGAGGTCCGGCGTGAAGTCGAGCACGTAGTCCTCGGTGAGACCGTCGACGGCGATCGGGTCGAGCGGCTCGGGCCGGGTCGGGTACGGCTGCGTGGGGGCAGTGTAGTTGCCGGGCACCTGCGTCTGCATGACGGGGCGCTCCTCGATCGGCCAGAGCGGTTCCCCCGTGGCACGGTTGAAGGCGAACACCAGCCCCTGCTTCGTGTTCTGCACCAGCGCGGGCACCCGCTCGCCGTCGACGGTCAGATCCAGCAGGATCGGCGCCGTCGGCAGGTCGTAGTTCCACTGGTCGCTGCGGTGGATCTGAAAGTGCCAGCGCCGTTCGCCGGTCGCCGCGTCGAGGGCGAGGACGCTGCCCCCGAAGAGGTTGTGGCCCGGCCGGTGCCCCGCGTAGGACTGCACGGTCGAGGCGTTGGTGACCAGGTAGACGAGCCCCAGCTCCGGGTCGGCCGACGCCGGCGCCCAGGTCGACATGTCGCCCGACCAGCGCCAGGCGTCGTTCTCCCACGTCTCGTGCCCGAACTCGCCGGGCCGCGGGATGACGTGGAACTTCCAGAGCACGGCGCCGGTGCGGGCGTCGATGCCCATGATGTCGCCCGGCACGTTCTCGATCCGCGTCTGGTCGTAGCTCGGCTCGTGGCCCACGAGCACGACGACCACGCCGTTCACCACGATCGGCGGGGACGAGGCGGTGACCATCCCGAGCTGGCGGGGAATGCCTTGGTCCACGTCGTAGGGGCCGTCCCAGGCCAGCCAGGGTCCCCAGTCCGCCACCAGGGGCGGGATGAGGTCGACGACGCCGGTGGGCGAGAAGCTCTCGATGTCGACCGCCGAGCCCCAACCCTCGAGGGGGCGCCCCGTTGCGGCGTCGAGGGCCCAGAGGAAGAACGCGGGCGACGTGACGAAGACGACACCCCGGCCGTCCACCTCCGCGTAGGCGATCCCCTTGCCGAAGTCGGTGCGCGGGGAGCGCAGGTAGCGCATCGTCTCCGGCTCGCGGAAGGTCCAGAGCGTCTCCCCGGTCGCCGCGTCGATCGCCACCACCTGCCGCCGCTGGCCGGCGACGGTGTAGAGCACGCCGTCGACGAACACCGGCGTGGCCCGCACGGTGTACTCGACGCCGGGCCCGAAGTTGTCGCCGCGCCAGATCCAGGCCACCTCGAGCCGAGCGAAGTTGCCGGCGTCGATCTGGGTGAGCCAGGGGTTGGAGCGGGTGTGGCCGGCGTCGCCGCCCAGATAGCGCCACTCGCCGTCGTCGACGCCCGGAAGCTGCGCAGCGACGGGGGACGCGAGCCCGGGCAGGCATACGGTGGCGGCCAGGGCTCCGGCCGCCAGGCGATATCGCGTCATCGTGACCCTCCGACGCGCTACTGCGACTCGCCGGCCTCGGCGGCGGCACTGCGTCCCGCGGCCAGCTCCTCGTACTCGGCGTCGTCCAGGTAGGTGATGCCGATCCACGCGTGCGACATCTCGTCGACCCCTCGCGCGCCGAACACCACCCACTGATCGGGGTCGGGGTTGATGCGGTTCGCGGCCGTGTTGTCCCACTTCGCGCGTAGCATCAGCACGGTGCCCTTCGGGAGCAGGGGCTGCGCGTCGTCGTCGTAGACGTAGGCGATCTGCCAGTTGTGGTCGTAGCGGTTGACGCTGCTGAGCAGCTCGCGGCGGCCGTCCGGGTAGAGGGCCGCCATCGACATCTCGGTGCCCCGCATGTGCATGTGGGGGCGGAAGCTCTGGATCAGGGCCGGGCGGTCCAGTACGTACTGGTCCTCGAGGACCAGGTGGCCGTGCGGCGGGATGAGGATGTCGCTGGCCCGCAGGCGCTCCCGGTGGGTGCCGTCGACGTAGAACTGCCGCTCGCCGGCGGTCACGCGGGCGGGCACCTCCCCCTCGGGATACAGCCACACGCCGACCTCGGCCACGTCCGTCACCTCCTCGCCCACCGGGAAGTAGTGCAGGCTGAAGCGGACCGTGGCGGGGCCCGGCGGCAGCAGCTTGCCGACCCCCTCGGGCAGCAGGTCCCAGCGCTTGCCGATGCCCATCCCCACGAGGCGCACCGACGGCGGACGCGCCTCCCCTTCCGCCGGCTCCCTGCCCCGCAGCATGGCGTGGCCGTGGTGCGTCACCCGGATGCCGAGGGGGTAGGAGGGCTTGAACTCGGCCGCGCGGATGTAGCGGGGGACGTCGAAGCCCTCGAACTCGAGCTCCGGCGACCACCACTGGTCCTGCCCGTTGGCCACCACGTGGTAGGGCGTCGAGCGGACGACGAAGTCGGGCGGGCGACCGAGCATGGCCTCCACCTCCCAGGCGTCGGCGCGCGGAAACGCCAGCGGCTCGGGCAGATCGGCCGGGTCGCCCTGCGGGGCGCCCGCGTCCGCCCAGCGGACAACGGTGTCGATCTCGTCCGGCGTCAGCGAGATGTCGTTCTTGTAGTCCCGGATCCCCACCGTCGTGTCGAGGTGCCAGGGCGGCATCAGGCGCCGCGCCACCCGGTCGCGGATGCTGCGCGCCCAAGGGCGCGCGTCGCGGTACGTCAGCAGCGACATCGGCGCGATGCCGTGCGGCTGGTGGCAGTGCTGGCAGGACCGCTGCAGGATCGGCGCCACGTCCCGGCTGAACGTCGGAGCGGTGTCGGCGGCGACGGGCGCCACCGGCGCACCGCTCTGCGCCGAAGCCCCTCCGGCACCCGCGAGCAGCGCGGCGGCAAGTCCCGCGACGACGACCGGCCGCGCCACGCGGCTCCCGGTCGCCGCGGCCGCGCTCCGACCCGCCCGGTTCCCCTCCCCGCCCATCGTCCTGTGCCCCTTGCCCATGGTCTGCCTCTCCTCCGCCCGGTCTCCCCGCCGCACCCTGCCTGCGGTCACGGCGCAACCGTGACCGGCACGAATCCGTTGGTCCAGCAGCACTGGAACTCGAACTCCCGAATCACGTTGAAGGCGAGCACTCTCAACAGGTAGTCGCCGGGCTCGGAGAAGGTCACCGCGGTGATCACCTCCGCCCCGCCGGCCGGCGCCCAGGCGTCCGCCTCCACGCTCGCCACCCGCACGGCGAACGTGACGTCGCCCGGTCCCTGGTGCTTGAACCACTTGAGGTTGATCGGACGCTCGTCGCCGGCGGCTTCCGGGTCGCGGGCGACCCACGCGGCGAGATCGAGCGGCCTCCCCGCCTGCACCCGCCGCGCATCCCCGGTGATGCCGCGCGGCCCGCGCCCGACCGGCCCGCCGGGGGCCAGCCGGAGCAGTGGCGACATGCTGGACCGCCCCGGAAACTCCCACCCCGCGAGCTCGTAGGCGGGACTGGTCAGCCGCCCGGGGACCGAGAGCGTCTGCCCGTGAGAGCGGAGCGTCCACACCACGTCGCGGCTTCCGAAGTCGGCCGGCACCGTCACCGTGAACGCCCCCCAGTGGCGCCGGTCGTTCTCGGGGACCGGCTCGAAGCGGGTCGGCTGACGTCCGTCGTACTCGGCCGGCGCGAGGAAGTTGTCCGGGCCCAGCGGGACCTCCAGCGTCTCCTCCGTGTTCACGCTGAAGTAGCCGAACGACAGCTCGAAGGTGCCATCGGGGTTGCGGTACCAGCCCTCGAAGATGGGGACGACGGGACCGCCCGAGGGCCGCAGCAACTGAACCTCGAACTGCGTCTCGCCCGGGTTGGCGACCCGCCGCTCCGACGCGCGCTGCCCCGCGAGAGCGGTGGCGCACAGCATCGTCGCCGCCGCGAGGGCAACCGCCCACGGTCCCGTCCGTCGCATCGTTTCCCCTGGGCGCCGCGGCGGCCGGCCGAGGGTTCCCGCCGCGGAGGACGATCATAGCCCATCACCTCCCGGTCACCCTGCCCGTCACCGTAGCCGACGGCGCGGGGCGCGTCGTCCGGGTCGACCTGCAGCCGCAGTTGACGTTCGAGGACGTCACGGGGGTCGCCGCCGCCCGCCCCGGCGCCGCGAGTGCCAGCCGCGGGCCGAGCCCTTGATCGGGAAGGGACCGAATGAGCGGACGGCTGGACCACCGAAAGAGAAGACTACAGGGCCAGACGCCGCCCGAACCGCATGTCCCGCAATCGGAACTTCTTCTTGATTTCGGTGACCGGGCCCAGTTTCGTCACGAACTCGACGTCGCGCTCTTCCAGCGTGATGGCGTCGGTCCGGGGAAACCGGAAGAGAGCGCGGATCGACTGATCGTCGTCCCGCTCCAGGACCACCTGATCCGCCGTGACGGGCGGCCTGTCCCGTCGCTTCAGCATCGTCTCGGCCCGGACTGCGCCGAGCATGCGGGACAGCAGCGCGAACGGGGGCGGCAATCCGACTACCGCCACGGTGTAGAAGGGGTCTTCCTCGACCAGGAACTCGCGGCCGTCCGGAGGTATCGGCGCATCGCGCCCGACCACCGCCCTGACGACCGCCTGGCGCACGGGAAGGGCGTTGATCCAGAGGACGGTGACGGTCGCCCGCCGGATGCCGGCGAACTGCTGGGCATCGGCCTCGCCCGGCAGGGAACGCACGCCCGTCCCCCCGAAGCCGAAGGGGTCGGGTCCGAGGTGGAAGCCGCTGGACTCCTCGCCCCGCAACCCGCCCATCACGATGTTGACCCGCTTCGCCCACGGCGAATCGGTCAGCATCTTGCGGACTTCCTTGTCCGACCAGGAGGTGAATTCCTTCTCCTCCCAGAAGTCGGCGGCCACGAGGGCGGCCCCCGCCAGGAGCCAGCAGACGAGCACGCCACTCACCGCCTGTCGCACGACCCACCTCTGCCCGTGTCGTTCCGTCCGGGCCCCGGAACGTGCTCCGGCCTGTGCCCCGCAGCCGCGCGACGCCGACGCTCCGCCAGCGAGCCCGGGTCGGCGCGGCGGGAGGTCGCACCCGGCACGTCGATTGCGTCGCCCGGCCGCGAGCACCACCGTTGGAACGCCGACACGCACCCCGCGGACTGGGAGTCTACCCCGGTGCGAGAGTGGGCTTCGCGCGCCCCCTGCGGCGCAGACTCCCCGTAATGCGCAGCGGAACCGCTACAGCAGGAGACGACCGTCGACCTGCATGTCGCGGAGCCGGAACTTCCTCTTGATCTCGATCTCGGAGCCGAGCTTCGTGATGAACTCCACCTCACGGTCGTCGAGGGTGAGCGGATTGTCGCGGGGGAACATGAACATCACCCGGATTGACTGGTCCCCTTCCCGCATGAACCCGATGTCGATGGGCGGGATGGGATCCCTGTCGTCCGGCTTCAGCATCGTCTCGGCCAGCACCTGGTTGACCATCTGCCCGAGCGCCTGGAACGCCGGCGGCAATCCGAGGATCGCGATGGTGTAGAACGGGTCCTGCTCCGAAAGGAACTGCTGGCCCTCCGGGGGGACGTCGCCGCCCCGGCCGACCAGGCCGCGCACCATCGCCTGCCGCACCGGCAGGGCGTTGATCCAGACGACGTTGACCCGGGCACGCCGGATGCCGCCGAACCCGTCGCCTCCGCGGCCGCCACGCACGGCACCCCCGCCGCCGCCGCCGACGCCGAAGCCGCCGCCGGTGAACTGGCTGGACTCTTCCGCCTGGAGCCCGCCCATGATGATGTTGACCTGCTTCGCCCACGGCGAATCGGTCATCATCTTCTGGACCTCGCGGTCCGACCAGCTCGTGAACTCCTTGTCCTCCCAGAAGTCGGCGGCCACCACGGCCCCGAACGCCAGGAGCCACACGCCGAGCGCCCCGATCAGCTTGCGTTGCATTGCCTGTCCTCCGTGCTCCGTCCCAGCCCACCAACCGTCGCCCGACGGCTCCGCTGGGTGCCCAACCGACCCCGCGGGAATCCGCGCCGTGGCACGGTGCGCATTCCGGTTACCGGCGCATGCAAGGTCGCTACGGCGCCACGGGAAGGCCGCCGGCGCGGCCGCGCTCCCAGCCCGGGAGCCACTTTCGTAGCGTATCGGAAACGCGATCGCCGGTCCAGAAGCTGTGCCACCCCGCACCTGCTCCTGCGCGGCGGCTCATCGAACACGTTCTCACGGGTCCAGTCGGCGGTCGGGAAACAGTCGCGTCATCCCGACGCCCGCCCTCTCGATGCGGACCGTCACGCTGGCTCCCGGCGGATCGGGGCGTTCGTAGACGACCCGATACCGGCTCGACAGGTCCCGGTAGCGGATGCCCATGTCGGTCGCCAGTGCCTCCATGGCGTTCGCCATGGCGGTGGCCACGACGACGGAGGCGTACCGGCCGCCCGTGTCCCCCGCGAGGTCGGGGGCCAGCCCGCTCACCGACCCGTCGAGGTCCCGCCCCCGGACGTACCAGTGGACCACGTGCACGATCACCCCCGCGGCCCGCAGCCGGTTGATGAAGCGCAGGTACCGCCGGTCGTTCATGAAGCCGCTCGCCTCGCCGGTGCTCGTGACCAGGGCCACGAACACCGGCCACGCCTCGCCGCCGGCGTAGCGCCGCTCCAGCGTCTCGCGTATCCCGTCCGCGAGGCGCACGCCGCCCGACTCGTCCGGGAAAATGGAGGCGCCCGCGGCCAGCAGCGCCGCGCGATCCGTCGTGAACTCGACGTGCTGCCGGACGTGCCCGCCGATGGTGAACAGGCCGACGAGGTGCGCGGGCGGCAGCGACCGCAGGAACGCCGCGACCGCGTCGCGGAGGGCGTTGACGGCGTGGCCGGCGCGGATGGACTCGCCGTTGTCGACCAGGAGCGCGATCCGCATCGGCTCCGTGCCCGGCGTGGCGGACACGACCCGCGCGCGGCGCCCGCCCTCGAGGACCGTGAACTCCTCGGCCGCGAGATCGGTCAACGGGCGACCCAGCACGTCCAGCACCCGGACGTAGACGACGTTCCGCTCCTGCGCGGCCACGACCGGGGCGGCCGTGAGACCCGCGGCGAGGGCGACGACGCCGGCCGCCGTCCGAGCAGCCGCCGGACTCTTCATGCTCGTTCCCCCAGTGCACCGCGGTCCGTGCCGCGAGGTCGGAGCAGGCTCCTGGGGCGGTGGGGGCTGGGGCCGACCCGGAGCCTGCGACGGGTTGGCGGCGCTAGCGGTCCAGGCTCCGATCCGGATACAGCCGCACGCCGACCGCCGGACGCGTGACGCGGACCCGGACGCGGCGACCCGGCGGATCGGGGCGCTCGTAGACCACGACGTAGCGGCTCGACATCTCCTCGTAGTGGGCGCCCAGGGCCGCTCCGAGCTCCGCCATCGCGTTGACCATGCCGGTCGCCACCGCGAGCGATCGATAGCGGCCGCCGGTGTTCCCGGTCAGGTTGACGGCGAAGCTCGTCGCGGAGTCGGGCCGGTCGCGCCCCGCGGCCGACCACTGCACGACGTGGATCATCACGCCGGCCGCGCGCAGATCGTTCACGAAGCGCAGGAAGCGCCGGTCGTTCATGAAGGCGCTCGCCTCGGGGGCGTCGCTCAGGAGCGCCACGAAGACCGGCCAGGCTTCGTCCCCGTCGTAGCGCCGGTCGAGCGTCTCCCGGATCGCGTCTACGAACCGGACGCCGCCCGCCTGGTCGGTGAAGATGCTGCGCCCGGTCTCGATCAACTCCTGCCGGTCGGTGGTGAAGTCGACGAGCCGGCGGACCTGGCCGCCGATCGTGAACAGGCTGACGGAATGCTGCGGCGGCAGGGCCTCGAGGAACGCCGCCACCGCGTCGCGCAACGGATTGACGGCCTGACCGGCCCGCATCGCGTCGCCGTTGTCGACCAGCAGGGAGATCTTCATCGGCTCGGAGCCGTTGCGGGCCGCGACGATGCGCGCTTCCCGGCCGCTCTCCTCGATCTCGAACTCGTCCTGCGCCACGTCCGTAACCGGCCGGCCGGCCAGATCCATCACGTGCACGTAGCCGACCCGCACCTCTTGCGCGGACGCAACCGGGACGGCGAGCCCGACGACGACGCTCACGGCCAGTGCCGTTCGCCCCACGGGCAGGCTGAGTCGTCCTGACATGATTCGACTCCTTCGTCGATGCGCGCCGTCCACTGACGAGGCCGGCGCGGCGCCCCGCTCAGGGATCGATCGCGCGGTCGCGGAACAGTCGCAGCGCGACCTGCGGCCGCGTGACCCGCATCATGACCCGCTGGCCGGGGGGATCCGGCCGCTCGAAGGTCAGCTTGTAGCGCGTGGACACGGCGTCGTAGTGGGCGCCCATGTCGGTCGCGAGCTGCGTCATGGCGCCGACCATCCCCGTGGCCGCGGCCACGGATACGTAGCGCCCGCCGGTGAGCTCGGTCAGGTTGAGGGCGATCGTGTGGGTGGCCGACGTTCCGCGGCCCCCGGCGTCGCTGTCGACGAGCGACCGTGTTCCACGCGGGGCGAACCGCTCGCCCGCGCCCCCCCCGCCCCCGCCGCCGAACGAGCTGGCGCTGAACGACTCCTG
Organism: Acidobacteriota bacterium; assembly: GCA_026706755.1. GTDB lineage: Bacteria > Acidobacteriota > Vicinamibacteria > Vicinamibacterales > UBA8438 > JAGWAJ01. Next base: position 12,479 of record JAPOYG010000322.1, read on the forward strand.
CAGCCGCGCGCGCCGCGCGCTGTTCCACTGGATGACGTGGACGATCGCTCCGCGGGCCCGCAACAAGTCGACGAAGCGCCGGTAGCGGCGCTCGTTGAGGAACGCGCTCGCCTCCCCGGAATCGGTGATCAGGGCGACGAAGACCGGCCACATCTCGTCCTCGTCGTAGCGGCGCTCGAGCGTCTCGCGGATCGAGTCGACGAAGCGGACCCCGTCGGTCTCATCCGTGAAGAGCCCCCTCGCCTCCTCGACGAGCTCCCCGCGGTCCGTCGTGAAGTCGACGACCTGACGAATCTGGCCGCCGATCGTGGAGAGGCTGACGAGATGCCGGGGCGGGAGCGCCTCGATGAACCCGGCGACCGCGTCGCGCATCGGATTCTCGGCCTGGCCCGCGCGCATCGCCTCCCCGTTGTCGACGAGCAGCGCGACCCGCATCGGGTCCGTGCCGATCCGCGCCGACACCACCCGGCCCGGGACCCGGTCCTCCGCCACCTGGAACTCCTCGGGCGCGAGGTCGGTGACCGGCTGTCCCTGCTGGTCGACGACCTGCACGTAGGCCACGCGCTGCTCCTGGGCCGACGCGACGCCGGCCAACGCGATGCACGCGACGGTCGCGGCCACGACCATCCACGCTCTCAAGCCGCGGAGTCGATTCGCCATGAGTCCTACCCCTCTCCTGGAAGGCGTCCGGGCCGCCGGAGGGCCCGGTCGCTGAAGCCGGTGGATCGATGCGCCGCTCCACGAACGGTTCGCTGTCGCCTTTCTATGCACGATCCTCGCGTGCAAGATCCTCGCCGGCTACGGCATGCTCCGGTCGCCGAAGAGCTGCAGGTTGACCCCGGGGCGCGTGACGCTCACGGACACGCTCTGTCCCGCCGGATCGGGGCGCTCGTAGATCACGCGGTAGCGAATCGACGCCTGCTCCCAGTGGGTGGCCATGTCGGTCGCCAGTTGCCGCAGATTGTCCTCGAAAGCGGTCGCCGCCGCTATCTGCGTGTAGCGGCCGCCGGTGTTCTCGGCCAGGTTGATGGCGAAGCCGGTCGCCACCTGCCCGGCGAACCCCGCCCCGCGCGAGCGCCACAGCACCGAATGCACCGTCACGCCACCGGCGCGCAACTGGTCGATCCAGCCCATGAAGCGGTCCTCGTTCATGAACGCGCTCGACTCGAGGGCGTCGGTCAGGACGGCGACGAAGATGGGCCACGCCTCGTCGCCCTCGTACCGGCGGTCCCAGGTCTCCCGGACCCCGTCGATGAAGCGGACGCTGCCGGCGTTGTCGACGTGGATGTCCGCGGCCTCCTCGAGCAGCTCGCCCCGGTCGGTCGTGAAGCCGACCCGTCGCTGAATCTGGCCACCGATCGTGAACAGGCCGATCTCGTGCTCGGCGGGAATGTTCTCGATGAACGCAGCCACGCCGTCGCGGAGGGGATTGATCGCCTGCCCGCGACTGATCCGGCGCCCGTTGTCGACCAGCAACGCGATCTTCATCGGCTCGGCCCCGACGTCGGCCGACACGACGTTGGCGGCGTTCCCGTCCTCGTTGACCTGGAACTCCTCGGGCGTGAGGTCGGTCACGGGCTGGCCGGTCTGATCGATGACCGCCGCATAGATCAGGCCGAGCTCCTGGGCGGAAGCGGCGCCGGCCAGGGCGACTCCCACCAGGCAGGCCGCCATGGCTACTGCCGCGCGCGGGGTGACGAAACGACGCATGCTCGACCTCCTTGCACCCGTGCGACTCCTTGGCGCGAGCCGCCCATGTCCGGTCCGAGTCGCCGCCGCGGCGGCGCACCAAGCTCGCCCACAGCATATATAGGCCGGCCCCGCAGATTCCAGCCCCATCGCCGCCGGGAGTCCGCGCCGGAGAACGGTGCAGACTCCCGGCAGGGTCGGTCGGGCGCCGGGCGGAGGCCGCAGCGCGACCTGCGGTCGCGGCGACGAATGGCGGGCTACAATGGCCGCGTTCCGCATGTCGCTCTTCCGACCGGCGATCGACGCTCTCGACGGCTACGTGCCGGGCGAGCAGCCGGACCAGCGGGACGTCGTCAAGCTCAACACCAACGAGAACGCCTATCCGCCCAGCCCGCGCGCGCTGGAAGCGCTACGGGCGATCGACGCGGAGCTGCTGCGGCGCTATCCGCACCCCGCGGCCGACGAGTTTCGGCAGAGCGCCGCGACGGTGCTCGGCGTGGAGCCGGGATGGATCCTGGCCGGCAACGGCAGCGACGATCTGCTGACGATGCTGATGCGCGCCGTCGCGGCCCCCGGCCGCGCGGTCGCGTACCCCGTCCCGACCTACGTCCTCTACCGGACACTGGCCGCGATGCAGGAGGCGCCGGTCGTCGAGGTGCCGTTCGACGACGCCTACGCGCTGCCGGTGGACGCCCTCGCGTGCGCCGCGGCCGAGCTCACCATCGTCGCCAACCCCAACAGCCCCTCCGGCACCGCGGCGCCCCCCGACGCCCTCGAGGCCCTGGCCGCGCAACTCGACGGGGTGCTCGTCGTCGACGAGGCGTACGCGGAGTTCGCGGACCGCACGGCCCTCGATCTCGTCCGGCGCTCGGACCGCGTCGTCGTGCTGCGCACGCTCTCGAAGAGCCATGGGCTCGCGGGCCTGCGCCTCGGGTATGCCGTCGCCCAGCCGCGGCTCCTCGCGGGGCTCGCCAAGGTCAAGGACAGCTACAACGTCGACGCCGTCGCGGCGCGCGTCGGTGCCGCCGCCATGCGCGACGTCGACCACACCCGCGGCACGGTGGCCCGCATCCGGGAGGCACGGAGCCGGCTGGCCGCCGCCCTCGCCGGGCTCGGGTTCCACGTCTGGCCGAGCCAGGCGAACTTCCTGCTCGCCCGTCCGCCCGGCGGTGACGCCAGACGGCTGTACGACGGCCTCCGCTCACGCGGCATCCTGGTCCGCTACTTCGACGAGCCGCGCCTCGCCGACGCGCTGCGGATCACGGTGGGCACGGAGGCGCAGAACGAACGCCTTACCGGGACGCTCGCCGCGCTGATGCGGCCGCGGCCGTCGTGAGCCGGGCCGCGCGGGCTGCGACCTCCGGGCGAGGCAACCCTACTATAATGCCGCCCTGCGCCCACGCGGTGTGCCGGCCCGCGCCGGCCTCGAACGGGCCCGGCAAGCTCTGCCGCAGGCCCGGAAGGGACCTCAGATGCTTCGCTCATGCCCGGGAGCTCGCGCCGCAGAACGTCAACGAAGTGGAGTGCCGCGGCGCAAGCTCCTGGGACGGTGGGGCTGGGGCCGACCCGGAGCCTGCGACGGGTTGGCGGCGCTCGCGGCCGTGGCCGGCGTCGCGGTCCTCTGCCCCGGCATCCTCGGCGGCGCGGAGGCGGCCCCGGCGGGCAGCGCCCCGGAGCCTGCCGCCGCCGCGCAGTCCGACGTCGACCGGTACGAGCTCGACCGGGCGCGCAAGCTCCGCCGCGATCGCACCCTGCAGACACTGAGCGAAGGCGTCCTCCGGGTCCGCAAGCTCAGCTACCGCAGCCGCATCGACGATCTGGACATTCCCTTCTACCTGTTCGAGCCGCTCGAGCTGCGCGGGGACCGGGGCCACGCGGCGCTCATCTGGATCCACGGCGGGGTGCACGGAGACTTCGATCCGTCGTATTTCCCGTTCGTCAGGGAAGCGGTCGACCGCGGCTACGTCGTGCTGGCGCCGGAATACCGCGGCAGCACGGGCTACGGGCGACGCCATCACGAGGCGATCGACTACGGAGGCTACGAGGTCGACGACTGCCTGACGGCCCTGGACTACCTGCGGGCCGAGCTCCCGCACGTCGATCCGGAGCGGGTGGGCGTAATCGGGTGGAGCCACGGGGGCTTCATCGCGCTCCACTCGGTCTTCCGCGACCAGACGTCGTTCCGGGCCGCGGCGGCCCTCGTCCCCGTCACCAACCTGGTCTTCCGCCTTTCCTACAAGGGCCCCCGCTACGCCCGCCATTTCGTCAAGCAGCCGCGCATCGGCGGTCCGGTGTACGCGCGGCGGAACGTGTACATCGAGCGCTCGCCGCTCTACCACGTCGACCGCCTCCGGACGCCGCTCCTCGTGCACGTCGCGGACAACGACCGGGACGTCAATTTCGTCGAGTCGCAGCAGCTCATCCACGCCCTCGAGTACCTGAAGCCGGACCTCGCGGAGACGCGCATCTACCGCGACCCGCCCGTCGACGAGTTCGGGGGCGGACACCGCTTCAACCGCCGCGTCGACCGCGAGAACGGGTACCGGAGGGTGGACAGCCCGCACCAGCGCGACTCCTGGAACCGGATCTGGACGTTCCTCGAGTGGCACCTGCGGCCGTACCGTACGAAGCCCCTCGCCCGGTGAGCGGCACCGCTCCCCCGGGTGCGTTGCCGGCCCGCTCCCGCCGGTCCCTGAAGCCCGGCGCGCGGCGGCCGATACGTCTCCCAGAGATGGTTCACTTCGCGAGACGACGGTTCGGCCGCGCGGAGCGTCTCACCGTGCGCACGGCTCCGGCCCTGCGCGGCCATCGCATCGTCGTCCGCCATCCGGACGGCCGGCGGGTCGTGCACGACTTCCCCGACTACTCCGCCCGCTATCTGGGCACGGTCGCGATCCAGGCCGAGTTGCTGCGGGACGGGTGGCGACCGGTGCGGGCGCCCCGCGAGCGGACGACCGCCGCCCCCTGCGGCCGGCCCGTCCGTGCGGTACGGGCGTAGGGACGGCCGGGAGGATGGCGCGGCTCCTCGCGCTCGACGTCGCGCTCCTGCTCCCCGGCCCCGCGGCCCGGGCCGTCGGCCGACTGAACGCTCGACTCCAGGCTCCGCCGGCGGGCTTCGCCTTCGATGCGACCCACCTGCCGCACGTCACGCTCGTGCAGCAGTTCGTCCGGGACGCCGACATGCCCGTCGTCCTCCCGCGGCTGGGCCGCGTCGCTTCCCGAACGCCGCCGATCGCACTCCGGGGCGCGGGGTTGCAGCGCGGCCGCACGACCACCAGCCTCTCGGTCGAGGGAGGGACGGCGCTCCGCGCGCTGCACGAGCGCCTCCTGGCCTGCCTCGCGCCCCACGCCACGCCGCCGGCGGACGGGTGGGGCCCCGCCGGCGACGCCTTCGTCGCGGACGGCGAGCCGCCCCGCGGCGGGGACATCGAGTGGGTCACGCGGTTTCGCACCCGGGCGGCGGGCGACCGCTTCGAACCGCACGTCACGTTGGGAGTCGGCGCGCTCGACCGCGGGGCCGAGCCGCGGCTCGCGTTCACCGCCACCGAGCTGGCCGCTTGCCACCTCGGCCGCTTCTGCACCTGCCGGCGCGTGCTCGGCGCGTGGCGGCTCGGGGACGTGGTGCCGGCGGGGACGGAGACCGAGCCTTGACCGTTGCCGTGGCGGGCCTGGCCGCGGCGGGGTTGCTGATCTCGTCGTACTTCACGGCGGTCGCCTACCGCTGGATGCGGCCGGATGCGCGCTGGATCCCTCCCTTCTGCCGGCTGGGCGAGGCGACGTGCGCGTCGATCGTCTTCACCCCGGCGGCCCGCGTCTTCGGCGTGCCCAACTCGCTCCTCGGCCAGATCTACTACGCCACCCTGCTCGTCGGCGCGCCGAGCGGCGCCCTCGACGACGCGCGGATGCGGATGGCGTGGCTCGCGGCGGCTCTCGTCACCGTCGGCCTGGGGGCGTACCTGACGTGGTCGCTGCTGTTCGTGATCCGCGTCGCCTGCGCGCTCTGCTTCGCGTCGCACGCGATCAACGCCGCCATCTTCGCCCTGCTGGTCGTCGGGGGCGCGTAGGAGGAACTGGCGCGAGCCGAGCTCCGTCTCACGGAGGACGGCCGGACCGGAGGAGGATCCGATGAGCGAGCAGCAGTGGTACGTGGCGCCGCACGGCAATCAGATCGGACCGATCCCTCGCTCCGAGGTCGAATCGATGCTGCGCCACGGCAGCATCGGCGGCGAGACCCACGTGTTCACCGCGGGGTTGAGCGGCTGGACGCAGCTGCGCGAGGTCCCGCAGCTCGCCGACGCCCTGGTGCCGGCGGTCGCCGCGCCGGTGCCGAGCCCCCCGGGCCGGGCGGCGCACGAGATCGACTTCCGCATCGAGGGCACGGAGATGCAGTTCGTCGAGGTGGCCCTCGATCCCGGCGAGAGCGCGGTGGCCGAGGCCGGGGCAATGATGTACATGACGTCCGGGATCCGCATGGAGACCGTCTTCGGCGACGGCAGCGAGCGCCGGCAGTCGGGCATCGTCGGGACGCTCCTGGGCGCCGGCAAGCGGCTGCTCACCGGCGAGAGCCTGTTCATGACGGTGTTCACGAACCAGGGCCCCGGCCTGCACCGGGTCGCGTTCACCGCCCCGTACGCGGGGAAGATCCTGCCGATGGACCTGGCCGCGATCGGCGGCGAGCTCGTCTGCCAGCGGGACGCCTTCCTCTGCGCCGCCAAGGGCGTGTCGATCGGCATCGCGTTCCAGAAGAAGATCGGCGTCGGCCTGTTCGGCGGCGAGGGCTTCATCATGCAGCGGCTCGAGGGCGACGGACTGACGTTCGTGCACGCCGGCGGGTCCGTCAAGCTGGTCGAGCTCGCCGCCGGCGAGACGCTGCGCGTCGATACCGGCTGCCTCGTGGCGCTCGAACCGAGGGTCAGCTACGACGTGCAGTTCGTCGGCGGAATCAAGACGGCGCTGTTCGGGGGCGAGGGCATCTTCTTCGCGACGCTCTCCGGTCCCGGCCGGGTCTGGCTGCAGTCGCTGCCGCTCAGCCGGCTGGCCGACCGCATCTACCAGGCGGCGCCTCAGACCGGCGGGCGACGGCAGGGCGAGGGGTCCGTGCTAGACCACCTCGGCGGCCTGGGCAACCTCATCGACGGACGCTAGGAGTCCGCGCCGCAGAACGGCGATTCGGCACGCCGCGCCCGCGCGGACTCCCAGCGCGCCCGTCAGGGCGCGCCTGGTCTGCGCCGTGGAACCGGCGACGCACGACTCCGTGCCCGCGCAGACGCGCAACGCGCCGCAAGGGCGCGCCAGCGCCGCAGGCCCGCCGGCGGCGTACGATATAGTGTGCGGTCGGCCGGCGGGCGACCGCCTCCGGCCCGCCCGCGGGGGCGGCGATTCACCAGGGTCCGGACAACGCGAGGGTGCAAATGAAGGCACG
>JAPOYG010000451.1:0-2622 GCA_026706755.1 Acidobacteriota bacterium
TGGCCGCCGGCTGCCGCGGCGACTCCCCGACGTCGCCCACCGACGATCCGACGCTGACCGGCACCTGGGCGGGCACGTTCGCAGGCGCCCTGGTAGCGGGCGACGGCATGGCCGAGCTGACGCAGGACGGCGACACGGTGACCGGCAACTGGTCGGCCCCGATGCCGGCCAGCCTCGTGGCCCTCGGGGCTCCGGCCGCGGTTCCGCTCGCCGGTCCGGTCACGGGCTCGGCGACGGGCACGACGGCCGAGCTCACCTTCGGCTTCGCGGAAGCGTTCCATCCCTACTTCGGCAACCCGAACTGCGGGCTCGCGGTGTCCGTCACGTCGTTCGACGCAACGATGCTGATGGCCAACTGGACGACCAACGAGTCGTGCCAGCCCCCGGTCAACGATACCGGGACGCTGACGTTCACCCGCCAGTAGGCCGCGCGGGCAAAGTCCGACGACGCGGCCGCGATCGAGGGGCGACCGCGGCCGCGTCTGCGCGCCCTGACGGGTGCGTCTGGGAGTCAGCGCGCGCGGGGCTCTTGCGCATCGCCGGTTCTGCGGCGCAGACTCCTGGCGCCGCGGAACTCCTTACCTAACGCTCACTGCGCGGCGCGTCGAAGGTGTCGAACGGGTGCGCGGCCCCGTGCTCGACGAGGAACGCGACGACGTCGTCGAAGCCGTCGTCGAGGGCCGCCCTGACCGCGGTCCGCCCGCGCGCGTCGGCCGTGTCCACGTCGGCGCCCGTCTCGACCGCCGCCCGGACCGCTTCCAGCGTGGCGGCCTCGAGCGCGGCCGGATCGGGTCCCTGCCCGAGCTCCGTCGCTTCCGCGACCCGCGCGCGGTGGTCCACCGCCCAGAGAGGATCGGGGCCTCCCAGGCCGACCGCCGCCAGGAGGGCGGTCGTCTCCCCTTCCTCGAGCCACATCCGTCCCGCCGCGGTCCCCGGGTCGCGGGTCCAGTACCGCGGGGCGTGCGTGGCGAGGGGGTCGGCGCCGTGGCGGGCGAGGAGGCGCATGAGGCCGGCCTCGCGGTGCCGCGCGGCCAACCAGTAGGCCGGCGCCCCCACGTACCACGGGGGGAAGAAGAAGTCCGCGCTGTCGCGCGTGTAGCGCGTCGAGGCCGAGACGCGGGCGTTCGGGTCGGCGCCCGCCAACAACAGCGCCTCCGCCAGCACGGGGTCGCGCTGCAGGATCGCCGCGTGCAGCGGTGCGTAGCCGCCCCCGGCCGCGTTGGGGTCGGCGCCGCTCGCGAGCAGGAACGCGGCGACGGCGCCGTTGCCGCTGAGGGCCGCGACGGCCAGCGCGCCGGCCCCCTCGGGAGTCGACACGTTCACGTCGGCGCCCGCCGCAACGAGCAGCCGCGCCGCGGCGAGGTCGCCCCCGCGGGCCGCGAACAGCAGCGGAGTGAATCCCCCGCTCGGGATCTCGGTGATGTAGCACTCCTCCCGCGGCACGCACTGCAGGCCGTAGTTCGCGTAGGTGGGGATGGTCTTGACGGTCTCGGTGAACACGGTCGTGCGCGCGCCCACGTCGGCCCCGTGGGCCAGGAGCACCTCCACCACCGCCGCGTGTCCCTGCGCGACCGCCCACATGAGCGCGGTCTGCTCGCCGTAGGCGCCCGCCGCGGTGGCCGCGTCGACCTCGGCCCCTGCGTCGAGGAGCCGGCCGACGATGTCGGCGTTGCCGGCCCGGGACGCCGTCATGAGGAGCGTCTCCCCGAACGGCAGCGCCCGGTTCGGGTCGGCCCCCGCCGCGAGCAGGGCCTCGGCCATGGCCGGGCTGCCGTTCTCGCACGCGGCCCAGAGCGGGGTGACGCCGAGGTCGTTCGCGGCATCGACGTCGGCCCCCGCGCCAATCAGCAGGTCGGCGATCTCGCGATTGTCGTGGTAGCTCGCCCAGACGAGCGCGGTCGTGCCGTCGCCCTGGCGGCCGTCGACGTCCCCGCCCTCCTGGAGCAGCGTCCGGACCGCGGCCCAATCGGCGCGCCGCGCAGCGTCGGCGAGCCGGGCCTCGGGAGGCGCCGCGGCGGCGTGGGTCGCCGCCAGCGCCAGCAGCAACCCGCAGCGGAAGAGGCTCGCCATTCGTGACTCCTACACCTCCGACAGCGTCTCGATCTCGTCGATCGGCAACGCGCCGGTGCTGCCGCCCACCCGCTCGAGTGGGAAGTCGAGCTTGTCCATCAGGGTCAGCAGGAGATTGGCGTGCGAGGTCCCGTCGTACACGAGGTGCCGCCCGCCCCGGAGCCGCCCTCCGGCGCCGCCGAGCACCAGGAGGGGCACGTTGTTGCCCGCGTGCCGCGTGCTGTTCGACATGCACGTGCCGTAGACGATGGCCATGTTGTCCAGCATCGACCCGTCGGCATCGGGCGTCGCCCGCAGCCGCTCCAGGTACCTCGACGTCAGGGCGGCGTGATACGCGTTCACCTTCGACATCCGGGCGATGAGGGCCGGATCGTTGCCGTGGTGCGATAGCGGATGGTGGGGATCGGAGACGCCCACCTCGGGATAGGTCCGCGTGCTCTGCTCCCGGCCGAGCATGAAGGTCGCCACCCGCGTGATGTCGCTCCGGAGGGCCAGGAACTGCAGGTCGAACATCAGCTCGACGTGCTCCTCGAACGTGGACGGCACGCCCCG
>JAPOYG010000451.1:2818-12268 GCA_026706755.1 Acidobacteriota bacterium
CGCACGGCGGGGTCGGTCGAGCCGCTGTCGCCGAACAGCCGCTCGAACACCGCGCGCGGGTTGTTCTCCATCGGCAGCGGCATGGTGGGCGTGCGCCACGAGATGGTCTGGGTGTACGCGCAGCTCAGGCCGGACGTGCACTGCCCGGCGTTGGCCTCCTTGTCGATCGAGAGCTCGAGCGAGGCGAGCGGCGTCGAGGCGCCGAACTCGCTCGCGAGCATCTGGTCGATCGACGTGTCGGCCACCACGTCGGTCTCCGACGTGCCGCCGCGCCGCGTGCCGGTGAGGAACGAGCCCGACGCGCCGGCGTGCACGTAGGTCCACGACGCGTTCAGCCCCGAGAAGACGAGCATCTGGTCGCGGAACGGGGCCAGGGGCTGGAGAATCGGCGTCAGCTCGAAGCCGCGCCCTGCCGCCGCCGGCGACCAGTGCTCCATCGCCATCCCGTTCGGCACGAAGATCGCCTGGAAGCGGCGGACCGGCCGCGCAGCGGCGCGCGCCAGCGCCGACACGCCGGGCGCCATGGCGTCGAGAAACGGCAGCGCCACGGTCGCGCCCACTCCGCGCAGGACGGTCCGGCGGGGAAGGGGCCTCGCAGTGAAGAAGCTGGTGCCTTTCATGTCGGTCCTCTCGTCGGCTCGTGCTCCGCCGATCGCGCTCGAGTCCACTCGCCCCGGACGATGGACTCGCCTCACGGTCCCGCCTCCGTCACTCCGCCGCGCGCCGCATCCGGAACGCCGGGCTCTCGACGACCCCGAGAACGACGGAAGACCAGCGATAGCCCTCCGCGGAAGCGTCGCGGACGATGCGGCGCACCGTCGGCCGGTCGTAGTGGCGCAACTGCCGCCCGAGGGCGTAGGCCAGCAGCCGCTCGGTGAGCGTGCCCACGAACTGCTCGGGCTCCTCGAGCAGCAGGCCCCGCAGCCCGGCGAGGCCCCGCGCCGTCACCCCGTTCGGCAGCGTCCCCGCGGCGTCGACGGGATGACCCGTCTCCGTGGCCGTCCGCCACCGCCCGATGGCGTCGTAGTGCTCCAGCATGAAGCCCGGCGGGTCGATGCTCCGGTGACAGCTCGCGCACGCGGGGTTGCGGCGGTGCAGCTCGAGGCGCTCGCGCATCGACGCCGGCGCGTCGCCCTCCCCGCGCTCGGGAAGCGGGGGCACGTCGGGCGGCGGGCCGGGCGGCGGCGTTCCGAAGATGGTCTCGAGCAGCCAGCGTCCGCGCAGCACCGGCGAGGTCCGGTGCGGGTACGACGTCAGCGACAGCAGCGAGCCGTGGCCCAGCAGCCCGCCCCGCTGCTCGAGGTCGGGCAGGCTCACGCGCCGGAACCGGCTGCCGTAGACCCCGGGAATGCCGTAGTGTTTCGCCAGCCGCTCGTTCACGTAGGTGTAGTCGGCCCCGAGGAGGTCGAGGACGCTGCGGTCCTCGTCGATGGTGCTGGCGATGAACCGCGCCGTCTCCTGCCGGAAGGCCTCCACCAGGTCCTGGTCGAAGTCGGGATGGATCGAGGGCTCGGCCCGTACCTCGTCGAGGTTCCGCAGGTGCAGCCACTGCGCCGCGAAGTCGCTCACCAGCGCCGCGCTGCGGGAATCGGCGAGCATGCGCCGCACCTGGCCGCGCAGGACGGCGGGATCGGTCAGCTCGCCGCGCTCGGCCAGGTCGAGCAGCTCCTCGTCGGGAATGCTGCTCCAGAGGAAGAACGACAGGCGCGAGGCGAGCTCGAGGTCGGGCAGCGCGTACGCCTGCCCCGGCGCCGCCCCGGGCGGTTCCTCGTGCACCCGCAGCAGGAAGTCGGGATCGACGAGCAGCCGCTCGAGGGCGAGCTGGATGCCGGTGTCGAAGCCGCCTTCCGTCTTCGCCCGGCCCGCCCGGAAGAAGTCGAGCAGCGTCTCGACGTCGGCGTCCATGGGGGGCCGGCGGTAGGCGAGGCGGGCCAGCCGCGACAGGATGCGCCGTGCGCACGCCTCGCCCCCGGACGGGGCGGCGGGCCGGCACACGAAGATGCGCCGCCGGCTTGGCGTGTCGTCGGGCACCGCGCCGTCGTAGGGGCCTTCGATGGTCAGGGCCTGGACCTCGGGGTTCCCGTGGTACTTCTCGTCGTTCGACAGGACCGCACCCTTCATGACCGGCTGCAGCGGCCCCTCGGGCTCCCAGCGGTTGCGGACGAAGGAGACGCCGACGGCGTGCGGCCCGCCCTCCACCTCGGCGCGGACCTCTAGGTGGGCGGCCGACTCCCGGACGTAGCGCTCCCACTCGGGGTCGCCCGCCTCCGCCGGCGACCACGTCGTGGGGGCCGGCGTGCCCGGCGCCTCGCCCCCCACCGTGAAGCGCCGCACGAGCCGCCCGTCGATGCGCAGGTCGAGGAGGCTCCGGCGCCCCATGCCGCGGACGTAGTCCTGCCAGTTGGTGGTCAGCCCGATGCGGAAGATGTAGGTGCCGTCGGCGGGAAAGTGGTGGGTGGCGCCGAGGCCGCCGCGCGAGCCCAGCGGCAGGTCCTCGCTCTGCCGGTCCACCTGCGTCAGCAGCACCGAGTTCTCGAAGCGCGCGAAGTCGGGCGCGGTCAGGACGCCGGTGGCGAGGCGCGAGATCTTCCGAGCCGCCGACAGGTATCGCTCGAGCTGCGCAGTCGAGATGGAGAGAACCTCGGCGTTGTTGTCGAACCCCGTGTCGGACGTCTCGTCCCCGGGCAGCAGCGCCGCCACGTCGACCTCGAGCGCCAGGAGGTCCCGAATCGCGTTGCCGTACTCGGTGCGGTTCAGGCGATGCAGCGAGCCGGTGCGGCCCGGGTCCGGGTCCCGCGCCGCCGCCTCGTCGAGGCGCGTCTCCAGCCAGCTCGCGACCGCGCGCGCTTCCTCCCGGCGGGGCCGCGGACGCCCTGCCGGCGGCATCGAGCCCGCCCGGAGTCGCGCGATCACGCGCTCCCACCGCTCCGCGTCCCTCTGCGGATGCTCGGCGTCGGCCGTGTCCAGTGCCAGTCCCGCCGCCCGGATCTGCGCGTCGAGCACCGACGGCGGCTCGCCGCCCGCGGCGATCCGGCGCTCGTTGTGACAGGCGACGCAATAGCGATCGACGAGGCTGCGCACCGCTTCGGGCGCGGCCGGCGGAGGCTGTGCGCCGGCCGCGTGAAGGCGGCCCGCGGGTTGGCCGGGAATCCAGCTCCCGGCCAGACCGACGGCCGCGGCGGCGACGGCGACCCGGACGCACGAGGCGCCGCCCGGCGGCATCCGCATCGTCAATCGTCGGCGCCCAGCTCCCGGAGCCGCGCCGCGAGCTCGGGCTGGGTCGCCCGCAGGCCGTTGGTCCCGGGGATCGGCAGGCGCGACTCGGCGAGGGTGAGGGGCGTCTGCCCGCGATCGTTCATCGCGTCGAGATCGGCGCCGTGGGTCGCGAGCAGCTCGACGACGGACGCGAAGCCGGTGCGCACGGCGTCGTGCAGCGCCGTGTTGCCGCGTTCGTCGCGACGGTTCACGTCCACGCCCAGGTCGAGGACGAGGCTCGCAAGGTCAAGGGTCAGCCGCTCCATGTCCGCCCGGTCGATCTCCGGCGCGTCGACCTGGTTGCGCCGGTTCTCCTGCGGGATCTGCGAGACGCCCATCGCCGCGATGAGGGACGACACGCGGTTTCCGGGTGCGACGTGCGGGTCGGCTCCGCGCTCGGCCAGGAGGCGGGCGATCTCCACTTCGCCGTAGCGGGCCGCGAGCCAGAACGCGTTCCCGCCCACCGCCTGGTGGCGTATGCTGAAGTCCGCGCTGAACCGGCGGCCCGGCGTGCCCCGGTCGACCGCCGCGTTGACGTCGGCGCCGTGGTCGAGCAGGGCTTCCGCCAGCGCGACGTCGCTCCTGAGGATCGCCGCGTGAAGCGCGGTGTAGCCGGCGCCCGCTGCGTTCGGGTCGGCGCCCTGCTGCAGGAGGTACGTGGCCAGCGGGCCATGGCCGCTGTGGGCGGCGACGACGAGGGCGCTCGTCCCGGCCGCCGCGGTGTCGTTGAAGTCGGCGCCGGCGGCAACGAGGGCGCGCGCCGTCTCCGTGTCGCCGTTGCGGGCGGCGAAGAGCAGCGGCGTCGAGCCGCCGTGGGCCATCCGGAAGTTGCCCCGGGGGTTGGTGTTGCCGGCGGTGTTCTCGAGCTGGTGCCAGACCCGCGAGCGGGCGTGGACGTCGCCGCCGTGGGCGGCCAGGTGGCGGACCACGCCGGCGTGGCGCTCGGCCGCCGCCCACATCAGGGCCGTCTGCCCGCGCTCGCGCTCGGCCCGGTTCGGATCGGCGCCGTAGGCCAGGAGCCGCGCGACAACCGGCCCGCTGCCGCTCCGCGCGGCTCCCATCAGCGGCGTCTCGCCCATCCGGAGCGCCACGTTCGGGTCCGCGCCGGCCTCGAGCAGGCGCTCGACGAGCGCCGTGCTGCCGTTCGTCGCGGCCAGCCACAGGGGAGTCGCCCCGAGCGCGTTGGCGGCGTCGACGTCCGCGCCGGCCGCGATGAGCAGCGTCGCAGCGTCGAGGTCGTTGCGGTGGGCCGCCCAGTGGAGCGCCGTCGCCCCGTCGCCCTGCGGCGCGTTCACGTCCGCTCCCGCGGCGAGCAGGGTCCGCGCACCGGCAGCATCGCCAGCCCGCACGGCGGCGATCAGGTCGGGCTCCGCCCCGGCGTCAGCGACCGCCGCCGTCGCGGGCAGGAGGGCCATCGTGACGAGGGCCGCGAAGCGTTTCGCCGCCGAGTATCGCTGGAGCATGCCGCTATGCTACCGCAGACTGCGGGCCGCGCCCAGGCTGTGATACGCTCAGGCTCGCCCTGCGGTTACCCGTGCAGCCGGCGGAGCAGTTACAAGGATGATCCTCATGCCCGGCCAGCGGTCGTCGATCCTCGGCGCGGCCCTCCTGATCGCGGGCGCGCTCGCGTGGGCGCCGCCGGCCGCCGCGCAGGCCGTTCCCGCCGAAGCCGCGCACGCGGCGCCTGCAGAAGCCGACGCCCAGCTTCTGCAGCAGACGATCGGGCGCTACTGCGTCACCTGCCACAACGACCGCCTGCTGACCGCCGGCCTGACGCTCGACGCGCTGGATCTGTCGCAGGTGGGGCCGCACGCCGAGCTCTGGGAGAAGGTCGTCACGAAGCTCCGGACGCGGACGATGCCACCGGTGGGCCGGCCGCGTCCCGGCGTCGCCACCTACGACGCTCTGGCCGGGTGGCTCGAAGGCGAGATCGACCGCTACGCCGCCGCGCACCCGAATCCGGGGCGCACGGAGGCCTTCCACCGCCTCAACCGCGCCGAGTACGCCAACGCCATTCGCGACCTCCTGTCGCTCGACGTCGACGTGGCGACACTCCTGCCGGCGGACGACATCGACGAGTACGGCTTCGACAACATGGCCGACGTCCTGACGGTCTCGCCGGCCCTGATGGAGCGGTACCTCTCGGCGGCGCGCAAGATCGGCCGTCTGGCGGTCGGAGAGACGCCGCTCGGCCCGGGCACCGAAACCTACAAGGTGCCGATCCTCCTGGTGCAGGACGATCGGGTGAGCGAGGACGTGCCGTTCGGATCCCGCGGCGGCATCGGCATCCGCCACTACTTCCCGGTCGACGGCGAGTACGACGTGGAGATCCGGCTGCACCGGAACTACGTGAACTACGTCCGCGGCATGGGGTCGCGCCACGAGCTGGAGGTCCGGCTCGACGGCGCGCTCGTCCGGACGTTCGTCTTCGGCGGCAAGGAGCCGGAGGGGGTGCAGGCGCCGGCCAGCTACGCGGGCAACCAGTTCGGCGACCCGGAGTGGGAAGAGTACATGCTCTACGCCGACGCCAACATGCGGGCGCGCTTCCAGGCCACGGCCGGCCCGCACGTGGTGAGCGTGGCGTTCGTCCGGCGCTACACGGAGCCGGAGGGAGTGCTCCAGCCGCGCCAGAGCATCTTCGCGGTGGCCGTCAACGAGATGCGGGACGGCTACGCGGCCGTCGACCACGTCGCCGTCGGGGGGCCCTACTCCAGCACCGGACCCGGCGACACGCCGGCCCGGCGAGCGCTCTTCACCTGCCGCCCGGCGAGCGCGGCCCCCGAGGACGAGGAAGCCTGCGCCCGCGAGATCCTGACGTCGCTGGCGCGGCGGGCCTACCGGCGCCCGATCGACGCCGCGGACCTCGCCACGCTGATGGACTTCTATCGCGCGGGCCGGGGCGGCGGCAGCTTCGACGCCGGCAGCTTCGACGCCGGCATCCAGCTCGCGCTCGAGCGCGTGCTGATCGCGCCCGACTTTCTCTTCCGCGTCGAGCGCGATCCCCTCGACACGGAGCCCGCCACCGCCTACGCGCTGACGGACCTGGAGATGGCGTCGCGGCTGTCCTACTTCCTCTGGTCGACCGGCCCGGACGACGAGCTGCTCGCCCTCGCCGAGGAGGGCCGGCTGAACGACCCGGAGGTGCTCGCCCGGCAGGCCCGGCGGATGCTGGCCGACCCGCGCGCCGGCGAGCTCGTCCGCAACTTCGCCGGACAATGGCTCTACCTGCGCAACCTGCGCGGCGCCGTGCCCGACGCCCTCGTCTTCCCCGAGTTCGACGAGAACCTGCGGGAGGCCTTCCTCCGGGAGACCGAGCTCTTCGTCCAGAGCCTCATCGACGGGGACCGCAGCATCCTCGATCTGCTGGGTGCCGACTACACGTTCGTCAACGAGCGGCTCGCGCGGCACTACGGCATCCCCGGCGTCTACGGCAGCCGCTTCCGGCGCGTCGAGCTCGACCCGGCGACGGCCGAGCGGCGGGGCGGCATCTTCGGGCACGGGAGCCTCCTCACGGTGACCTCGTACCCCAACCGGACGTCGCCCGTGCTGCGCGGCAAGTGGGTGCTGACGAACATCCTGGGGACGCCGCCCCCGCCTCCGCCGGCCGACGTGCCCGATCTGCCGGACCGCGGCGAGGACGGCCGCGCCGCGACGGTGCGGGACCGGCTGGAGCGCCACCGGGAGAGCCCGGCCTGCGCGGTCTGCCACGCTCCGATGGATCCGCTCGGGCTCGCGCTTGAGAACTACGATGCCGTCGGCAAGTGGCGGGCGACGGGAGAGACCGATCGGCCGATCGACGCCACCGGCAACCTTCCCGACGGCACGGCGTTCGAAGGCCCGACCGGGCTGCGGACGCTGCTGCTCGAGCGCCGCGAGCTGTTCGTCGGAACCCTGACGGAGAAGCTCCTGGCGTACGCCCTCGGGCGGGGGCCGGAGTACTACGACCGTCCGACCGTGCGCGCCATCACGCGCGCCGCGGCCGCGGACGACTACCGCTGGTCGTCCATCATCGTCGGTATCGTGCAGAGCACACCGTTCCGCATGCGGAGGTCCGAGTCATGATCATCACCAGGAAGGCGATTCCCCGTCGCACCGTGTTGCGGGGACTCGGTGCGTCGCTCGCCCTGCCGCTCCTCGACGGCATGGTGCCGGCGTTCGCGGCCATTCGGAACACGGCGGCGGCGCCCGTCAAGCGGCTCGGGGTGGTCTACGTCCCGAACGGGATGATGATGAACCACTGGACGCCGCGGACCGAGGGGGCCGGGTTCGACTTCCCGACCGTCATGAAGCCGCTCGAGCCGTTCCGCCGGCACGTCCAGGTGCTGTCGGGCATGCACGGCGTCGACGGCGAGGGCCCGCACGCCCGCTCCTCAACGCGCTTCCTCACCGGCGTGGGGGCGAAGCCCGACAACGGCTCCGACCTGTCGGCCGGGGTCTCGATGGACCAGCTCGCGGGGCGCGTCCTCGGGCGCGAGACGCAGCTCGCCACGCTCGAGCTGGCCCTCGACGGGCGCGACTTCGCCGGGTCGTGCGACGACGGCTTCAGTTGCGCCTACACCAACACCATCGCCTGGGCCGGCGACACGACGCCGCTCCCGATGGAGAACGACCCGCGCGTGGTGTTCGAGCGCCTCTTCGGCGACAGTGGGAGCACCGACCCCGCCATCCGCAAGGCGCGGCTCCGGAAGGACGCCAGCCTCCTCGATTCGGTCACCGAACGGGCCGGGGCCCTGTCGCGCGAGCTCGGGGCCGGCGACCGCGCCAAGCTGCGGCAGTACCTCGAGGCCGTCCGCGACGTCGAGCGCCGCATCCAGATGGCCGAGGCGCAGAGCGGGCGCGAGCTCCCCGTGGTCGATCAGCCGGCCGGGATTCCGGGCACGTTCGGCGAGCACGCCAAGCTGATGTTCGACCTGCAGGCGCTCGCCTACGAGACGGACCTGACGCGCGTCGCCACGTTCATGATGGGGCGCGAGATCACCGGCCGGACGTACGCCGAGATCGGCGTCCCCGACGCCCATCACCCGATCTCGCACCACCAGCGCGACCCCGCGAAGCTTGCCAAGCTGACGAAGATCAACCAGTACCACGTGCAGCTCTTCTCGGAGTTCCTGGCCCGCCTGGCCGCGACGCCGAACGGGGACGGCACGCTGCTGGACCACTCGATGATCGTCTACGGGGCGGGCATGGCCGACAGCAACGCGCACGCCTCCGAGAACCTGCCGATCCTGCTCGCCGGCGGCGGCGCCGGCACGGGCGGACGGCACGTCCGCTACTCGCCGGACACGCCGCTCGCGAACCTGCACCTCAGCCTGCTCGACAAGCTGGGCGTGCCGGTCGAGTCGCTCGGGCACGCGAACGGTCGGCTGCCGCTCGACCCGCTGGCCGCGTAGCCGGCGTCTCGGTCTCGGCGGAACCAATCACGGGCCGGCGTCCCGCTGGGGAACGTCGGCCCGCGTTCGCGTACGGCGCCGACCGGAGCGCCGCGTGCCGCGTCGGTCGGAGACCGGACGCGCCACGGGCCGCGCCGAGCGGGTCGGATCCCCGGCTCGGCCGGGAAGGCGAAGCCGCCGCAGACCTCCACCGGCGGCTCGTGCCGGCCTGCGCGCGGGTTCTCGGGACGACGGCAGCCCAAGCAGGCGGGAAGAAGGAGCGCGAGATGAGCGAGACGTCGACCTACACGCTGGAGCGCGCCTTCGATGCGCCGCGCGAGATGGTGTGGAGAGGGTGGACCGAGCCGGAGCTGTTCGCCCGCTGGTACGGGCCGCGGGCGGAGACGGTGGTCCACCGCGCCGACCTCGAGCCCGGCGGTCTCTGGCTGGTGGAGATGCGGATGGGCGGTAACTCCGTCTTTCAGCGGTTCGAGTGCGCCGAGGTGACGGCGCCCGAGCGGCTCGTCTGGCGGCAGTCGGTCTCCGACCCGGACTGGAACGTCATCGCGAACCCCATGCTGCCGGACTGGCCGCGCGTGGTCCTGTCGACGGTGACGCTCGACAGCGACGGAGGCCGGACCCGGATGCGCTTCACCTGGGCGCCGCACGAGGCGAGCGAGGCGCAGCACGCTGCCTTCGCGGGAGCGATGGCGGAGATGGGCAGGGGCTGGGAGGCCGGGATGAAGCTGCTGGCCGACACCCTGAGCGAGATGCAGGGTTGAGGCGCCCCCCGGACGCGGTCGCGCCGATGGCCGTGCAGACGCGG
>JAPOYG010000451.1:12356-19531 GCA_026706755.1 Acidobacteriota bacterium
CGCGCTACCGCAGGGTCGCCAGCTCTGCTGCCGTCACCGGCTCCGCCGGGCCGTGGAAGATGGCGTTGAAGAGGAGCTTGAACGTCGCCCGGGTCTGGGTGCGGAAGGCGACCTGGCTGCCCATCGTGACCGCCTTGCCGTCGCCCACCTCGAACGAGACCACGTTGGCCTGCTCGCGCAGGAACTCGTCCCCGAGCAGCCAGCCGCTGGCCACCATGTCGTCCGCGTCCGGGTAGCGCGACACTACCTCGGCCGGCGTCTCGAAGCTCGGGAGCAAGCGGTAGGCCTGGTCGAAGCGGAAGAAGACGGGCCACTCCTCCGGCATGCCGTAGCCGACGGGATGACGGGGGTTGTGCTCCTGCTTCAGCAGGGTGCCCGGCGAGAAGAAGAGCGACGTCGGATCGACGACGCGGGCCCGCAGGGTCCGGGCGAGCTCCGCAGGGCTCCGGAACGCGTCGCGGAGCTGCCGCTCGGCGTCGCGGGCCGGCCGCGGCGTCCGGGCGGGACGCCGTCGCGCGACCGTGGCTCGCCGTGCCCCCCGCACCGGCAGCACCGGCTCGATGGGCAGCCCGAGGAGCTCGCGCGTGCCCGCCACGGCGGAGCCGAGCGCGACGAGCGTGCCGCCCTGCTCGACCCAGGCGCCGAGCTTCCTCCAGCCCTCGTGACCCACGCCGTACGCCCAGCGCCACGACTCGTCATGGCGCGCCGGGTGCAGCCCTTCAACGATTGCCCTGCGGGTGGTGCCGGACGGGAGGACGATGACGTCGTACTTGTCGGCCAGATCCCCCTCGAAGTCCAGCGCCGACACGACGGCGTGGTTGAGCTCGTACTGCTCGAACAGCCACATCATCCAGCCGCCGGGCATGTTGTTGGCGGCCCGCCAGAGGCCGATGCGGGTCCCGTCCTTCAGCCGGTGGGCTCCCACTTCCGGGGCGGCGTCGAGGGCGTGGACGGCGAGGCCCGTCTCCGCCGCGGTGCGGTCGAGGGTGCGCGTCGCTCGCGGCGCCGGCGGCACCAGCCAGGTCCCCGGTGCCCACTCCCGCCCCGCCGCCCTGAAGCCCTCCGCGGCGCGGTACAGCGGCACTCCGGCTGCCTGCAGGCGCGCGGCGGCCAGGAACCCGGCGTTCGACTCCGGGCCGACTGCGTAGGCCCAGCCCGGGCGCGGCGGCATCGGCGTGCGCGCCGGCCGCACTTCGCCGACCCGCTCCAGGTCGAGACCGGGGTCGAGCGGCTCGTCGATCCGGTCGACGTCGACCCCCATGAGCAGGCCCAGCGTGTGCCCGGTCACGTCGTAGGGGGGAATCGGCGGACCGCCCGGGTAGCGGCGCAGATCGGGGTAGACCTGCCGTTCCAGCATCGTCTTCGCGAACGCTCCGTAGGGCTGGGCCAGCGGGATGACCCAGGAACCGGCCGGATAGCGCGTCCCGCCGGCCGTGAACGCCGCCTGCGCGCGATGGATCTCGACCTCGGCGAACTCGAGGATCTCGAGCAGCTCGTAGGTCGCGAACGGGTCGCGCTGCCCGGCCGGGACGACGAACGCGTAGGGCGCCTCGTCGCGGCTCACCCAGTCGCGATGCACGCGGTAGAAGTTCTCGAGCCACCGCGTGCGGTACTTGGCCACGTTCTCGAGCGCGGCGAAGGTCGCAATCTCGCCGTACTCGACGATGTCGCCGATGCGCCAGACGCCGGAGTCGTACGGCACGGGGAAGTTGGTGCGTGCCTGCTGCGGGCCGAGCGGTCGGTTCGGGCCGGCCGGATTGACGTAGGGATCGGCGAGGTTGGCGCTGGCGATCTCGGTCAGGATGCGCGGCTGCCCGTGGTAGACCATGTACTGGCGGGCAGGCGTCCAGAGGTCGTACTGGTCTCCGGAGATGATCCCCTTCTTGCCGTTGGCGATGAGGGCCGACTGCATCGCGCGCCCGATCTGCGCCTGTCCCTCCAGCAGGATCGGATGGATGTTCGGGTCGTGCGGATCGCGGAACGGCGGGACGAACATCCGCGCGCCGCGGCCTCCCATCTGGTGCATGTCGTGCGTGACCTGCGGCTTGTACTCGCGGTGGATGTCGATGGCGAGCCGCGTCTCCTTCTGCGTGAACATGAACCAGTCGCGGTTGTTGTCGTGGCCGGTGTAGCGCTGGTAGAGGTCGGGGTAGGTGCGGGCGTAGCGCGTGCCCTCGGTCTCGTACCAGTGGTCGACCACGAGGATCTGGCCGTCCGGATTCTGCGAAGGGACGAGCAGCACGACCGTGTTGTCGAGGATCTCGCGGATCTCGGGCGAGTCCTCGGTGGCGAGCCGGTGGGCGATGTTGACGATGGGCAGGCTGGTGCCCACCTCCGTCGAGTGGATCATGGCGGTGAGGAAGTAGAACGGGACTCCCTCGCGCGCCAGGGCCCGCGCGTCCTCCTCCGGCAGTCCGCGGGGGTCGGCCAGACGGTGGTTGATCTCGACGAGCCGGTCGAGCCGATCCAGGTTGGCCTTCGCGCTCAGCTTCACGAGCACGTAGGGGTTGCCCTCGGTGGTCGTGCCGCGCGGCTCGTACGCAACGCGGTCGGAGCGCGCGGCGAGGAGCTGCAGGTAGTCCAGCACGTCGGGGTAGCGCACCAGCTCTCCGTCCGTGCCCATCTCGAAGCCGAAGTACTCGGTCGGCGTAGGGATGGCCTGCGCCTGGGCGAGCGCGCCTGGCGGAGCGGCGGTCAGTGCGACGAGCGCGATCACGGCGAGCAGCGGGTGGAGTCGCATGGGGCGCGGATCCGTCCGTTGTCCGGGGGTTCTCGCGGTGTGCGCCGGAAACCGGCGCGCAGGAACGCGCCAGCATATCACGCAGGCCGCGGTCCCGACCCGGCCCGCGCCGGGCGCGGCGACTCGGGGCCGCGGCGGTGCGCGTCCTCGTTGCGGCGGCGTGCCTTCGCGGCCCACCCTACGCGCGGGGCGGCGCTCCCGGATCCGGGACGATGAGTGGCGGGCTCCCGGCGCGGCGGCGAATCCAGTCGACGGCGCCACGGACGTGCCGCTGGCGGATGAGGTGCAGCTCCAGGCGCCGCCGCCCCGGGAAGTTCAGGAGCGTCAGGGCGATCAGGATGGTGATGATGCCCTGGCCGGGGAGCACCATCATGGCCAGCCCCGCCGCCAGGAGCGCGAGCCCGAAGACGTTCTTCACGGCCAGCAGGACGATCCGGACCGCCGGATGCCGGCGCAGCCAGCCTTCCCCGTCCACGTCGGGCCGCGCGAAGTAGTCGGCGCGGAGCCGGGCGAGCAGCATCGGCATCGCGATGAGACTGCCGACGAACAGCACCAGGGAGAGCCCGAACGTCCAGAACAGCACGGCCGGGCTCAGCAACGCCTCGGGAATCAGTCCGCTCAAGCTGTCGTTGCCTCGCTCTCCCGTCATTCTATCGGCAGCCGGCCCCCCGCGCAGGAGCGCGCCAGGGTGTCCTCAGGAGGGTGTCGGGCCGGCCGCGGCGCGGCGGGCGGCCAGCCGCCGGGCCAGCAGGACCAGCAGCAGGGAAGCGACGAGCACGGCGCCGATCGTCCCGTAGTGCTCCTCCAGCAGCGCCCCGGCGCGTTCGCCGAAGCGGGCCGCCAGCCAGCCTTCGGCACCGAAGCGCACGAGCCGCCCTCCGAAGACCGCGGCCAGGAACCGTCTCGCGTCCATGCCGACCACGCCGGCCATCAGGACGAAGACCTTCGTCGGAAACGGCGGCGGTCCCAGCATCGCGGTCGACACGGCCAGGACGTCGTTGCGCCGCACCGTTCGGCGGACGCGGTCCCGGGTCCGGGCGGATACGCGAGCCAGCACGGCCCCGCCGCCCTTCCGGCCGATGCGGTAGAGCACCCAGCAGCCGATGGTGGAGCCGCCCGCGGCAAGCAGGGCCGCGAGCGGGAACAGGGCCGGCTGCTGCGCCGACAGGAGGATCACGACCAGGTCGACGCCGCCGGGCAGCGGCACGCCCGAAGAATCGAGGACGGCGATGGCGACGAGGCCGGGCCAGCCGAGCGTGAGGAGGGCGTCCCTGAGCGAACCCATGGTCGAGCCGCGGCGGAGAGCCCGCGGTGTCGCGGTGCACGGCTGGCCGCGGCGCCGCCGGACCGGCGAGCCCGGTCCGCGTACGTGGCGCGTACCCTACCACGAGGGTCGCCGGACCGCAGAGCGTTGCGGCTCGCGCGCAGAGACGAAGGAGGGACGCCGAGCAGCCGGCGGGGCCGGTCGGCGTCCCGCTCGCATGCCGAGGGCGTTCGGCGCAACGCCCGCGCGCAGGGGCGCAGGCGCCACCCGCCGGGCGGGGTGGCTGTATGCTCAGGCGGGGGAACGACTCATGTCATCGAAGTGTCCCGCACGCGTCGCCGTCGTCGTCGCCTGCGCGCTCGCCCTCGCGGCGCCGGCGCGGCAGGCTGCCGCCCAGGACGGGCGCGCGGAGCGGCACCGGGTTCCGGCCGAGTTCATGAGCTATCTCGGCGCGGAGTGGCTGGAGCGGGGGTCGCGCATCGACGAGGAGCAGCCCGAGCGCGTGCTCGACGCCATGGGGCTGCGTCCCGGCGACGTCGTGGCGGACGTCGGCTGCGGGTCGGGCTACTTCGCGCGCCGGATGGCGCGCCGCGTGCAGCCGGGCGGCACGGTCTACTGCCAGGACATCCAGCCCGAGATGCTCGACATCATGCGCGGGCACGCCGCGCGCGAGGGGGTCCGCGGCATCGAGGCCGTGCTCGGCACCCCCACCGACCCCCGGTTGCCGGCCGGCGCCATGGACTGGATCATCATCGCCGACGTCTACCACGAGATGTCGGACCCCGAGCCGATGCTCGCCGCCATCCGGAAGGCGCTGGCGCCCGGGGGCCGGGTCGCGCTGCTCGAGTACCGGGTCGAGGACGGGACGGGCGACCAGATCAAGGCCGACCACACGATGTCGGTCCGGCAGGTGCTTGCGGAGTGGCAGGCGGGGGGCTTCGAGCTCGAGGCGCTGCACGACTTCCTGCCCGGGCAGCACCTCTTCTTCTTCCGCGCGGCCGACGTTCCGGCCGGGGACGCGCGAGCACCGGCGCTCACGGACCACGATCTCTTCGGCGCGCTCGACGCCGGTCTGGTCGAGACCGAGGCGGTCGGCGCCGGAGCTTCGGAAGTCACGGTGCGGATCCGGCGGACGGGGGACGCGCCGATCGTCGTCACCTCGCCGGTCGGCACGTACTTCGCGGCTGCCGGCGGAGCGCGCGACATGATCGCGCGCCGCGACGGGTGGATCGTGCTGGATGACGGCGAGTGGCACGACTGGACGCTGCGCTCCGTAGGGCGTCAGCCCGACCGGCCCGCGCCCGCGCCGGGCGCGCCGCTCCGCATCCGGCCGCCCTCTACTGCGTCACACATCGAGGCCCTGCTCTACGCGATTCAGGTCGGCACCTACACCGTCGCCGACTCACCCATCCTCTATCCGCCGCGCACGCAGGTGGTCGAGGAGGCCGCGATCTGGATCGCGGACGGCGATCACGACTACGCGACGCTGGCGCCGGACATCGCCGGGCCACGGATCCCCGCGCAGTACGCGGCGGCCTTCGCGCTCGTGTTCCTGGACGAGGCGGGCATCGACGTCCGGAGCCGCCGCATCTGGCGGGATCGCCAGGAGGTGTTCGGCGTGCTGCGCGATCGCGGGCTGAACGTCTGGTATCAGCTCAAGACGATGCGGAGCCGCCGGTAGGCAGCCCCGCCATCCGCCGCGGCCGCCCGTCCGCCGCCGCCCCGGCCCGCAGGGCACGTGCGCTCCGGTGCGGCGGGCCGCGCCATGCAGGCGCGCCCCGGTCAGTCGTCCAGGCCGAACGTATAGACCGTGTTGCCCACGGTCATGGTGACGTACTGCTCGCCGTCCACCGCGTACGTCATCGGAACCGCGTTCACGGGTCCGCCGAGGGGGATGAACCAGAGCTGCTCGCCCGTCTCGGCGTCGAGCGCGAAGAACGACCCGTCGACGGTGGCGCTGAAGACGACGTCGCCGGCCGTCGACAGCACGCCGGCCCGCGCCCGCGGCTGCATCGGGAACTCCCAGCGGACACCGCCGGTCGCCGGGTCGATGGCCCGGACGGCGCTCTGGTAGTTGTCCATCGGCGCCGGTTGCTGGACGCCGCCCCCGGTATAGGTCTCGCCCTCGCGGTACTCCTCGTCGCGAATGAAGAACGAGCCCTCGCCATCGAAGGCGTTCACGTAGAGCAATCCGGTGCGCGGGCTGTAGGAGGGCGACCACCAGTTGGTGGCTCCGCCCGCGGTCGGGGCCACCACGACCCCCTCGGGGGTCGGGAAGGTGTCGGGCAGGCGGATCGGCCGCCCGTTCTCGTCGAGTCCCTCCGCCCAGGTCTGCAGCGCGAACGGCTCGCCGAGGAGGAACTCGCCGGTCTCCCGGTCCAGGGTGTAGTAGAACGCGTTGCGGTTGGCCCAGAGCATCGCCTTCCGCGGCTCGCCCTCGAACGTGATGTCGGCGAGGACGGGAATCTGGATGGCGTCCCAGTCGTGGACGTCGTGCGGCGTGAACTGGAAGTACCACTTCAGCTCGCCGGTGTCGCCGTCGAGAGCGAGCACGGAGTCGGCGTACAGGTTGTCGCCCAGCCGCACGTCGCCGTTCCAGTCGGGGCCCGGGTTCCCGGTGCCCCAGTAGACCAGGTTGAGCTCCGGGTCGTAGGAGCCGGTGATCCACGTCGGCGAGCCGCCGGTCCGCCACGAGTCCCCGGCCCAGGTGCGGTTGTCGGGATGGTCCGGCCCCGGGATGGTGTAGGTGCGCCACGCCCGCTCGCCGCTCTCGGCGTCGTAGGCGTCGAGGAAGCCGCGGATGCCGAACTCGCCGCCGGCGATCCCGGTGACGATGCGGTCCTTGACGACGAGCGGCGCCGCCGTCTTGCTGTAGCCCGCCCGGTAGTCGGCCACCTCCTGGTCCCAGACCAGGTTGCCCGTCCGCGCGTCGATGGCGACCAGGTGGGCGTCGAGGGTGCTCATGTAGAGCGTCTCGCCCAGGATGGCCACGCCGCGGTTGTTGCGGCCGCAGCAGATGCGCAGATCGTCCGGCAGGGGATGCTCGTAACGCCAGTAGGGCCGGCCGGTGGTCGCGTCCACGGCCGTCACGTTGCTCGGCGACTCGGTGATGAACATGACGCCGTCGACCACGAGCGGCGTCGTCTCGGCGCGGTCGAGCTGCCGGATGGA
>JAPOYG010000585.1 GCA_026706755.1 Acidobacteriota bacterium
GAACTACGATCTCTTCAGGGAAATCTATGACCGGCTTGACGAGGACGTTCGCTAGCCTGGCGCTGCTGCTGGTCGGTCCGGCCTGCGCCAGCTACTACGAGATCCCCATCGAGACCCCGCTCAAGCCGAAGCTGGACGTGAGCCGCTTCCAGCGGGTCCTGATCGCGGGCTTCGTGGCCGGCGGCAGCGACGATGTCGACGCCAACCTGGAAACGGCGCGGCTGCTCAGAAGCCAGCTCCGCTCCGAGTCCCGACTCCAGGTGGTCGACGCGGAGGTCCTGGACCTGTTGACCGTCGCCCGGAACGAGGACGATCTGGACTACGCGGAAGACGGCAACGGCAACGGCAACGGTAGCGGCTTCGGCGAGGACGACGAGGAGATCGCCGGCGACCTGAGCGAAGAGGACCTCGAAGGGTACGAGCACATCTTCGCCAACGTCAGCTACTGGAGGCAGCTCGGCGAGGAGCACCAGAACCCGCTCATCGTGACCGGGACCATCCACTTCACCCCGCATGCGCGCGCGGGGATGGTCACCCGCGAGCGGGAGATCTACGACGAGTTCGGCCGGCGCCGCGTCGTCCCGGTCCGGGCGTACCGTGATCGGCGCGGCTTCGTGCTGAGCCCCAAGTTCATCTTCATCGACGGGCGCACCGGGGTCACGCTCTACACGGAGCAGCACCGGGAGGAGGTGCTCTACGACGCGTCCTCGAATACGCCCGCGCTCTCTTCGTACTTCGAGCTGATGGACCGCCTGGTGCCGTCGTTCCTCGGCGCCCTCAGCGACCAGAGCATCCGGGGCTCGCGCATCCTGCTGAAGTAGCCGGCGCGGGCGGGCCGCTTTACAGGCGGGCCCCGAGCGGGTACGCTGTGGGTGGCAAGGTCGCCCGCCGGCGATCGGAGGTTGGTGCGTGTACGCGATCATCGAATCCGGAGGCCGTCAGGTTCGCGTCGAGGAAGGCGCCGTCATCCACGTGGATCGGCTCGACGCCCAGATCGGCGACGAGGTCGAGTTCAACCGCGTGCTCTTCGTCGAGCAGAGCGGCAGCTTCGTCGCGGGCACGCCGTACGTGAACGGCGCCTCGGTTTCGGGCCTGGTCGACGCCCAGACCCGGGGGCCGAAGATCCGGGTGTTCCGCAAGCGGCGGCGCAAGGCGTGGCGCCGCACCCTCGGGCACCGGGCCGAGTTGACCTCCGTGCGCATCGTGCGCATCGACGCCTGACCGGGGCGCAGGGCTTCCCTATCGGCATCAGAGGCAGGCATGGCGCACAAGAAGGGTCAGGGCAGCTCCCGGAACGGTCGGGACAGTCAGGCCCAGCGGCTCGGAGTCAAGCGGTTCGACGGCAACCTCGTTCCCGGCGGCGCCATCCTCGTCCGCCAGCGCGGACGCCGCTTCCGGCCCGGGCCGGGCGTCGGCCTCGGCAAGGACGACACGCTCTTCGCGAAGATCGCCGGGCGCGTGCAGTTCAAGGACCACGGTGCGCGCGGGCGCGTGATCAGCGTCATCCCCACGGTCGACTGATCGCCGCATGTTCGTCGACGAAGTCGACATCCAGGTTGCGGCCGGCGACGGCGGCAACGGGTGTGTGAGCTTCCGGCGCGAGAAGCACGTCCCCCGAGGCGGGCCGAACGGCGGCGACGGCGGGCGCGGCGGCTCCGTCTTCCTGCGCGCGAGTTCGCACTGCAACACACTGGTCAACTACCGTTTCCATCCCGAGTTCCGCGCTCGCCGGGGCAGTCACGGCCAGGGGTCGAACCGCACCGGCCGGGCGGGTCAGGATCTCGTGCTCGAGGTGCCGCCCGGCACTCTGGTCCATGCTCGCGGCGACGACAGGCTGCAGAAGCTGGCCGACCTGGTGGCCGTGGGCCAGGAGGTGCGCGTCGCGGCGGGAGGGCGCGGCGGGCGAGGCAACCAGCATTTCGCAACCTCGACGAATCGTGCGCCGCGGCGGGTCGAGACCGGCCAGGCGGGCGAGGCCCGCGCGTTGCGGCTGCAGCTCAAGCTGCTGGCCGACGCCGGGCTCGTCGGCTACCCCAACGTCGGCAAGTCGACTCTGGTGCGGCGCCTGTCGGCAGCGCGCCCGAAGGTGGCCAACTATCCGTTCACGACGCTCACTCCCCACCTGGGGGTGGTGCGGCTCGACGACGAGCGGAGCTTCGTGCTGGCCGACGTCCCGGGTCTCATCGAAGGCGCGCACGCCGGACACGGGCTCGGCCATCGCTTTCTCCGTCACCTCGAACGTACGAAGGTGCTGGTGCACGTGATCGACGTCTCGCCGGCCAGCGGGCGCGATCCGCTGGCCGACTTCGCCACGATCCGCGACGAGCTCGCCCGCTTCGCGGTGGAGCGGTCCGGAGACGCCGGCTCCGACGCGCCGCTGGCCGACCGGCGGCAGCTCGCGGCGGCCAACAAGATCGACGTCCTTGCCGACCCGGGCCTCCTGGCGTCGCTGGAGCGGCGCCTGGCCGCCGAGTCCATACCGCTCTTCCCCATCTCGGCCGTGACCGGCGAGGGCATCCGCCCGCTGCAGGAGGCGATCTGGGCGGCGGTGGCCTCCGTTGCCGACCCGCGGGACCACGCCGAGGGCGAATGACGGGCTCGAAGCGAATCGGCGTGCTCGGCGGCACCTTCGATCCCATTCACGTCGGACACCTCGATGTCGCGGGCGCTGCGCGCCGCGCGCTCGACCTCGACCACGTGCTGCTGGTGCCCGCCAGGGTGCCGCCCCACAAGGCTTCGGCGCCGCTCGCCTCGGGCTACCACCGCTTCGCGATGGCGGCGCTCGCCGCCGCGGATCGGGCGGAGCTCCGCGTCAGCGACATCGAGCTCGAGCGGTCGGGACCGTCCTACACGTCGCTGACGCTCGACAGGCTCGCGCGCGCCGGCCTGCGGCCGGCGCAGCTTTTCTTCATAGCGGGAACGGACGCCTTCGCGGAGATCCCCGCGTGGCGCGGCTATCCCGACATCCTCGGCCGCAGTCACTTCGTGGTGGTGTCGCGCCCCGGAAACGCGGCCGACCGCATGCCGGAGCGCCTGCCCACGCTGGCCGGCCGGATGCGCTCGCCCGCGGGCAGGGCGCCGGACGCAGGCATCGATGCGACCCGCATCTGGCTCGTCTCCGCGCGGACGCGGGACGTCTCCTCGTCCGACGTGCGAGCGTGCGTCGAGCGGGGGCGTGCGGTCGACGGGTTGGTGCCGGCGGCGGTGGCCGCGCACATTGCCCGCCACCACCTCTACGCCGGATCGTGCGGCGAGCGCCTTGCATGACGATCCCCGCACTTCCCGAGACGGTACGGCTCGCCGCGGCGACGGCGCACGACAAGAAGGCGTTCGACATCGTCGTGCTCGACCTGCGCTCCCGTGGCGCGTTCACGGATCATTTCGTGCTCTGCTCGGGGCGCACCACGCGGCAGGTCAAGGCGATCGTCGATGCCGTCACCGAGCGATTGCGCGAGGAAGGGCGACGCCCGTCGCTCGTCGAGGGCTACGACCGGGCCGAGTGGGTGCTCATCGACTGCTTCGATGTCGTCATCCACGTCTTCACGGACGAGACGCGGCGTTTCTACGACCTGGAACGCCTCTGGGGGAGCGCCGAGCGCATCGAGTATCCCGTCGGGGAGGCGCTGCACGGTTGACCTGCGGGCCGCCGTCCGGAACGTGGCCGACGCGGTGCTGGCGGTGGTCTGGTCGCCCGCCTGCGCGGCGTGCGCGGCGCCCCTGACCGAACCGACCCGCGGCATCGTCTGCGGGGGCTGCTGGGACGTCCTGGCCCGGCCCGGGGGAGGGTCGGCCGGAGGCGGCGAGGCACGGCACCGCATCGCCGTCCCGACCGGCACCCCGGACGGCGAGCCGCGAACGGCGGGATGGGCGGTGGGGCCGTACGAGGGCCGGTTGCGCGCCATCCTGCACGCCTTCAAGTACGACGGGCACCGCTCTCTGGCGCGTCCCCTCGCCCGGCTCATGCGGCGGGCCGGCGCCGACCTGCTCGCGCAGGCGGACCTGGTCGTGCCGGTGCCGCTCCACTGGCGGCGCCGCCGGCGCCGAGGCTTCAACCAGGCGGGCGATCTCGCTGCGCACCTCGGAGTGCCGGTGGCGGACGTGTTGCGCCGTACGCGCGCGACGCCGTCCCAGGTGGGGCTGTCGCGGTCCGAACGTGCCCGCAGCGTGCGCGGCGCCATCGCGCTCGTCGCCGGATCGTCTCTCCGCCGGGGCAGCCCGCCGGTCCGCGGACGCTCCGTCGTCCTCGTCGACGACGTCCTGACGACCGGTGCGACGGTCGACACGTGCGCGGCCGTGCTGCGCGCGGCCGGGGCGTGCCGCGTGCGAACGCTCACGGTGGCGCAAGCCGCGGCACCACCGCCTGCGCAATCGCCTCCGCCACGACCTCTTCGGGATGCTCGCCGTCGATACGGATCCAGCTCGGGTCGGTCGCCTGCCGCAGGTAGCTCTCCCTGACCAGCGACAACAACTGCAGGTCGCGCTCGTACAGGTCGCGGCCCGTCGCCTTGCGCTCGACCGCCGTCGCCGGCCCGACGTCAATCAGCACCGTCAACCACGGTTGCGGCAGGAAACGCTGGAGCGACGCCAGCCACGCCGCGTCCAGCCCCTGGGCCTCCCCGTAGGCGACACCCGACGCCACGTAGCGGTCGAAGAGCACGACGATGCCGGCCTCGTGCCACCGCTCCACATCGGCCTTCCGCTCGTAGCGGTTGGCGACGTGGAGCAGTTGCATCACCTCCGCGCTGTAGTCGCGCTCGCCCTGCAGGGCGCGAGCGATCTCCTCGCCGATGGTCGTGCCGTAATCGGGGAACGAGACCACCCGCGAGCGGGTGCCGCCGGCCCGCAGGCGGTCCCGCAGGCGCCGTGCCTGCGTCTCCTTGCCGGACTGATCGAGACCTTCGAAGGCTATCAGCATCAGGGACTCACGCGAGGCGGGCCGCGGGAACGACGTCGCCGCCCCCCGCCGCCGGCTCGCAGGCCAGGAGATCGTCGACGGTCTGGCGGCGCCGGACGAGGCGCCAGCCCCCGCCGCCGACCAGGGCTTCGGCCGGCAGGGGATGGCGATTGTAGTTCGAAGCCATCGCGGACCCGTAGGCCCCGGCATCGAGCACGGCCAGCACGTCGCCCACCTCCGGCAGGACCATCCGCCGCTCGAGACCGACGACGTCGGTCGTCTCGCAGAGGGGTCCGACGACGTCGCAGGTCGCCTGCGGTCCGGAACGCGGTGCGACCGGCGCGATCCGGTGGTAGGCGTCGTAGAGCGCGGGGCGCAGCAGCTCGCTCATGCCGGCGTCCACGACGACGAAGTGCCGGTCGCCTCCGCCCTGCGGCTTGACGTCGACCACGGTCGTCAGCAGCACCGCGGTCGGCCCGACGATCCAGCGGCCCGGCTCGACCAGCAACCGGAGCCCGGTCGGGGCCGCCGCCGCGAGGAGCGTGCGCGCGTACTCGCCCACGTCGAGGGCCGGTGCGCCGTCGTAGGAGATTCCGAGGCCACCGCCCAGGTCGAGGTGCTCCAGCGCGATGCCGTCGTCGCGGAGCTCCCCGGCGAAGGCCGCCACGGTCGACGCCGCGCGGCGCACCGGGTCCAGCGTCGTCATCTGCGAGCCGACGTGGGCGTGGACCCCGACCAGGCGCAGCCCCCGGCGGGCAGCGGCTTCCCGGCACACGCGGCGGGCGTCGTCGATCGGCACGCCGAACTTGTGCGCCCGGCCGCCGGTGGAGATTCCCGGGTGGCTCGCGGCGTCGATGTCCGGGTTGATGCGCACCGCGACGCGCGCCCGCTCCCCCCGCGCCCGCGCGATGCGATCGATGCGATCGAGCTCCCCGGCGGACTCGGCGTTGATCGCGTGCAGGTCGGCGGCCACCGCTGCTTCGAGCTCCGCGCGGGACTTGCCGACCCCCGTGAACACGATGTCGTGCGGCTCGAACCCGGCGCAGCGGGCGACCGCGATCTCGCCGCCCGAATTGGCATCGACGCCCGCCCCCGCGGCGTGCAGGACCTCCAGGAGGCCGCGCGTCGAGTTGGCCTTCAGCGCGTAGTGGATGCGGTGCGGGTGGCCGGCCAGCGCCGTGTCGAGGGCGCGGTAGCGCCGCTCGATCAGGGTCCGGCTGTAGACGTAGAGGGGCGTCCCTTCCGCGCGCGCGAGCGTCGCCAGGTCGGTCCCGTCGCACGTTGCCGCCGTTGCCGTGAACGAGAAGCCAGCCATCGCCACGCGCCGCCCGGTCCAGCGCCCGGACGGGCGCGTCGGGAGTCTGACGGCTCCGCTCGGTGTCCAACCGAGCCGCAGGAGTCCGCGCCGTTCCCCGGAGCGGGCTCCCGGGCGCGGACTCCCGGACGGAGCCGGCATTGTACGCGCAAGCCCGCGGGCCGATCCAGACGGCGCGGGCCGCGTTTCCCCTTTGGGGCTCCGGCATGCGAAGATCCGCGTCGCAGTATGTCCGCCGGCTCAGCGCCCGCGCCGTCGGTGCCGATCGACACGCTCATCGAGGCGTGTCTGCGCGGAGACCAGCAGGCATGGGAAGCGGTCGTCACGCGCTATCGCCGCAAGGTGTTCAACGTCGCCTATCAGTTCGTGGGCCGGCACGACGAAGCGGAGGATCTGACGCAGGACATCTTCGTCAAGATCTTCCGCGCGCTGCACACCTTCGACCGCCGGGCGAACTTTCAGACGTGGCTCATCAGCATCAGCCGCAACCTCTGCATCGACCACTACCGCAGCGTTCGCAAGGAGCGGGAGACCGTCGACCGCCACGTGGACACGGCCGACCTGAACCCGGTCGCGCGGGGGCCGGACGCATTCAAGCAGCTCGATCAGTTCGACCGCCGCGAGCTGCTGCGCCAGGCGTTCAAGGCGCTTCCGTCCACGCTGCGGTCCGCCGTCGCCCTGCGGGATCTCCAGGAGCTGTCCTATCAGGAAATCGCAACCCGTCTCGGACTCCCGGAGGGGACCGTGAAGTCACGGATCAATCGGGGCCGCCATGAGCTCGCCCGTCAGATCCGCCGCATCGAGCGGGAACGGGAGGCGCCGGTGGCCGCACGCGCGGCCACCCCGGTGACTGGAGTGTCCGAATGAACCTATCGACCGATCGCACCGGCGGGATCGTCATCGTGCGTGTTGGCGAGGCGAAGCTGGTCCATCCCCTGCTGCCGACGTTCGCGGGCTCCGTCTCCGACCTGCTGTCGGGCGGCGACCGGCGCGTGATCATCGACCTGTCGCAGGTCGTCTACCTCGACAGCGCGTGCATCGGCTGCCTGATGGACCTGTATCGGCAGGCCGACAAGCTCGGGGCCAAGGTCAAGCTGTCCGGCGTGCAGCGCCGGGTGGAGACGATGCTGACGATGACCGGCGCCCATCACTTCATCGAGCTCCATCCGGACGAGTCGAGCGCCATCCGGAGCTTCGAGGACTAGCATGCGGACCATCAAGACGAGTTCCGGCACCGAGATCGGACTCGACGGGGACCTGCTGGCGGTGCTCGAAGCCCTCTCCCTGACGCTGCAGGCGCGGCACGGCCTCGACTACCGCTTCGAGGACACGATGCGCGAGATCCGCCACCTCGTCGATCAGATGGGCGAGGAGGATCGCAGCGCGTACCTCATCGAGAGCCTGTTTCTCAACTCCGTGACGTACGAGAACGAGAAGCTCGGCGCCTACATGCGCAAGCTCACCCGCGGGGAGTAGGCGCGCCCGCACGGGCGCGTGGGAGTCTGCGCGGGCGCAACGTGCCGCATCGCCCGTTCTGCGGCGCAGACTCCTGGCCGACGCGGCGGTATCAGGTGGAGAGGACGGGGCCGGCCACGGCCGGGCCGGCTGTCTTCGCCGTCGCGGTTTCCGGCGCGTCGTCCAGGTACCAGGCGTCCGTCTCGTCGAGGATCTTGCGGGCGAAGGCGGCGTGCAGCGCGTGGCCGCCGCGATGGACGACGAGGTGGCCGATCAGCGGGTGGCCGACGAGCGCCAGGTCGCCGATGACATCGAGGATCTTGTGCCGCACGAACTCGTCCTCGAAGCGCAGGGAGCTGTTCAGCACCCCGGTCTCGCCGAGGACGACTGCGTTGTCGAGCGAGCCGCCCAGCGCCAGCCCGCGCTGCCGGAGCTGCTCGATCTCCTTGAGGAAGCCGAACGTCCGAGCGGGCGCTATCTCCTCGATGAACGTCTCCTCGGTAACGCGCTGGTTGCGGGTCTGGTGCCGCAGGAGGGGATGGTCGAAGCTGATGCTGTAGGTCACCCGGAAGTCGTCGGCCGGATACAGGGCGATGCTCTTGTCACCGTACGACAGGGAGATCGTGCGCGTGACGCGGAGGAACCGGCGCCGGGCCCTGAGCCGCTTCACCTGGGCCTCGTGGACCAGGTAGACGAACGAGGCCGCGCTGCCGTCCATGATCGGCACCTCGGCCTGGTTCAGCTCCACGGTGACGTTGTCGATCCCGAGACCGACGAGCGCCGCCAGCAGATGCTCGACCGTGTCGACCGAGGCCGCATCCTGGGCGAGGCCGGTTGCGTAGTCCATGCTCGCCACGCGCGCCGCGACGGCCGGCACCTCCAGGCCGTCGAGGTCCAGCCTGCGGAAGCGAATGCCGTGGTTCGCCGGGGCCGGCCGCAACCGCATGGTGACCCTGCGACCCGAATGCAACCCGATGCCGGTGCATGGAACCGAGCGCCGAAGCGTCTGCTGCGCGGCCATCACGGAGTCTGCCCTCCTCGCGGCGCGGAATCGCGCCGTGCCTGTCCGCTCTTGTCTTCTCTAGCTAGCAAATCGAATGCCCCGCAGCGCGCGGCCTCGCGCCGTCCGTACAAGGACCATATTTTACATGGATTTGCGGGGATTCTCCAGCTCGCGGGCCGGACCGAGGGGATCCTGACTGTGGCCTTCTGGCCACACTTTCCGCACCGCAGACTGTGGCTCTTGTACCACATCCTACGCTCTGCCGCCAGCCCCCTCCGGGGCCAGCAGGGGTCGCAGGAAGGCGCCGGTGGCGGAACCAGCGTCGCGGGCAACCTCCTCCGGCGTTCCCTCGGCGACGACGCTCCCCCCCTCCTCGCCACCGCCCGGCCCCAGGTCGATCACGTGGTCGGCGGCCTTGATCACGTCGAGCTGGTGCTCGATCACGACGACGGAGTTGCCCTGCTCGACCAGCTTGTCCAGCACATCGAGGAGGTGTCGCGTGTCCTCGAGGTGCAGCCCCGTGGTCGGCTCGTCGAGGATGTACAGCGTGCGCCCGGTGCTGCGGCGAGACAGCTCCTTGGCCAGCTTCACGCGCTGGGCCTCGCCGCCGCTCAGCGTCGTGGCCGGTTGGCCGAGCGTCACGTAGCCGAGGCCGACGTCCTGCAGCGTTCTGAGCTTCGTCGCGATGGACGGGAAGTTCTCGAGCAGCGGCAGCGCCTGGTCGACCGTCAGGTCGAGCATCTCGGCGACCGACACGCCCCGGTACTTGATCTCGAGCGTCTCTCGGTTGTAGCGCCGCCCCTTGCACTGCTCGCAGGTCACGTAGACGTCGGGCAGGAAGTGCATTTCGACCGCGATCAGCCCGTCGCCCTGGCACGCTTCGCAACGGCCGCCCTTGACGTTGAAGGAGAACCGGCCGGGCCGGTACCCGCGCGCCCGCGCCTCCGGGAGCATCGAGTAGAGCTCGCGCACGAAGGTGAACATCCCCGTGTAGGTCGCCGGATTGGAGCGCGGCGTTCGGCCGATGGCCGACTGGTCGATCTGGATCACCTTGTCCACGAGCTCGATGCCGTCGATGCCCGCGTGGGCTCCCGGCTCCTGGGTGGCTTTGTGCAAGGTCTGCGCGAGGGAGCGGTACAGGATGTCGTTCACCAGGGTCGACTTCCCGGAGCCGCTCACCCCGGTAACCGCGGTCAGCACGCCGAGCGGGATCGCGACGTCGATCCCCTTCAGGTTGTTCGCGCTGGCCTCGCGGATGGTCAACTGACCGTGCAAGGGAGGGCGGCGCGCCGTCGGGGTCGCTATGAAGCGGTCTCCGCGCAGGTACATCCCGGTGAGCGAGGCGTCCCCGTCCCCCAGGAGCTCCGCCGGCGTGCCCTGGAAGACGACGTTCCCTCCGTGCTCGCCGGCGCCGCTCCCG
This sequence comes from Acidobacteriota bacterium, assembly GCA_026706755.1. Lineage (GTDB taxonomy): Bacteria > Acidobacteriota > Vicinamibacteria > Vicinamibacterales > UBA8438 > JAGWAJ01. The sequence continues at coordinate 10,088 of JAPOYG010000585.1, forward strand.
AGGTCGACGACGTAGTCGGCGGCCCGAATGGTCTCCTCGTCGTGCTCCACCACCACGACGGTGTTGCCGAGGTCGCGCAGACGCGTGAGGGTGGCCAGCAGCAGGCGGTTGTCGCGCTGGTGGAGGCCGATGGACGGCTCGTCGAGGACGTACAGCACCCCCGTCAGGTTGGCCCCGATCTGCGTCGCGAGGCGGATGCGCTGGGCTTCGCCGCCCGACAGCGAGGCCGCGCCGCGCGCCAGCGACAGATACCCCACGCCCACGTCGCAGAGGAAGCGCAGGCGATCGCGAATCTCGCGCAGCACGCGGTCGGCGACAATCGCCTCCCGCTCGTCGAGCACGAGCTCGTCGAACATCGCGAGGGCCGTGGTCACCGGCACGCCGACATAGTCGGCCAGCGTGCGTCCCTTCACCCGCACTGCCCGGCTCTCCTTCCGCAGGCGCTCACCGCCGCACGCCGCGCACGGCCGGAGAGCCCGATACGCCTCAAGCTCCTCGCGCTGGAGGGCGGTGCCGCTCTCGTAGCGCCGGCGCAGGTTCGACAGGACGCCCTCGAAGTCCTTGCCGAACGGATCCCGTTTCGCGGGCGCCCCGCGCGCGGGGCCGGAGCCGCGCGCGGAGCCCGCCGGCCCCGCCATCAGGAGCTCGCGCTGCCGTCGCGGGAGGTCGCGGTACGCCGCGTCGAGATCGATGTCGAAGTACCGTGACAGTCGTCCCAGCGCCTCGCGCACGAGCGCCCGGTCGCCGCGCGCCCAGGGGTGGATGGCACCGCCGGCGAGCGACAGCGAGTCGTCCGGCACGATCCGCTCCGGATCGAAGTCCTCGATGGCTCCGAGCCCCTGGCATGCCGCGCAGGCGCCGTGCGGGGAGTTGAACGAGAACGCGCGCGGCGTCATCTCGGGCACGTTGATGTCGCAGTGGACGCAGGCCAGGCGCCGGGACAGCAGTCGATCCCCACCCTCCGCCGTATTGATGACCACGACGTCGTTCGCGAGCCGCAGCGCCAGCTCGAGCGATTCGGTGAGCCGGCGCTCGGCGCCGGATCGCACGAGCAACCGGTCGACGACCACCTCCAGCCAGTGATTCCGCCGCCGGTCGAGCTTGATGTCGTCCTCGGTCGACCGCACCTCGCCGTCGACGCGGACCCGGGTGAAGCCGCGACCGCGGATGTCCGCAAGCTCACGCTTGAACTCGCCCTTCCGGCCTCGCACGATGGGCGCCAGCACGTTGACGCGCGGGCCCCGCGGGTCGGCGAAGATGCTCTCCACCATGCGCTCGACCGACTGCGACGCGATCTCGCGCCCGCACGACGGACAGTGCGGCTGGCCGATATTGGCGAACAGCAGGCGCAGGTAGTCGTAGATCTCCGTCACCGTGCCGACCGTCGAGCGGGGATTCGAGCCGGTCGTGCGCTGTTCGATAGAGATGGCGGGCGACAGCCCGTCGACCTGATCGACGTCCGGCTTCTCGACCTGCTCCAGGAACTGCCGGGCGTACGCGGACAGGGATTCGACGTAGCGCCGCTGGCCCTCCGCGTACACGGTGTCGAACGCCAGCGACGACTTGCCCGAGCCGGACAACCCGGTCACGACGACGAGCCGGTCGCGGGGGATCCGTACGTCGATGTTCTTCAGGTTGTGGACGCGAGCGCCGCGCACGTCTATCGACCCGTGCGGCAGGGAGGCGGCGGAGGGGGGGGCGGGAGGCTGCGCTCGGGTCATGGCACGACGGCGTCGAGGCGATAGACGGTCTCGCCGGAGGCGACGACCAGGCCTCCGGTCGGGTCGAAGGCGACGCCCACCAGGTCGCGGGCGGAGAGGACTTCCGTGGCCGCCGTGCCGGCGGAGTCGAGGCGGTAGAGCCCGCTCATCCCGGCCAGGGCCTCGACGACGTGCAGCGAGCCGTGCGGGTCGAACGCGAGCCCCTGCGGCCGGCCGAAGCGCACGGTCATCCGGTCGACCTTGCCGGTCCGATCGATGCGGTAGACGGTGTCGTACGACGAGAGAGTCGGCCCCGTCAGGTACAGCCCGTCGTCCGGCCCCCACGCGAGGTGATACGCCGCCACGCTCGACGGCAGCGTGGCGAACGCGACCGCCCGCCCGCTCGAGGCGACCCGGAAGACCGTCCCCGACCGGTCGCCGACGTAGAGCGTGCCGTCCGGGCTGAACGCAAGCCCGCACGCGACGCCCAGCTCCGTGACGGCTGCCTCGAAGCTGCCGTCCTCCGCCACGCGATAGACGGTGCCCTCGAACCGGCTCGAAACGTGGAGGCGGCCATCCGGCGCGAACGCCAGCGACGTCGCGTTCGTGATGCCGGTGACGAACGGCTCCCGGAACCCGTCGCGGCGCACGCGGAAGACCGAGACGGGCGACCGCTCGCCGCGGGTGCCGCTGTAGGTGACGTAGATGGAGCCCTCGGCGTCGACGGCGGGGTTGTCGACCTGGTGCAGCCCGGTCGCCACGGGGCGGCCCACCTGCAGGAACGCGGTCTCCCCGGCGGCCTCGCCCACGCGGACCGGGGTGCGTCCGCCCTCGGCACCACTCGGCACGATCACCGAGAGGGCCGCCCGGGAAGCGCGCACCACCTGGGCGGGCAACGCGCCGATCCGCACCTCGGGCAGGCGGGATTCGTCCGGAACGAGGTCGGCTCCCTCGATCGTGATGCGGCCACCCTCGACGGCCGCGGTCGGATTGAGCGCCGTGATCCGTGGTCGGGCCACGGGTCAGGCCGGCTCGGCGTCCCCGCCGTCCACCCGGACGGCGGTGCGCTCGGTGTCCCGACCTGACGGGTCGGGGCGGGGCAGGTTAGGTCTCGTCGAGCTCGACATTCCAGTACAGGTAGTCGCGCCAGCTGTCCGGAGCGTTGTGCAGGCCGAAAGTCAGGCGCAGGACGGGCGACCGCGTCGGGCGGGCCGGCGCCCGGATGACCCGCATCCCGGCCTCCGCGGGGGTCCGGCCCCCCTTCCTGCGGTTGCATCGCACGCACGACGTCACGATGTTCTCCCAGTCCTTGCGCCCCCCCTGCGAGACCGGCACCACGTGATCGAAGGTCAGCTCGCTCACCGGGAACCCGGCGCCGCAGTACTGGCAGCGGTGGCCGTCGCGCGCGTAGATGTTGGCGCGCGAGAACGGCACGTAGTCCATGCGCCGCGTGATGCGGATGTAATGAAGCAGGCGGATGACCGACGGCAGACGAAACGTGACCGACACCGACCGGATCTCCCGATCGTACTCGGAGATCACCTCCACCTTGCCCTGCCAGAGCAGGGTGATCGCCTTGCGCCAATCGACGACCTTGAGGGGTTCGTAGGTCGCGTTGAGAAGCAGCGTCTGCTCCATGGCTGAACGGTCCATTCTGTCGCGACGGGCCGGTCATGTCAACTCGCCAAGCGTGTAAAGCCTTTCGATCAAGCAGGTTAACGGCCTCGCCGGCGGCCTGTGGCCCCGGCCTCGTGCGGCCGATACCTCGGACATGGGGTCTGGGAGTAGCCTGCGCGGCGCGGCGCTCGTCCTGGCTGGCGCGCTTCTGGCCGGGGGATGCGCCACCGCCGGCCGGCACGTTCCGCAGCCCTTCCCCCAGGTGGGGGGCTCCGGCGCCGCCCTCGGGTGGGCCGATCCGTACCGCGTCACCGGAACGGCGCTCTCGCTGCGCGGCGTCCCGTACGTGTGGGGCGGCGACAGCCCGGACGGGTTCGATTGCAGCGGCTTCACGCAGTACGTGTACGCGCGGCACGGAATCCGGCTGCCGCGCCAGGCCGCCGACCAGTACCAGGTCGGCGGCCGGGTCGACCGCGACGACGTCCAAGCCGGCGACCTCGTCTTCTTCACGACGATCGCCTCCGGCGCATCCCACGTGGGGCTGGCGCTCGGAGACGACCAGTTCGTGCACGCGCCCTCGGAGCGCGGCGTGGTGCGCGTGGAGCGGCTCAGCGGGTCGTACTGGTCGCGGCGGTGGGTCGGCGCGAGACGGTTGCTCGGAGGCGAAGCGGCCGTGGCCGAGTGAAGCTCAGCCGGGGACCACGATCTTGATGATGTCGCCGGCCGTCGGCTGCTCGTAGACCGGATAGCCGTTCAGGATTGCCAGCTTCGACGCGAGCTCCGTCTCCTTCCCGGCCCGCAGGGCGATGCGCTGCCACGTATCGCCGCCCTGCACCTCGTAGATCGCGATTCGATTCGGCCGGATCGCATCCGCCTCGTCCCGGCCGAGAGCGCGGAAGGTGCGGATGCTCGCGTCCACCTCGCGGTCGATGTAGCTGAACTCGTCGGCCGGGGCGAAGCCCCCGAGCACGTAGACGGAGCGGCCCGAGCGGATGTAGGCGACCTGCGCGATCACCGGTTCGCGCCCTCGAACCGTGCCCGTCCAGGTCCCGACGTAGGCGTCCAGGCCGTTGATCGATGTCGGGATCCCCTGCCGCATGTGGTAGCCCGCCGCCAGCATCTCCCGCTCCGCGATCTGCGGCAATTCGCCGCCCGGGTCCTGCGCCAGGGTCAACAGCAGGTAGTTGTCGCGTCCCGGCTGGCGGGCGACCACGGCGGTCGGGCTGTTGCTCACCTCCCAGCCCTCGGGGAACGTGACCGCGAACAGCAGCTCCGGATGCAGGAAATCGCGGCCGCGCACGATTCCGTCCTCCGGGTTGTCGCCGTAGACCAGCCCGTCGACGCGATCCAGGTAGGCGGCCCGCGCGACCCGGAGCGCCGCCGGATCGACGTCCGCCAACAGGCGGTCGACGGTGGCGGCCGCCTCCACCACCCGCTCCCCCGGCTCCGGGTGGGTCGAGAGCCAGTTGGGAACGCCCCGCCGGTCGCTGGTCTCGGCGATGCGCGCGAGCGTGGAGAGCATGTCGCCGACGCCGTGCGGGTCCCAGCCCGACGCTACGGCGTACTCCGCGCCCAGCCGGTCGGCCTGGCGCTCGTCGTCGCGTCCGAACCTGAGCATCAGCAGTCCGAGCCCGTTGCCCGCGGCGTCTCCGAGGCCGGGGCCGCCGTACGGCGAGCGCATCGCCGGGACGAAGATCTGCGCCGCGAGCAGGCCGAGGTTCGCGCCGAACGCGCGGCTGTAGGCCTGCACGGAGTGCCGCGCCGTGACGTGGGCAATCTCGTGGCCGAGCACGCCGGCCAGCTCGGCCTCGTCGTTCAGGTGGGCCATGATGCCGCGCGTCAGGTAGATGTAGCCGCCGGGAAGCGCGAAGGCGTTGACGGCCGGCGAGTCGACGACGGCGAAATGCCAGTCGAGATCGGGCCGGTGGGAGACCGCGGCCAGCGCGTGCCCCACCTCCTCGACGAAGGCCTGCAAGCTCTCGTCCGCGTAGACGCCCATCTGGCTCCGAATCTCGACGTCCGCCTCGCGACCGATGGAGAGCTCCTGCGCCTCGCTGATCGCCACGAACTCGCGGTCGCCGGTGACCGGGTTCGTGGCGCACGCGGCGGCGATCGTCGCGCCCGCCAGCCCCATCGACAGGACCGGGTGCGGCCCGCGTCGTCCGCCACGCGGGCGAGCGAGGTGTGCCGTTGGCCGTAGCGCCATACCCCGATCGTAGCGCCGACTCGCGCGCGGAGTCAGGCGACCGGCCGCTTCATGGAGTCCGCGGCGCTGTGCCCGTCAGCCCGCGCCTGGAGTCTGCGCCGCACAACGCGCGACGCAGCGAATCACCGCCCGCGCAGACTCCCAACGCGCCCGTCAGGGCGCGCGAGCTCCGCGAGGGCCCGGCGAATGTCGTCGACCGCGTCCGGGCCGACGGGGCGCAGCGGCGGCCGCGGATCGCCGGCCGCGTAGCCGAGGAGCGACAGGGCCGCCTTGAGCCCCGGGACGCCGTGGGTCGACGTGACGAGCCCGGCCAGGGGGGTGAGCCGCCGCTGCAGCGCGCGCGCCTCGTCGAGCCGTCCGGCCCGGACCCGATCGTAGAGCTCGACGCAGAGGTCGGGCACGGCCGAGGCGAGGGCGAGGATGCCGCCCGCCGCGCCGACCAGCAGGCTGGCGAAGAACACCGGCGCGGAGCCTGCCATCACCGCGAAGTCGTCCGGTGTCGAGTCGATCAGCGCCGACACGAACCGGAGGTCGCTGCCCGACTCCTTCATCCCGACGACGTTGGGGTGCTCGGCGAGGCGCGCCACCGACTCGACGGGCAGCGTCACCCCCGTCAGGGCGGTGAAGTTGTAGAGGATGACGGGGACCGGGGCGGCATCGGCAACGGCCCGGTAGTGATCGGTCAGGGCCGGGGCCGTGAGCAGGGTCCGGAAACAGGCCGGCGTCCGAACCAGCACCGCGTCCGCTCCGAGCGCCGCGGCCCGCTTCGCCGCGCGCACCGCCGCCACTGTCGACTCGCGTCCGGTCCCGGCGAGGCAAAGCCGGTCCGCCGGCACCGCGTCGCGCGCCGCGGCAATGGCGGCGTCCGACTCGTCCTCGTCCAGCAGCGGCGCCTCGCCGTTGGACCCGAGCACGACGACGCCCCGAACCCGCGTGCCCATCCAGCGCGCGACATTGGCGCGCATGGCGGCCTCGTCGACGCGATGGTCCGCGAAGGGGGTTGGAATCGGCGGCAGCACTCCCTCGAGACGCATCGTCCGCATCCTCACCGGAACAGGTCGAACAGGTAGCTGTACTTGACGGTCAGCGTGCGCCCGGAGCCGAGCGGCCGCTCCGGCCGCAGGCCCAGCCACTCGATGTCGTTGTACACGATGAACAGGCCGGTATTGGCGTCCGAGAGCAGTCCGAAGCGCAGGTTCGACGACCACAGATCGGCCCGGTCGTTGTACTGCACGAGGGCCTGGAAGAACATCCGCGTCGTGAACGAGTACGACACCCGGAGGCGGGCGAGATTCGTGGTGAAGTAGCCGCTCGAGAGGTCGAGCTCGTTGTAGCTCCACTCGAGCATCGCGTTCAGCGTCTCGCCGACGCGGGCCGCGACCGAAGGCGTGATCGTCACGCGGCTCCCGCCGAACAAGCCTCCGATGATGGCGTTGACGTTCGCGCTGACCGGAGCGCCGAGGTTCGTGTTGGCGGCAAGCTGCGCCTCCGCGTGGTCGTAGCGGCTCGGCGGCACGACGACGCCCGGGAAGATCTCGAACGGCTCGAAGACCCCCTCCCGGGTGATGTTCACACCGGTGTGGATCTCGTAGCCGTTGCGCCACTCGATGTGGTTGTCGATGTGGGTGAACTGCGTCTCCTGCCAGCCGGACTCGAAGTCGAAGATCGTGAAATGGTTGATGTGGGGCCGGAACTCGTGCACCCCCCAGAAGTCGTCGGGGCGAAGGGTGGTGAAGACGCTGCCGTTCATCCGCCGGTAGCTGCGCCGCGCCAGGAAGCCGACCTCGGGATTGAAGTTCGGGGCCACCTCCGTGTAGCCGAGGCTGAGCCGGGCCACCTCCGACTGGTGCTGGGCGCTCAGGGCGTACGCGTGCACGTCCCCGCCCGGCATCCCCGGCGTCTCGGTGGCCGCCGCGAACCCGGACACGGTGCCGCCCTGGCCGATCCCCCAGCGCCCGTCGAGAGCGTACGTGCGGTTGTAGTCGCGGTTGCCGGCCAGGTTGCCGCTCGCCTGCCGATTCACGAACATCGCGCCGATGTTGGTGCGGTTCGGCAGGTCGTGGCGGACGCGCCCCACGGTGAAGTTCTGGCTCGCCGTCCCCGGCGCGGCCTCGCTCCCCCCGACCTCCGCCGTCTGCATGTTGAGGAATCCGACGTTGGTGTCGGTGCCGATCTTTCCCGACAGCCGCCCGCCGCCGATGATCGGGATCTGCTCGCCCCGTTCGCCCAGGCCGATCCGCCGGCTGAAGAAGACGTCGACCGCCCCGGACTGTCCCACCGAGAACAGGCCCGCGTTCTCCAGGAAGAAGGGCCGCTTCTCCGGGAAGAAGAGGGTGAAGCGGTCCAGGTTGATCTGCTCGTCGTCCACCTCGACCTGCGCGAAGTCGGTGCGGAACGTTCCGTCGAGCGTCAGGCTGGGCGTCAGGCTGTACTTCAGGTCGGCTCCGGCATTGCCGTCACCGGCCGCGGACCCGTCCGCCGTCCGCCGGGTCGCCGAGCCGAGCGAGTAGGGGACGAACTGCAGGTTCCGCTGGGGCGGCACGCGCAGGCCGCGGAGCTCCCCCGCCAGCGAGAGGCGGTTCAGGTTGAACTGCCGCGGCATCGGGGACCAGTACGCCTGCTCGTTGCGGGCCCGGATGTTGCGCTGGAAGTTCATCCCCCAGGTCTGGACCTCGGCCGTCGGATAGCGGAGCGTGCGGAACGGGATGGCGATCTCGGCGCTCCAGCCGACATCCGACACGCTCGTGCTCACCTGCCAGGCGCCGTCCCAGTTGATGTTGAGGCCGCCGCCGGAGCCCCGTTGCTGCATGCTGTTCGAGGGCCGTCCGCTCCCGCCCCCGCCGAAGCGGCCCGTCCCCTGCCCCTCGTTCGTCACCTGCCCGTCGTACTCCACGCCGGCCGGGTTGGTGCCGAAGACGAAGCCGTTGAGCCCGTCGTGGTAGGTATCGAGAATGATCTGGAAGCTGTCGGTCTCGGTGAGGTCGGAGTCCCGCCGGCTGTCCGCTGCGATGATCGTCGTGGGGTCCGCCGTGTAGCAGACGATGCCGAAGTAGAGCGTGTCGTCGGTGTGGACGATGCGCACCTCGGTCCGCTCCGACGCCGGCCGGCCCTCGAACGGACGGCTCTGAACGAACCCCGTGGCAGAGACGGCGGCGGCGTAGACCGGGTCGCCGAGCACGTCTCCGTCCACCTCCGGCCCCTCGACGACGCGCGCCGGCCGCGTCAGCGGCGCGCCGGTCGCGGTCACCTCGCGCGCCGCGAGCGCGTCGAAGCTGGGCCGCTGAGACTCGGCCTGCCCGGCTGGTGCCCCGGCGGCCGGACCGATCAGGAACGGGACCAGCAGGAACGGGACTGGGACGAGGCGCGGGGGTCGTGCGTGCATCTGTCGGAACCTGGCCCGCGTCGCGCGGGCTGCTGATGGGAGCCGGCCGGGCCGCGTGCGGGTGCCCAGCCAAGCCTACAGGAGTCCGCGCCGGGCTACGGCGCGGCATCGCTCTCGCGACCCGATCCACGCTCATGGCGGCGGTACGTCGTCCAACGGCCGCGCGAGCGGGTTCTGCTCGATGACGTAGTCCGCCACCGGCCGGCCGCCTACGACGTGCTCGCGGATGATCCGGTCCAGGACCTCGGGGTCGCAGCCGCCGTACCAGGTGCCCTCCGGATAGACGACCGCCACCGGCCCGCCCTCGCAGACGCGCAGGCAGTTGGCCTTCGTCCGCAGCACGCCGCCCCGCTCCGACAGGCCGAGCTCCTTCAGGCGGCGCTTGAGGTAGGCCCAGGCCTCGAGGCTGCGCGCCTTGTCGCAGCACTTGGGCACCGTCTGGTCGCAACAGAGGAAGACGTGGCGCCGGGCGACGTCGACGCCGAC
>JAPOYG010000656.1 GCA_026706755.1 Acidobacteriota bacterium
GCGTCCTGGCGGTCCGCCCCGTGCTTCGCGAACCACTGGGACGACCACGACGTCTGCATCCTCCAGGTGCGAGGCCGGAAGGTCTGGCGCCTCTGGGGCGAAGTGCGAAGGCAACCGCTGAGCCGGGATGTCGAACCCAACGAGGCCGCGCCTGCCCACCCCGTATGGACGGGCACCCTCGACGAGGGCGACGTGCTCTACATTCCCCGCGGATGGTGGCACAGCGCCCACGTCGCCGGGGAGAACGATGGACGCGGCACCATTCATCTCACCCTGAGCCCTCACTATCTCAAGAGCGCGCAGCTCTTCGGCTGGCTGGAGGCGAGGATCGCCGGGCACGAGGGGTTGCGGCGCAACGTGCCCCTCTACGCGGACGAGAGCAGCCTGCGCGAGTTCCTTCTCGAATACAGGAAGGTGATCGACGCGGCCCTGGTCGAGGCGGGGGAAGGAGCCCTGGCCCGCGACCTGCAGCGCTCCTGGCAGGCGCGGACGCCGGGCCAGTTCCTGCAGGAGATCGAGCCGTGGCGAGGCGAAGCCTGGGAAGACCTGGAGCTCAGCATTCGCGGTTGGGAACAGGCGAGCGTCGTGACCCGTCCCGGGAAGGACGTCTTCGTGCTCCGGGCGAACGGCCAGGAGTTCGAGCTGGACGCGCGCTGCCGGAGCCTGATCGAGTTGCTGCTGGACCGGGGAGCCGTCCGGATTGGCGAGTTCCTCGAGACGGCGGGCGAGTCGTTCGTGGCGGGATTCGCGAGCGCCTTCGCCGTGGGGCTCATCAAGGAAGGAATCGCGGTGGCGACGACGGCCGACGGGCAGGAGTCTGCGCCGTAGGACGGCGTCGCCCGCGCAACGCCGCGCCGGGGCGGGCGGCGACGGCTATCGCCGGTCGAGCGCCGCGCTCGCGCGAACGAGTGCGGCGACGCAGCATGCCGTGTCGTAGCACCGTGACACGAACGCGAAGCGGCGCTTGCCCGGCCAAAGGGGACCGGAGGAAAGGGGGCAGGCGGGCCAGCCGCCGTCGGCTTGCTGTTCCATGAGCAGCACGTGGACGGACGCGCCGAGCTCGTCCCGGGAAGGCGGACAGCCGAGGGAATCGAGGGACAGCAGTGCAATGGCGGTTCGCAGGACATCCCCGTAGGAGCCGTCGCGGACGCGCCGGTCCCGGATCCGCGTTGCAACCAGCGGTCGAACGTCGTCGAACAGCGTTGTGTGGAGCTGGCGAGCCTGCGCCATGGCGGCGTAGAGATCGACGGGGTCCCAGTAGTAGTGGATGGCTTCCCGCTCCTCGCCGTTCTTCACGAGGGAGACGAGCCAATCGCGCGCCCGCCGGGTGGCGGCGGTCAGCCCGAGATACGCCAGGGCGTTGGCATTCACGACCGCGTCGGCATCGAGGGATTCGATCGGCCGATCCAGTAGCCAGGTGTGTATGCGCCCGCTGCCGTCGCGGTTGCGGATGAGGCGCTCCCGGTTCCAGCCGGCCAGCAGCCAGGGATGGAACCCCAGAGCCAGGGAACAAGTGGAGGTGGTGTCCACGTCGGGAGGCAGGTGAGGCCAGTACCGCCAGACTCCGGGGAACTCCATCGAAACGCCGATGTGACGCCTTGTGCGCGACACCACGGAAATCGCACGGGGATGGGCGATGCCGGCGAGCCTCAGGGAGCCGAGGGCACCCACGTAGGGGTTCGTGTCGGGCTTCCGCAGGACCGGTGTGGACAGCGCGTAGTATTGGCACCGCCAAACGCCCTCGGCCGAAACGGCCCCGTCGAGGAAGGCGAGGCCGTGGTCTATCGCACGGCGCATCCGGGCGCCGATCGTTCCCGAGCGGCCGGGCTGGACGCTCATCTCGGCAGGAGGAACGCGCCCATGTAGGCCTTGGCGGCGATGCCGTCGCCGTGAAGCACGAGCTTGAGATGGTTGATCCCGGTCACGAGGTGGAAGACGCCCGTCTCCGTCAGGAGATAGTCAGCCTCGGGCCAGGACAACAGCCCCGTGGCCTTGGCCCGGGTGCACCACCCGTTCTGGACGAAGTGCCCGATCATGGGCGCCCAGAATCGGGGGCGCCCGCGGTGCCACCGGTCGCGGACGAACAGCTCGAACGCCAGGCGGGTCGATACCCCCGCGGCGGACACGTCGCAGGCAAGGGTGGCCGTTTCCGCGGCGCCACGCAAGCGATCCAGCCAGTGAAGCCCGCGCTCCACGTGCACCATGGAACCCGTCCATTCGATGCGCTCGAGGAACGGAACCACTTTCGTCTTGGGCATCGCCACCACCAGACGCACGGAGCGGCGCTCACGGCCCGGAAGCGCGCCGAGGTGTTCGGTGGTGGCCGTGCGCGGCAGGGCGCGGTGCACGCGCTCCATCGCCCCGAGCTCGGCCCGGTCCGTCGCTCGGCCGACCGCCCGACAGATGGCGCAAGTCATGACCTGGGGACCGCAGGTCAACCCGTGGCCGCCTGCGGATGGGATCGAATTCGCGCGCGGGTCGAGAAAGCTGCCGTGGGGCTCGAGGAAGACGCCCGGGGCCTCGGTCTCCGGCGCCCGGGACGCGGCGAGGTCGTACTCGAGGATGGCGGTGCGAAACCACCGGGAGAGAAAGCCGTCGGGCTCGGCCACTTCGGTGAGGACCCCGCCGAGCCCCCGGGCCGCTGCCGTGGCGCGCGAGTGTGCGCCGGATGCAATCAAGTGCCTGGAGAATCTGGACCGCGGTTGCACGGAGAGGAAGAGATCACACCGGGCCGGTTCTTCGTCGAGCCGGCTCTCGAACCCGAAGGTCGACTCGAGCGCGAACGCGGGGAACTGCGAAGCCCACCGCAGGACGCGACGGCGTCCGCAAGCGGAAAGGATGGCGTCGGGAACGATCTCGAGCACCGCCGACAGCATTCCGTCCATGGGTGTCGAAGGAAGCGCACCGGCCATGAATGGTCCCCCGCGGGCGACGATGACAGGGTACCACTACGGTGGCGGGCCCGGCACGGGCGACCACGGGCTTCCCGGTTGGCGGGGGAGCCATGAAAGGGGGCGGACTGCAACATGAATGATGACAGTGTTCTGAACCTCGAGCTGGAGGCCCTGGGGCTGAGTTCCCACGTGGCGGAGCTGGCGAAGAGCGGCTTGTGCGTGGTGCCGCCGGAGGTTACGGGTGCGTCGGCGCAGTGGGTTCGCAGCATGTCGGAACTGGTGCTGCGGCGGACGACGGAGTTCATCGGTTGCGGATTCACGTTGGAACGTGGACCGGATGCCGCACTCGAGTACAACCCGGACGCGGAGCCGGTGAACATCGTCGTTCGTACCGGCAACAGGCCGAACCAGGTCGTCGTTCAACAACTCGCCGGCTATCACCGGGAGTTTCGCGACCTCGCCGTGCACCCTGCCGCGGTAGCGCTGGTGCGCCATCTGATCGGGGAGCCGCGAACACGCTTCTCGCACCACCAGTGCTTCGTCAAGTGGCGGGACGAGTACGGGTACGGCTCGACGCTCGGATTGCATGCCGATCAGACCGCGGTCCCCGGCCCGTGGGGCCAGACGGCGTTCGTGGCGAACGCGACGTGGTGCCTCACGGACTACACGCAGTCGGGCGGCGCCCTCGCCTATGTACCGGGTTCTCACCGCCGCGACGGCAAGCCCGACGGTGCCGAGGCGGCGCGGGAGGCGGTGCCGGTCGAAGCCGAAGCGGGAAGCCTGATCGTCTTTCACGGGGCGACCTGGCACGGCGCGTATCCGAGGACGATTCCCGGACTGAGGCTATGTGTGACCAACCTCTACCGGCACGTCATGGTCACTCCCCAGGAGGACCTGCGCCACTCTCTGGATCGCCGCCTCGCCGACGACTGCCGCAATCCCGAGTTGTTCCGGGAGCTCGCCGGGTTCAACGACGGATTTCCATACGTGACGCAGCGCAAACCGGTCCGGGTGGTGCCGTCGGGGCGCTGACCGCGGCGACCGCGTGCCGCCTGCCCGGTCTGCTCCGCGTCGAACGGCTCAGCGCCGCAGCACCGCGGCGCCAGGCACCGTCAACACCAGTCGCACGACGTCCGCCTGCCGGGAGACACCCTGCTTGGCGAAGATCTGCTTCAGATGCCAGCGGATCGTGCCTTCTCGCCGGCCGGTGGCGGCGGCAATCTCGCGGAGGGTGTAGCCGCCGGCCAGCATCGCCGCAACGGAGCCCTCGGACGGCGTCAGGCCCAGCGCCGACGCCACGGCGTCCTCGTCGATTCGAGGCTTGCGCGCCAGGTCGCGGATCAACACGACGGCGGCAACCCGCCGCATGCGACGGCCATTCAGGCGACCGCCCACCGGCGTGACGTGCAGCACGAGCCGAGGTGACGCGAACGGTCGCCCGAGAAGCATCGACCCCGCGGCACCCTGCCCGACGGGCAGCACGGCGCGCACCAGAAGCTGCTGCAGCCTCGCGTTATCGGCAGGCTCGGCGGCGTGGAGGCCGCCGTCCCGGTCCGACATCGGGACGCCCCGCCGCAGCAGCTCGACGGCGCGGTCGTTGGCGGTGACGATCCTCCCCCGCCCGTCCAGTTGGACGACGCCCATGCCCGTGACCTCCAGCAGCCCGGCGAGCGATTCCCCCAGCGCCCTGGCCTCGATCAGCGCATGTCGGAACAGCACGCACTGCCGCACGTGAGGCAGCAGCCGCTCGATCATCCGGATCCGATCGTCGCTCCAACCGCCCGCGTCGACGGGATTGCCAGTCGCCCAGATCACGCGGGTTCCGCCGGGTCCGTCCAGTCGCACCTGCAGGCCGTCCTGGGAGTCGGACCGCGGCAGCGCCTCGTTGTACGTCGCCGACGTCCTTCTCTCCGCCTCGGTGTAGAGGTCCCGTACGGGAACCAGCAGACTGTCGGGGAGTTGCCTCAGGCGCGGGACACGTTCGTCGCGGTGCCAGTAGTCGTTCAGGTAGATCTGCTCGAGATCCTCACGGCGGTGCCCGTGGGTGCAGACCTCGTAGAGGTAGACCTCCGCGCCGTGCGGCGGACGCCCGCCAGCGAACACGATGGCATTGCTCTTGACGCCGCAGAGGGCATCGATGAGGGCGGCCGCGGCAGGCCAACCGATCGCGTCGAACGCAACCTCGTGCAGCGCCCCGAGGACGCGGTCGAACGGGTCCTCTCGATTCATGCCTAGGAGAGTCTAGTTCCGCGGCGGGAGGACCGACGCCCCTCAAATTGGGGGGGCGCCATGGGTGAGGCCTCCAGGCTCCGCTACAGCAGCTTCAGCCCCGGGACGTCGCCGAAGTCCTTCGGGTTCAGCGTCCAGAGCGCGGCTTCATGAACGAGGGCGCAGGCGGCGATGGCGAGATCGAGGTCGCGACCGCGGGCGCGCGGCAACCCCGCGTACAGCGTGGCGGCCCGGTCCGCGGCCCGAGCGTCGAACGGAACGGCGGCGTCGCGCGGGAAGAGTTCTTCCTGCGTGCGGCGCTCGCTCACCGAGCGCGGGCCCCGCAGCCATTCGTACAGGACGACGGTGGAGAGTTTCGGCCGATGGCCGGCGTCGACCAGTTGACGCAGGCGGGCGAACGACTCGCGGGGCCCGGTCAACGCCCCGATGAGCGCCGAGGTGTCAAGATGAACGGTCATGCGCGGAGCGGCGCAGGGACGACTCGCGGCGAGAGGTTCGGATCTCGCGCAGCTCGGCCTCGACCCTCTCCCGGGACCGGGTGACCGGCTCGTCGCGCAGGCGGTCGAGCACCTCCAGCATCCGGAGCCGCTCGACCTCGCTCAGTCGGTCCGTGCGCGCGTCGTAGTCGGCCACTGCGTCGCGGACGACGTGGCTCTGCGGTTTCCCGAGACGCTCCGCCGTCCGGCGGATGCGGCCCACCGTCGCTTCGTCGAGGGAGTAGGTTACCCGGACCATAACGACACAATACTACCATACACGGGCCGGCGGACGGTTTCGCGCGGCCTGCGCCCTTGCCGCGGCCGGGCTCGGCGTTCAGAAGTAGCGGACGAGGCTCAGGGTCAACTCCAGGTCGGAGCTGGAGAACCGGGAGGGCACGGATATCGTCGGCATCCCGGCCGGGTCCGGATCGAACTCCATCCGGCCCTCGTCAGTGGCGTACCCGATGTACGACAGCTCCCAGCGAAAGGCCAGGTCCGGTCGCATGCGCTTCTCCACCCCGACGCCGACCGACCATCCGGCGAGCGTGCTGTGGCGCGCCACCGTGCCGCGGACGAAGTCCGGATACGCGCCGTCCGCGCTGCACACGGGGTGCTCGCATCCGGTGGTCTCGGCCCCGAAGGCAACCTGCGTCACGCGCGCGCCGCCCAGCAGGTACAGGTCGATGCCGTTCACCGGGGTGCCGACGCGCCCCGTCAGGCCGGCGGCCCAGTTCTTCCCGAAGCTCCAGTCCTCCGGCCAGTTCTCGCCGCGCTGCAGGCCCGTGCCGGGCAGGTAGCCCCGCGCGGCGCCGCCGGCGCCCGCCACCTGGACCTCGGCGCTGAAGAAACGCCCGTCGTCGGCGAACCGGCGCCGGTACCCCGCGAACAGGCCGGACCCGATCGTCGCCCCGCGGTCGAAGCTCGACGAGGGGCGCACGAGCGTCTCCCCCGTAGCCGGTGGCTCGGCCACCGGCGCTCCCTCGCGGACGATGACCGTCTTCTCGTAGGCCACGCCCAGCGCGCCGGCGTTCGCCGAGATCCCGACGTAGAAGCGTCCGTCCTGGGCGCTCGCGCCCGAAGCGAACGCCGCCACCGCGGCGACCGCCAGCCCGACATCCCGCATCCGGTAGTTCACAGCCTGTCCCCTTCCGCGCTCAGGCGCGCTTGCGCGCCACCACGATCATCGACAGCGACCACCACGGCGCCAGGCGCCCGAGCGGGAGCAGGCGGCGCATGGCCCGGACGTGGGCCGACCGGTTCCCCCGGGCTTGCAGGAAGTCCTCCACCCGGCGTCCGTTGAACAGATTGCGCAGCCACAGCTCCAGGTAGAGGCAGTCCTGCTCGACGAAGTCGAAGCCGCACGACGGCAGCAGGTCGCGCGTCAGCTCGCGGTAGGACAGCTCGCTGAGGTGGTCGCGGCTGTAGGGGACCTCGAGGCCGTCGGCCACCGCCACCAGGCGCTCCCGGTTGGGGGTGGTGATGATGGCCACGCCGCCGGGCCGCAGCACGCGCCACCACTCCCGCAGGGTCTGCCGGACGTCGGTGACATGCTCGATGATCTCGCCGGCGAAGAGGGCGTCGAACTGCGCGTCGCGGAACGGCACCGCGGCCGCGTCGAAGACCGCCCACTGCTGGTGCGGGACCTCGCGCGCGCGCGGGTGCACGGAGTCGTAGTTCAGGTCGCCCGCGAACACCTGGAAGTCGTAGGCAACGTGCATGTCCGCGAACAGGGAGCGGCCGCAGCCCACGTCGAGCGCCCGGCCGCCGCCGGGGATGTGCCGCGTGAAGAGCCGGTGCAGCCGGCGCATCTTGTAGCCGTGCAACTCGGGCAGGAACGGCTCGTCCGCGGGGCTAGTGTAGCCCGCGGTGGCGTACTGCCGCACGTAGAAGTCGCGGAGGACGTCGCGGTCCGGGAACTTGAGCAAGGCCGGCTCCTGCCGGACGATCTCGCCCGTCGGCCGGCGCATGACGAGCTCGAGGTCGCCGAGCGGGTCGAACGCGAACGCGGGGTTGGTCCAGGAGTCGACGGGGGCGACGCGCCGGCCGGCCACCTCGAGCGCGACCGATTCCGGTGCGATCGGGTCGAAGGCCATGTGCAGCGTCCCGCGCCCCCGGGGCCGCGGCAGGTCGAAGCGCCACCAGCCCAGGTGCCGGTCCGGGTGGGTGTGGTGCCAGTACGCGTGGATGTCGGTCGTGAAGATGTAGCCGGCCGATCCGACGGAGTACGTGAAGTCCAGCGTCGCGCGGCGGCGAGCCAGGGTGACGCTCCTCCGGAGGGGCACGGCTCGCAGGCCGATCGGAGGTCTCAGCCGGATCATCGGGCGGGCAGATCGGCCGGCAGTGTAGCACGCCGCCGATCATCCCCGAACGCCTCTGATCGTTGGGCGACAGGACGGACGACTACGGCGACAGTTCTGCGACGGGGAGCGGAGCCGCTAGCCGGCCTGCGGCACCGGGCGGCGGCGGCGGGCCAACCGGTCGCGTCGAGCGGACCCGGAAGGCGCCGGCGGGGGCCCGGCGCGCATCAGCGCAAGCCGAAGTGGTCCAACAACTTGTCGAGCTTCTCCTCGAGGGCGTCGAAGCGCTGGTCGTGAGCGTCGAAGCGCTGGTCGTGAGCTTGGATGGCCTTGGCGAGGACTTCCAGCGCCCGCATGACGCCATCGAACCGCTCGTCCATCTCGGCAACGGTTGGAGCGCTCATGCCGTCGGCCGCTTCTTCCAGCGTCGGGCCGCGGCGCGCTTGGCGCTGGCGGACCGCTCCTCGGGGCTGAGCTTCGCAGCTCGAGCGCGGCCGCCGGTGGCGGGGTCTGGCGGCGTCGGCTTCAACGCCGTGCAGGGCGCGTCACGTTCCGTGTGCTCACCTTATCACGCGGGACGGGTGGCCTGCCGGCCGAGCCCAACGCCCGCTTCAACGACGTGAACGCCCGTTTCGATGACGTGAACCGGCGGATTGACGACCTCCAGGGGGATAATCCGCGAATTGCGCTCGCTGGTGATCGACGCCATCAAGAGCAGCGGCGAGCCGGCCGACTGAGAAGAGCGAACGTAAGCCCGTCGCGCTTCGAAACGGCTGAGTCCAGCCCCTGACCGTCAACTCGAGGTTCGCCTGGCTCGTCTGGCCCGATCAGCCCGCCGTCGGCCGCTGTCTGTTCGTCGGAGACGAAGCATCCGCCGGCGGCCCGCGATCAGCCAGCCTGCGGCACCGCGCGGCGCGGCGGGGTGGCGGCTGCGAAGGGCGCGAACGGTGCCGGGCGCGTGAGCCACCAGACGGCGGCCGCGGGGAGGGCCAGGGCCCAGCCGCGGAGCAGGCCCAGCAGCGACGCCCGTTCCTTCCTCCTGACCGAACGGCATCGGGCACGCGATGGCCATGCCTTCTCGATCCACGCACACCATCTGACAATTGTGCCACTTTCTGACAAATAGTGTCCCTTTCTTCGGCCTGGGGAACGGGTAGGCTGAACGCTACGAGTCGACGCCGATCCCGCAGGCCGGATCGAATCCGCTTGAGGACTCAGGGACCGCGTCCGGCTAGCGGCCCGGGACCGAGGTGATTCGGAACGTCTCCCAGAGGCCCGGACGCTCGCCGTCCGCGCGCAGAACTCCGTCGCCCCCTTGCGCCGCTGACACGGTGTGGCCGCGCGCCACCTGCAGAATCAGCGCGTCGCCGCTACGGATCGGACCCGGGCCATCGCGGCGATGCAACAGGAAGCGCTCCCAGGGCCCGGCGATTGTGCCCCGCGCGCCGAGCACCCCGCCGCCGCCGCTCTCCGCCCGCAGGTAGGAGCCGTCGGGCGACAGCAGAAACACGGCATCCCCCGATTCCAGACAGCGACCAAACCTCCCTGCAAGCAGGAACTGGTCCCCCGGACCCGCAACGTCCCGATTGGCGCGGACGGCGCCTCCCCCGCCGTTCTCCGCGGAGAGGAACCTGCGTTCACTCGCCTGGAGCCGCACCCGGACCGGCCGGCGCGCGCCGAGGCACGGCGGCGAGCGCAACTCCACGTAGTCGACGTCGAGGCCGCGACGGCCCCGCACGCGGAACTCCACCTCGCGCGCCGCTCGTTCGAGGTGGAAAGGCAGCTCGACGATCGAGCGTTCCGCTGGAGGCACGCGGAAGCCGCGCCGAGCAACGAGCTCGCGGCCGCGGCCGGAGACCACTTCCAGCACGCCGCGCCCTCCGACCCCGGAACCCAGTACCGTCACGGCAACCTCGTAGGCGCTGGCCTCCAGCGAGATGAAGGGGCCGGCGACGGCGAAGCTACCGTCCGTGCTCTGCCGGCAGACGCGCCCGTTGCTGGCCTCGGGGCTCGGACGCACCTCACAACGCGCCCGCGAGTGCTCCGCCTCGTAGCGCCGAAGGGCGGGCGAAGAACGTCCCAGCACATCCTCGACCGGAAGGGTGAGCCATCCGACGACCGCTGCGAGCGCCACAGGAACGACGCGCAGCCGCGACCGATGCAGGAAGCCCGCTGCGAGGAGCGCCAGTGCACCGATCGTCCAGACGACGTTGGGCGGATAGCTCAGGTCCGCGTGCGGGCCGAGCTTCGGCAGCGCCAGCATCACGGCAGGAGGGAACAGGGAGGGTTGCCACTGGTCTGCCGGGAACAGACCGTTGAACAGCCGCTGCGGTTCCGACGCGTACGCCGCCGCGAGCGCGGCCTGGTACGCGACGCCGATCAGCACCACCAACCGGGCGGTCCACCCAAGCGCCCGCCGCGACGAGCCGTGGGCGGCCAACCCCATCGGGATGAGCCAGAGCCACATGGCCGTCCACCCGAAGCGGCCCGCAGGCGCGGCGTGGCCACCGTAGTCGATGCGCTGCAACGCGTTTGGGGCGATGAGAGAGGCGTACAACACGAGCCAGGGCAGCGTCAGTGGATGCCGCCGCCGAACCATCCAGCCCAGCGCCGCGAGGCCGGGCAGGAGGAGCGGTTGCTGGATGAACAGCCCGTGCACCTGGTCGAGATGCAGCCCGATCCCGAGTTCCAGTCCCCGGGCAGCATCGAGGTGCAACTCCCCCACGGGCCGCCCCCCGAGCATGTTCCCGAACAGAGGAATGGAGAAGGCGCCGAACAGCGCGGGACCGAGCAGGAACAGGAGACCGAACGCGACGTACGTCACAGGGGGATAGCGGGCGCCGTCCCGCCAGAGCTGCCAGATGCCGGCTGCGGCCAGCACCGCCGACGGCGCGTAGTACTTCACGTGCAGCCAGCACAGGAGGCCAGCTACGAGCCAGTAGGCGCACCATCCGAGCTGCGTCCGGCGTTGGGTGCTCCACAGCCAGCCGACAAGGCCGAAGATGGCCACCCCGGCTGGAAGGTCCGGGTACATCTGGGACGCGCCAAACACGACCGGGCTGCACGCCAGGAGACCCGCGGTGACGTACGTCGCATCCGCGGGACGCAACGCGCTGCGGCTCCAGCGGTACAGTGCGACGCCGAGCACCGGCACCACCAGCAGCGCGAGCCCCACTCGCCCGCCGACGGCTCCGCCCGCTCCGAACGGGAGGGCGAGCAGCACGCCGAGGCCTGGCATGTGCTGCGGCCACCAACCAGTTGCGCGCTGCAAGGCGTGCCGGACCAGCTCGCAATCGCAGATTTCGTTGGCGCTCGCGTCGTACGCGTAGTCGTTGCCGACCTCGAAGTCTCCGTCGCGGAGGACACTGGCCGCGATGATCAGATAGTGCGGCTCGTCGCCGCTGATCGGCAGGAGCCCAGACGCCGTCCAGCGGTAAGCGGCTACCCCGGCCAGGACGGTCGCGGCCGCGATCACCAGCACCGGCAGGCAGAGCCGCATCCGCTCGCGAACAGCGCCCGGGGCAGCACGCCGTCGTCCCTGTAGAACGCAGCCGCGATTCCTCGCGAGATAGGGACGCATCCTACGGGCGCCGGCAGCATGGGGGGAGCGAGCCGGCAACACTGCGGCGACCTCCTACGTCAAGAGCCGGCAGTCGGCCTCAAGAGCCGCTTTGGTACGCTTGCCCGCGAACGGCCCGATGACCCGAAGCGCCCACGCTGATGAACCAACCGAACGACTCGCAGCCGTCGCAGTCCGGACTTGGCATTCTCGACCTCCGTGCTGCTTCGCGGGGCTACCCATACCGTCGCCCGAGGGAGGCCGGAGTACCCGCCCCGAGCCGCGTGGGAGCATCGATGACGGTGACGGGCGACCTGACGGGCAACGAGGACCTGATAGTCGACGGTCGGCTAGAGGGGACGATCGAATTGCCCCAACATGTGTTGACGGTCGGCCCGCGAGGCACACTGAACGGGCATGTGCTCGCCGCGTCGGTCATCGTCGCTGGCCGAGTGAAGGGCGACATCATCGCAAGCGGCGCCGTCAGCCTGCTCGAGAACGCGTCGGTCGACGGCGACATCACGACGCCCCGCCTGACCCTCTTGGAGGGGGCTCACTGTCGGGGCCGCGCTTGCGTGCGCGAGGTCCTTGTCGCCGGTTCCGCGGCGAAGACTCCGAAGGGCCGTTCCCCGTCAGCCGGCCTGCGGGAGCGCGCGGGCCGGAGTTGACCGGACGAGCATCCGGAGTGGCTCCGGACGGGTGAGCCACCAGACGGCCACCGCGGGGAGGGCCAGGGCCCAGCCGCGGAGCAGGCCGACGTGCGGATTGAAGCCGTAGTGGTGGGCCAGCTCGTCGACGGGTACGCCGAAGGCCGCCTGCACCAGAACGACGCCGGCGACGCCCGCCAGCGCGCGACGCCACGACCCGACCAGTCCGCCACCAGCTACCGCGATCCAGAGCGCTGCGAACAGGCCGACCTGGAACGCGGGCAGGATGGCCCACGCGCCCTGATCGTCGGTGAACGCGTGCCCGGCGTGGCCCCCGAGCGACTGCAGACCGCCGACCGCCCCGCCGACCACGGCGCCCAGGACCGGCGCCGCGGCGAAGGCCGCCACTGCACCGAGGGCGACGGCGACGGCTGCCCGCGCGGCGCCGCGCCGCGTGGTGCCGGCGGTGCGGAACGCCGCCACCGAGACCAGGATCACGGCGACCAGCGTCTGCGAAAAAGCGTGGATGGCGACCACGTAGGAGCCGATGACCGCCGCGGGGACGGCCAACACCAGGAGGCGCGCAACGCCCAGGGCGAAGAAGACGGCGGGGGTCGCCACCAGCATCGCCGTCCGCCGCCCCCAGCCCATCGGCGCAACGAGCCCCGCCGCGACGTAGAGCGGGATGAGGGGTGTGAAAATGCACTCCTGCGTGACGATGAACGCGCCGTGTGCGGTGCGAATAATCGGCCCGGAGAGAGCCACCGTGGCTCCCGTCGCAGCGAGGATGCCGCCGCCGGCTACCGCAATCCAGCCGGCCACGACGTCCACGAACGGACTCTCGTAGAAGAAGGGCGCGCTGGCGAAATAGAGCGCCACGAGGAGCGCCGCCAGCAGCAGGAAGCGCCGCGACGCAGGGCCGATCTCCAGGCTGCCAGCCGTGGCCGCGGCGCCTGACCCGCCCGCCGGGGGGCCGTCGGTTCCGCGTGGGGCGCCGAAGCCCTGTCGGCCCATCCAAACGTAGACGAAGCCGGCCGCGACCAGGATGAGGATGCCGGGCCAGACGTAGACGTGCAGCAGATCGAGGAGCGCGCGATTCTCTGCAATGAGCGACAGGTGCCCGAGCCGGATGATGTTGAACGCCGTGATCAACGTGAAGCCGACCGCAACCGCGCGCAGCCGCGAGCTCCAGGTGGCGGGAAAGGCGAAGATCGCTCCCGCACAGAGGGCCAACGGATCGCCGCCGCTGCAGCTCGCACCTGCGTAGACGAGATCCGACGGCGCGCCGGTCAACTGGTCCGCGACCCGCTGCTGAACCGACGCGAACGGCGTCAGAAGCACCCGCTCCACCCACGGCAGACGCATCAGACCGAAGAGTCCGACGAACCACGCCCCGGTGACGAGCGTGAAGCGGAGCATGGCGTTGCCGTCCGCCTTGCCGGTCGCAGGAGCGGCCGACCGCCGGCCCTGTACGGGTACCGCCTTGCGTTCAGGGAGGGTCGCCGGGCGGGTCATTCCTCCGTCCATCAGGCCGCTCCTTCCACGAGCGATCGGCGGGCAGCGAGCGAGGCGGCCGCACACGCCACGTTAGAGCAATACCAAGGTAGTCTCGGATACGGGTGGGAGGAAACGACCTAAAGACGAAGCAGCCGGAGCCCCGCTTGGCGAGGTGGGGCTCCGGCTGCGCACGAAGCGAGCAGGCCTCCTCCGGCCGAGTTTCCGAAGGAGGCCTGGTTACTCAGCGACTGCCAACTAGCTCAGGCGCCGCCGACCGGCCGCAACGAGACCGGCACCGAGGGCGAGGATACCGAGGAGCGGGAGCGCCGGCGTTTCCATCGGCTCCTCTTCCTCTTCCTCCTCCTCCTCCTCTTCCTCTTCCGGCATGTCGGTACCCGCCCCGACCATGGGGGTGCCCTTGCTCCTGGGCGTCTGGGCCGACCAAGCGCCCACGCCCTTGGCGTTGTTCACCGCTCGCACCTGCACGTCGTACGACACGTCGTTGGTCAGCCCGTCGATCATGGCCGTCAGCTTGTCGCCCATCACCTCCATGTACGGCTTCGCCGCGGGGGTCTTGGGCATCCACTCGCCGGCTGACGTGGTGGCGGTCTGGGACTTCCGGTACTGCACGTGATACATCGAGATCGTGAGGTTCGTCCGGCTTACGCCCATGTCCGGATGCGCCGCATCCCACGATGCCGTCACCATCTTGTCGCCCGGTTCCACCATGACGCCGGTGACCGCTTCCGGCTTGGGCGCCGCGTCGGTCATAGCGTCCACGGCAGCCGCGGCAATCGCCCCAGTGGCGAAGTGGTTCACGGCGGCAACATTGATGTAATACCGCTTCGCGGGGTCCAGCCCCATCAGCGTGTACTTTGCCGCGCCAGTGGTCAGGGCGGTCGATCCCCCACTAGAGGCCATCGACATCACTCCCGATTCCTGGACGCTGCTGAAGGGGTCGGTGGAGTAGTACACCATGAACCCCGTGAGTGGGGTCTGGTTACCGGAATCGGCGCACGCAGGGTTCTCGTCAGCATCATCGCCCGCGGCGGGCGTGCGGCAGGCGGAGGTGTACGCGAGGGGCACGGTCCACGTAACCGTCACCCCCTCGTAGCCCATGTCGGTAGCGGCATCGGCCGCCAACTCGGTGATTGCCCCTGCCGCCGGTGCTACGGTGGCCCGGGTCGTGTCACGGTTCTGCGCGGCCACGGAACCCGCCAACGCAAACACGAGGACGGCGCTGAGCGCCAAGGTCAGTGAACGCCGTGTACTCGTCATCTGAGACTCCTCCTGCGGCACTCTGGGTGACTCGGTGCAACCCAAGGCCGCACAGCGGCCGTCGAAACGCCGCTCGATTGCTCGATGGCCGACACCCCGCCGGCCGCTGCCGAGACTTTACTCTGTGTCGTTTCGGCCGTCAAGACCCGCCCACGGGAAGTACTCTCGGTCCCAAGCCGCCCCACCTTTAGGAAATCGGCCCAGCAGGCCGGGCCCGCAATCGCAGCCGAGGGCGGCGCTCCCAACCGCTGGCTCGGACAAGGCCACCTTGCGAACGACCCGACCGAGAGGCGAGCATGACGCGGCCGGGCGCTGCACAAGTGCGCGCCGCACCCGGGGAACCCGCGGGTCACGCACCCACCCAGCCACCCCTCACGATGCGGCGCCGCGCTCGAATCCACACGCGGGGCGGAGCATATGCCGGCGAACAGGCGTTGTCAAGCGACCGTCCGGGGTTGTGCCAGGCAGTTCGGTCTGCCCGGTGCCCGGCGTCTTGACGTTCCGTGCGGGCGGTGCCCGCGTTGGCCGTCGCCGGCTCGCGCGCTACCGCTGAGAGGTGCTCCGGGGTTGGGTGGACGGCCGAGACGACCGCGACCGATTCTCTCGGGGCGCGGGCGCGATCGGCGGGGCCCACTCCTGCCCCTCGGTGCCGGTGCTCGCGCCCGCGGCACAGGGGCCGGGGTCGAGTGCGGTGTCCGGTCGCCCGGTCTCGGGCCGCCGTCAGTCCGCTCGCGGGTCGTGTGGTGAACTGCTGTCGCGGCGCATCATGGGCTTCGACATACCCCGCGGGGGCGGTCTGCCCATTGGCGCCGGGTCGCCGCGCTACCGGCGGTTCGGGGGCGTAGCGCCGCAGGCCGCCCGGATCGCGCGTGGCGGTCGACCTGCGGGTCCGTATCGCGGACTTGGCGGCAGTCCGGCGGTCGCACCCCAGCGGGCTTCTCGCCCCAAGGTGGGGAACTCCTCGCTCGCAGGTCCACCAACTGCCGCCTCGACCGGACGGGGAAGAGAGCGGGCGCGGCCGGGGGAGGAGACGGGCTGATGAGGACCCTTGGGCCTTCCCCGGCCGACCCTGAGACCGAGCCCGAGCCCCGTGGGGGATTGCCCGGCGGGCGCCAACCCGCCGCCCCCGGCGAGGTCGGCAGTCACTCCCGGGCTCGGTCCTGGGCGTACGCTGCCATCCCGGCGGCGGGAGCGTCAAAGGTAGTCCCCGCCGCGGTTGGGGTTCGTGGGCGCTTCGGGTCGTGGGGGGCCGGCGCCCGACGACGGGGCGCGCGGGGCCGCGGGTTGGCGGCGGGACGGTGCCCGGCCGGGTCGCGTCAGCGGCTGCGGCCGCCGCCGGGCCGGTCGCGGGCGGGTTCGGCGCGGTCGATCTCGAGGCGCGCCATCATCCGCGACAGGCCCTGGCGCGTGAGGCCCAGCTCGCCGGCCGCGGCGGGCACGCTGCGGTGGCGGTCGAGCGCGTCCCGCACCATCGACCGCTCCAGGTCCTCGCGGGCCGCGGCGAGGGTCCGGAGGCGGGCGGGGGCCGGGCGCCGGAAGGCGGCCGCGAGGTGCGCCGGCTCGACCGTCCCGTAGCGCGGCGCGGTGAGGGTGAGGTCCGCACCGAACTCGGCGCCCGCATCGACGCAACGAACGCCCGCATCGACCGGCTGGAGACGCGTCTCGACGGCATCGACGGGCGGCTCCGCCGCGTCGAGGTCGCCTTCGGCGAGGTCGACCAGCGCCTGTTGACGCTCGAGCGTGTCCTCCTCCCTCCTCCCGCGCACTGACGCGCCCCTGGACGGACGCAGGCTGCCGGTTGACGTCTTGTCTCCCCGGCGTGCGTTCTTCTTGACACCCGCGCAGGCGCACGTCGGCCCGAATCCAGGGACCGCGTCAGGATCCGGCGTCAGACGGCCTGTGGCGCCGCTGGGGACGGCGGCGCACGTCGAGCGGGTGGTCCGGGCCTGGCGCCAGACCGACCGGGCGGCGGAGCGCGACGAGGACCAGGAGCGGCAGGCGGACCGGTCCCTGCGCACCTGGGTGGACGACGACGGCATGGTAGTGGTCCGGGGCCGGCTGACGCCGGAGGTCGGCTCGGTGTTCCGGCGGGCGCTGGAAGCCGCGGTGGCGGCGGACCGCGGCGCGGCGGCCGGGGGCGGCGCGGTGGCGGCGGGCGAAGCGGTGGCGGCGGGCGGCGCGTCGGCAATCAGCGCCGCCAGGACGGAGCCGGCGGACGCGGTGGACGAGGCGGCCGGCGTGGAGCGGAGCCTGGGACAGCGGCAGGCGGACGCGCTGGGCCGGCTGGCCGAGTGCGCGCTCGCCGGCGGACTGGACCGGGGTACGGCCGGCGACCGCTACCAGGTGGTGCTGCACGTGGACGCCGAGACGCTGGCGCAAGATGCGGCGCCGAGCGCGGCGGAACCCGCGGGCGGGGGCGTGGATCCGCACGGCGGCGTTCCCGCTATATGGACGGGAACGCCGCGGCCGGTGCGCCGGACGGGAGGCTGCCCCGGACCGCGCGCCGCGCGGCAGGCGGCGCTCGCAGAGGACGGCGGCATCCGCGTCGGGCAGGAGACGGCCCGCCGCATCGCCTGCGACGCCGCCACCGTCACCCTGCAGCAGGGTCCCGACGGCGGAGTGCTCGATGTCGGCCGCCGGACCCGGACCGTCTCCCCCCGCGTTGCGGCGAGCGCTCGCGGCGCGCGACGGGCAGTGCCGGTTCCCCGGCTGCGAGGCCCGGCGCTGCGATGCGCACCACATACATCACTGGGCCGACGGCGGGGAGACGGCGCCGCGGTGGCAGGGCGAGCGGCTGGACGTCGCCTGGGGCCATCGACGTCCTGTGGCGCCCGCGGGCCGGCGCATACCCGCGGCCCGCGTTCCCGCGGAACCGCCCGCACCGGGGCCAGCGGCGGAAGCCGTAGGAGGCGCCGCAGCGGCGCTGCAAGGTCGCCCGGAAGCTGGTGGGCTAGCCAGGAGTGCTTCCGCGCGTCCGCCGCCGCAGCCCAGCCTCAGAGGAAGAGGAAGAGAACGTAGAACGCGAGGGCGCCGACGCTGGCGGTGGCGGCGATGGCACCGACGACGAGCATCGCCTCGACGATCAGAAGCAGCCGTTCGCGAATCTCTCGCCTCATGGCACCGGACCGCGCGGCCGTGTCGCCGTCTCGACGGTCATGGACCACCGAAGAAGCGCTCGGCTTCCGCCGCGGCGGCGGCCCGGCTGCGGTGCCGTCCAACCCCGCTCGAATGGAGGGTGCGACCGGCCTGGTCGCGCAGGACCCAGACGTACCACGGTGTCCGGTGGACGCGCCGGACGTCGTACCACGCCTCGTGCTGGAGGCGGCAGAACAGCCGCAGCAGGAACTCGCGCAGCATCCAGCGCGCCGTTCCGACCTCCGCCGGCGGCCTCGCGGCCGACGGGACGGGCGTCCGGAGTCCGAGTGTCGTCACCCTCAGGCCCTGATGACGAGCGCGAGGGGCAGGGAAACACCGGCTGGCCCGCGTCCGCCGTCCTGTACTGGAGGGTACACCGGGGAGGCCCGCCGCATCGACTCTCTACTCCCCCCAGAGCCGGAAGTAGCCGCCGAACCGGAACAACAGGAGCCGCGTCCGGTCGCCGCGCGCGTAGTCGGCCAGGATCACGGCGCCGGCGCGGCGCCGCCCCACGTAGACGCCGCCGCCGAACGAGGGCACCGCGCCGAAGCGCCCCACCGGCGCATTCCACCCCGCCGGCAGGCCCTGCAGGAGGACGCCGGCCCGATTGCGCTCCTGGTCGAGTCCCAGGAACCCCCTGGCGCTATTCGGGCGCCAGCGGTCAGCGAGGTCGGATCGGCCAGCTTCGACGGTAACGGAGGTCACAGCCTGGGCGGCGGCGTGATCCGCGACGGGGAGCACCAGCAGGGCGGGAAGAGCGGCTCCGACCACCGCCAGCACCGGCCTGGGTCCAGTCATCCTCGCGCCACGCGCTGGAGATTACTCGATTGCGGCGTGCTGCGGCCGCGCCGGATCCGTGGTACATTGAACACATGAGCACGGCGGACCGGCTCACCGTGATCGCCACCGGGGCGGCCATCGCAATGGCGGTCGTCGGCGGGTCTTGCTCGACCAACGCGCGCATCGGAGACCTGAGCGCCCGCATCGGAGACCTGAGTGCCCGCATCGACGAGGTCCGCACCGAGCTCGGCGCCCGCATCGACGAGGTCCGCACCGAGCTCGGCGCCCGCATCGACGCAACGAACGCCCGCATCGACCGGTTGGAGACGCGTCTCGACGGCATCGACGGGCGGCTCCGCCGCGTCGAGGTCGCCTTCGGCGAGGTCAACCAGCGCCTGTTGACGCTCGAGCGTGTCCTCCTCCCCCCGCCCGCGAACTGACGCGCTCCCCTGGACGGACGCAGGCTGCAGTCGACGCTTTTTCTCGCCCGGCGTGCGTTTTTTTCTTGACACCCCCTTTGGGGGCACGTCGGCCCGAATCCAGGACCGCATCAGGATCCGGCGTCAGACGGCCTGTCGCGCCGCTGGGCGGGCTCGGCGCGCCGGCAGGGTCGTTTTCGTCCACCGATGGAAATGGCAACCAGAAAAGGGACCCTTGTGGCCACTTGAAAAGGGACCCCCAA
>JAPOYG010000120.1 GCA_026706755.1 Acidobacteriota bacterium
CCGGCCTCGACTTCGTGCACTTCAACGGCATGTCGGGGGAGTTCTATTTCCCCGAGATCGTTCCCGCCGGCGTCGGCCTCTTCGACTACGACAACGACGGCGACCTCGATGCCTACTTCGTGCAGGGGCAGATGATGGGCGAGGGCAAGACCCTCGGCGACGCGCTGTTCGAGCCGGTGGGGCCGTTGCCGCTCCGAGGCCGACTCTACCGCAACGACCTCGGGGTGGAGGCGGACGGCACGCGCACGATCCGCTTCACGGACGTCACGGACGCCAGCGGAATCGACGCCCGCGGGCACGGGATGGGAGTGGCGGCGGGCGATTTCGACAACGACGGCTGGGTCGACCTCTATCTCACCTATCTCGGAACGAACCAGCTCTACCGGAACAACGGCGACGGCACCTTCTCCGACGTGTCGGCGGCGAGCGGAACCGACGACCCGGGATGGGGCGTGTCGGCCTCGTTCGTGGACGTCGACGGCGACGGCTGGCTCGACCTCTACGTCGGCAACTACGTGTGGTACGACTTCAACGCGGAGCTCGTCTGCACCGTGCTGTCGGACCGGCGGAGCCATTGCGGCCCCGAGCGCTACGAGCCGCAGAGCGACCGGCTGTACCGCAATCGGGGCGACGGCACCTTCGCCAACGTCACGGGGACGGCGTTCGTCGTGACCGAGCCGTTCGGGCCGGCCCTCGGGGTCTCGACGGCGGATTTCGACGACGACGGCTGGATGGACATCTACGTCGCCAACGACGGCCGCCCCAACCTGCTCTGGATGAACCGGGGAGACGGCACGTTCGGCGACCTGGGTCTCCTGTCGGGGTCCGCGGTGAGCGAGCAGGGCCGCCCGGAAGCCAGCATGGGGGTGGACGCGGGCGACTTCGACAACGACGGCGACGAAGACCTGATCATGACCCACATGCCGACGGAGGGGCACAACCTCTACGTCAACGACGGGTCGGGCCTGTTCCGGGACGGGAGCGCCGAGACGCAGGTGCACGGGCTCAGCCTCGGGTACACCGGCTGGGGCACGGCCTGGATCGATTACGACAACGACGGCTGGCTCGACATCCTGTTCGCCAACGGCGCGCTCGACGCCAAGCCGGGGCGGCCGGACCACCCGATGCCCTTCGAGGAGCGCAATCTCCTGCTCCGCAACACCCGGGACGGCCGCTTCGAGGACGTCACCGACCGGGCCGGCGCGGCCCTTGCGCTGGTCGAGGTGACCCGCGGGGCGGCCTTCGGCGACGTGGACAACGACGGCGACACCGACGTCCTGCTCGGCAACCTCAACGGGCGCGTCCGGCTGCTCGTCAACACCATCGGCAACCGGTCCCACTGGCTGGGCCTGCGCGTCGTCGGTGAGCGCCGGGCGACCATGGCGTCGGAGGCGGTCGCGGGCCGCGACATGCTCGGGGCGCGGGTCGAGGTCCTGCGCGAGGGGCAGCCGACCCTCCGGCGGCGCGTGCGCACCGACGGCAGCTACGCCTCCGCCAACGACCCCCGCGTGCTGGTGGGCCTCGGAGACTCGACTGCCGCCCCGGCGGTGAGGGTCCGGTGGCCGGGGGGTGCGACGGAAGAATGGAGCGACCTGCCGATCGACGGCTGGTCGACGCTGGTGCAGGGCGAGGGGGCGGCGCGATGAAGGCACGGGGGATGGCGGCGCTCGCGGTCATGGTCGCCATGCTGGGCGGCGCCTGCGGTGCCTCGACCGGGAGCGAGACCGATGCGGCGGGACGCCCGGTGCTCGTGCCTCCCGCAGGCCTCGGGCTGCAGGCCGTCCTCAGGCCTGATTTCTCCGCCATGGGGGCCTCGGTCGCGGAGCAGTTGCGCGAGCCGTTCGCCGCGCTGGAGGGCCTGGTCGACGACGGCGATGCGACGGCCGCGGAGCTCGCCGGCGCCTACGGCGAGATGGGGAGCCTGCTGCTTGCGGCGCGCGAGCTCGAGGCGGCCGAGACCTACTTTCTGAACGCCCGGACCCTGGCGCCCAGCGACTGGCGCTGGTCGCAACTGCTCGGCCACGTGTACCGGAACCACGGCCCGCTCGTGAAGGCCGTCACGTCCTACGAGCACGCGCTGGATCTGCGGCCCGACGCCCTGGCCACGCTCCTCCGGCTCGGGGACGCGTACCTGGCGCTGGGTCGGGCGCAGGATGCCGCCCCGCTCTTCGCCCGGGCGCTGGCCCTCGATGGCGGCTCGGCGGCGGCTTGGTTCGGCGCCGGCCGGGCGGCGCTCGCGCTCGAAGACGATGCCGAGGCGGTGCGGGCGCTGGAGGAGGCGCTGGCGCGCGACCCCGGCGCGAGCGCCATCCACTACCCGCTCGCGATGGCCCAGCGCCGCCTGGGCAACCTGGAGCAGGCGCAGGCGCACCTCGCCCGGCAGGGCGACATCGAGCCTTGGTCCAACGACCCCTTGCTGGGGCAGATCGAGGAGCGGCTCGAGAGCGCGCTGATGCTCGACTTCCGCGGCGGCGAGGCGCTCGCGGAGGGCAACTCGGCCGCGGCCGCCGACTACTTCGACAAGGCCCTCTCGCTGTCGCCCGACAGCCCGTCGCTGCGGCACCGGTTCGCGACGTCGCTGTGGCGCATGGGCGACCAGCGGGGAGCCGAGGCCGCGTTCGAGGAGATCATCCGGACGGCCCCCGAGTACACCGAAGCCCGTTTCAACCTCGCCATGATCATGGCGGGGAGCGGCCGGACGGACGAGGCGATCGCCCAGCTCGCCGCTGCGCTCGAGCGCAAGCCGGGCTACGTCGAGGCGCGCCTCAACCTCGCCCGCATCCTGGCCCGGGAGGGGCGGCCGGACGACGCGCGGGAGGAGTACGCCACGCTGCTCGAGATGGAGCCCCTGAATGCCGCCGCCGCACTCGGATCGGCGATGAACCTCGCGCTCCTGAAGCGCTACGCGGAGTCGCGCGACCGTTTGACGGACGGGATGCGCGCCTACCCCGATCACCAGGGGTTCACGCGCGCCCTCGCCCGCCTGCTAGCGGCCGCGCCCGACGAGCGGCTGCGGGACCCGCGACGCGCGCTCGCGCTGGCGGAGGAGCTCCTCGACCAGCCCCAGCAGAGCGCGCAGGACAGCCTGGCGGTCGGCGAGACGTACGCCATGGCGCTGGCGGGGGTGGGCCAGTACGGGGCGGCCGCGGCGGTCCAGCGGGACGTGCGAGCGCAAGCCGCCAGCTTCGGCGACATCGCGGATCGCCTCGCCGAGAACCTCAGGCTCTACGAGCGCCGGGAGCCTTCCCGGAGGCCCTGGACCCCGGGTGAAATCCCGTGATGGCCGTGACCGAGCCCTGGTTCTGGCGGAGGCCGCTCAGCGCTCTCGGACCTGCACCACGCGGCTGCACACCCGCCGGGGGGCAGGGTGGCGCGCGGCATGGGACCACCACCCATCGCGGGATTGCCTGCGCGTACGTGCTGACGCCGGAATCGACGATACCGGCGCCGGACTTCCGGTGATTGTCGCCCCGCGGTCGCGGCGATTCAGAAGCCGCTCCCGAACAAAGAAAAACGGCGCCGGCCTCACTTAGGCCGGCGCCGCAGGTCGTCCTCGTCTGACGAATTCGGCCGCTACGCTACCACTCGAGCTCCAGGCCGAGGCGGATGTAGCGGGCCTGCATGATGCGGTTGATGCGCTGCCAGTTGTCCCCGTAGGTCTCGTTGACCTGGGTCGTCGTGTTCGCGTTGAAGATGTTGAACAGGTCCAGGACCGGGGCGATCTGCGTGTCCCCGAAGTTGAACCGGCGCATCACGCGGAGGTCCACCTTCCGCTGGAACGGAAGGAACATCACCTCGTGCGGCAGGAGGTCGATCGTGATTCTCTGGCCTCCCGTGAGCTCGGCGCCGTCGCCGGTGATGTCGCCGTTCGCGTCCGGCAGCTCCGACACGGTCCAGTTCGCGTCGATGTCCGGACCCGGATACCCCTGCACGAACGCGCTGAGGATGACCCCGCCAGGCAACGGCCAGGCCCCGTGCGCCTTGTACTGCGTCTGCCACGCGCGCGGCGAGTCGCACCAGAGCGTCCGGTTGCGATCGTCGACGTCGAAGGTCGTGCCCGTGGCGGTCGGGGGATCGCACTCGTTGATGAACGTCCGCTCGTGCGTGAAGCTGCCCCCGAAGAACGCCCCGTTCGGCAGCCGGCCGTCGAGCACGAACTCGAAGCCGTCATAGAGCCGGTCGTTGACGTCCGACGTCCGGATCGTCCGCGCCACGTCCCCGTACACGTCCTCGTTCAGGTTGTAGAGCTCGAGCGTCTGGCCGCTCCACTGGCCGAGCCGGTCATCCATTGGCGCGTTGACCATGAACGGCGTCCAGTCGTTGAAGTCCCGGAGGTCGTTGTCCTCCCACCACATCTTGAAGTAGTTGCGGCGGTACCACCCGAACGTGGCCGAGATGCCCGGGAAGAGCTCGTGCTGAATCTGGGCGTTGTACTCCCAGTGGCCTTCGCGATCGTCCAGAGCCAGGTTCCGGACGTCGTTGGCGGTGCCGAAGTTGACGTTCGGCGATTCGCCGACCTCCTCGTACTGCACCCGCCCGTCCGGGCCGACGATACCTCCGCTGCCGTCCAGGTCGTCCCAGGAGCGGAACTCCTGGGCCGCCGACCACGTGTAGGTCGACAGCGGGTTGCGCATCATCGCGAGCCGCGTCGACTCCTGGGATATGTAGTGGTGCGCCGTCCCCTTGAGCGCGGTTCGCCCGTCCCCGAACACGTCGTACGCCACGCCGAAGCGTCCCACGACGGTGTTCCAGCGCGGGCCGGGGTAGGCCGGGAGGTTGCGTTCCGGCACCCACGTGCCCGCCGGGGCGTATTGCGCTGGCACCCCCGAGCTGAAGAAGTCGCCGCGCACGCCCAGATTCAGCGTCCACTTGTCGACCGTCCACGAGTCCTGCGCGAACACGCCCGTGTCGAAGTCGATCCCGCCCGCGTAGTGCCCCGGCTGGCCGAGCCCGCGGCCGAGCGGGGTGGCCAGCACCATGACGCCGATCGGATCGCCTTCGTTGTAGAAGTAGGAGCGCACGTCGATGCCGTTGTCCCACTGCTCGAGGCTGATGTTGCCCCAGCGGTGCTCGACGCCGGCCTTGAAGTTGTGCGAGCCGGTGACGTACGACATCGAGGTCTTGATGTAGCGGCTCCGCTCCGGCTGCCAGCCGCCGATCCAGAAGCCGCCGCCCCAGGTGCCCGTCGACACGTCGTAGGACGCGGGACGGTTGTAGTTCCACGGGAACTGCTCGTGCCGCCACTTGTTGTACTGGACGGACGTCCCCGCCTCGATCAGCAGCCGGTTCGAGATCGACGAGGTCCACCGCACCTGCGCGTGGTAGCCGATCGGCTGGAAGGTGTGGTTCGACGACTCGATCGGCCGCGTCGAGTCCGTGCTGATGGACGGGTGCCGGCGGTTGAGCCGCTCGAACCCGAGCCGCCACTTGTGGCGATCCGTGAACTGGTTCGTGAAGCGCACCAGCCCGCTTACGCCGTAGCGCCGGTAGTAGGCCTGCTCGCCGGCCTCGGCGCCGAACCAGTCGAGCGCCTCCTGGCGGCCGATGCAGTCGATGGCCTCCGGGATGCAGGGCTCGCCCGGCGCGGCGAAGTACGTGCCGGCCCGCCGCTCCTTGCGGTCGTCGGCGCGCATCGACGTGAAGAACCAGAGCCGGTCGCGGATGATCCTCCCGCCGAAGGCCGGGTTCGTGTCGTAGTCGTAGTCCAGCGAGTTGGGCTCCCCGAGCAGCTCCCGCAACTCCTCGCCCGCGTTCTCGCTCGCCAGCGCGCGCGTCCCGTAGTACGTGAACCAGGTGCCGGAGAAGGTGTTGCCGCCCTCCTTCGGGATCGCGTTCTGGATGATGCCGCCGCCCTGCGCCTCGGCCGGGGCGCCGCCCGCCTCGAACGTCAGTTCGGACGTCGAGGCGTCGTTCATCTCCCAGCCCATGCGCCACTGGCCGTCGTCGACCGTGCTGTTCGCCCGCATCCCGTCGTTCATGGTCTGCGAGTCCTTCCAGGTGGAGCCGTGCACCGCCGGCCAGTACTGCCCCTCTTCCATCCCCGTGTTGCGCACGCCGGGAATGAGGAGGGCCCGCGCCTGGAAGGTCCGCGCCGCCGGCAGCACGTCCATCATCGCCCGCGTCGCCACGAACTGGCGGCGCACCTGCTGCACGTCGACCAGCGGCGACTCCCCGGTGACGGTCACCGTCTCCTCGAGCGCTCCGACCGCCATGTCGGCGTTCACCTGGATGGTCGAGTCGCCGATGATGACGACGCCCTCGCGGACGAAGGTGTTGAACCCCGGCAGCGTGAAGGTCACCGTGTAGGTGCCGGGGCGCAGGTTGATGATGGTGTAGCGGCCCGCCGCGTCGGTGAACGCGGTCACCGTGCCGCCGATGTTGACAGGGCTGTCCGCCTCGACGGTGACACCGGGCAGGATGCCCCCCGTGGTGTCCGCGACGAGGCCGGATATCGTCCCGCCCTGTGCCCCGGCGGTAGCCGGGAGGAGTAAGCCTCCGACGCCAACGATCGCGAGCCAGACGGCAAGTCGACGCATTCGTACCTCCCTGCTCAGGAAGACCGACCTACGCTCCCGTGCCGAACGACGGCGAACGACGGCAGACGCCGAACGAACTATGCGTTGCGAATCACGTGCGAGTCAGACGCGGACATCACCTCCCATCGAGCACGCCCTCGCGGGCGCGTGGGAGTCTGCGCTGGCGCAGCGTGCCGCATCGCACGTGGTGCGGCGCAGACTCCTAGCGCGACTTGTGTCACATGTAGCGCTTGGCGTCAACCAATTTCCGGGGCGGCGTCCACCGTCCCCGCCGGTTCCGGGGACCGGAGGCGGCGCCGAGACCGCGCGGACCGCCGCGCGGGCCGCCTCGCGCAAGCCCTTGGGGCGACGGGGCCGCACCCGGCCGGCCCGACGGCCGTCCTCACGGGGCTCACAGCTTCTCCACAGGTGCATTGTGGATAAGATGGTCCGCTACGTCGCCCGCTGGAGGGCGGGGAGAGGAGACCCAGAATGAAGGCAAGTCAGGTGAAGAAGGGTTGGCGCCGCTCGGCGTGCGTCGCCATCGTCGGCGCTGCGATGCTGGCGCTGCCGGCCGCGGCGCCGGCAGGGCAGGTACCGCCCGGGAGCCCGGAGGACGTCGGGCTCTCCTCGGAGCGCCTCGGACGGATCGGCGAGGCGATGGAGCGCCACATCGAGGCCGGCAACATCACCGGCGCGGTGACCCTCGTCGCTCGCGGGGGGCGGATCGCGCACTTCGAGGCGCATGGGCTCATGGACCTCGACTCCGAGGCGCCGATGCGCAAGGACGCGGCGTTCCGCATCATGTCGATGACCAAGCCGATCATGGCGGTGGCGGTCCTCATGATGCTGGAAGAAGGGAAGATCGGCCTCGCGGATCCGGTCTCGAAGTTCCTTCCGGAGTTCGCCGAGATGCAGGTGGTCGCCGGGGCGCCCGGTGACGCCGGATCCGCGGACGGCGGATCAGGCGCGGCCGATCCCGAGACGGTGGCGGCGAACCGCGAGATCACGATCCGCGACCTGCTGACCCACACGTCGGGCATCGTCCGCAACGCCGAGCGGACCCCGGACGATTCCCTGGCCACCTACGTCCCGAAGCTGGCGACGATCCCGCTGGAGTTCCAGCCGGGCACGGACTGGCAGTACAGCGGCCTCGCAGGCCCCGACGTCCTGGCGCGCATCGTCGAGATCGTCTCCGGGCAGGCGTTCGACCAGTTCCTCCGCGGCCGGATCTTCGACCCGCTCGGGATGCGGGACACGATGTACTTCCCGTCGGAGGAGCTCCGGCCCCGTCTGGTGACGCTCTACCGCATCACCGAGCAGGGGTTCGAGAAGGATCCGGATCCCGACCGCATCTCGAGCAAGGTGTACTTCTCGGGCGGAGCCGGCCTCGTCAGCACGGCGCACGACTACCTGCAGTTCGCCCAGATGCTGGCCAACGGCGGCGAGCTGAACGGCAGGCGGCTGCTCTCGCCGCGCACCGTCGAGCTGATGGCGTCCGACCATGTGGACGGCCTGTTCGACGGCAAGCTGGGATTCCCGGAGCGCGGCTTCGGGTTCGGACTCCAGGTGGCGATCGTGGAGGATCACGTGCGGGCGGGGTGGCGCCTGACCGACGGCAGCTTCGGATGGCTCGGCGCCTATGGCACGCAGGTCTGGATCAATCCGGGGGAGAAGCTCGTCACGCTGGTGATGATCCAGAACTTCAATCCCGAGGTCCAGCGCGACTTCGACAACGCCGTCACGCAGGCGCTGCTCGATTGACACGCGGTGTTCGGGGGGCGGGCGAGCGGCGGAAGGGTGCCCCGGTGCGGTGCGGCCGATGGTCGAACGCGCACCGGGGCTCGCGGGTCGCGGCGTTCCCTACTGCTGCTGGGCTGCCTCGGCCGCCTTGCGCTCGTCTGCGCGGTGGCCGCCCAGGATGCCGGGCATCGAGTAGTTGCCCTCGTGGCAGGCGTACTCGAACAGCGGGCTGTCGGTGCGCTTCATCGGCATCGACGCCGTCCAGTCGCTCGACCAGGTTTCGGGGTCGGTCACGGTGAACGTGTACTCGAGGGTGCCCTCGTCGACGCGGGTGATCCGCTCGACCAGGGTCATGTTCTCGGTGGACGTCACGCCGGACCCGCCGGACCCGAGCGGGATCCAGCCGCGCTTCGCGCTGAAGTTGGCGGTCTCGATCACCAGCGTGTTGCCCTCCCAGCGCCCGCGGGAGTCGCCGGACCAGAGCCGGATGCTCGGATCGAGCGCCGGCAGGCCGTCGAGCGGCACCATGCGCGGGGTGTGGACCATCTCCGTGTAGATCACGACGAGGTCCGGGGTCTGGAAGAGCTGCATGTTCTGGTTGTAGGCGAGCGGCGTGATCGGCGGGCCCGCGTTGAACCCGACGATGCAGCGGTCCGACGTGTTGCGGTCGGTGTAGGAGTCGGCCGGATGCTCCTCCAGGTAGGTGCGGCGAGCCTCGGCGCGGGCCGCTCCGACCTCGGAGAGCTCCGGGAAGCGGCCGTTCGGCGGATAGACGATCAGCGACGTGCGCCGCGTCTCGATCGGCCGCGTGCCCCGGTCCATCCAGAAGTTGTTGTACCCGCCGACGTTGCCGCCCGCCTCGGTGCGGCGGGCCTCCGCCTCCCAGAGGTCGATGTTCCGCTGGATGGTCTCCTGCTCGGCCTGCGCGGCCTCCTCGGCGGTCAGGAACGCCTTGTCGCCCAGCTCCTCGGGCCGTTCCAGCGGGGTGATGGTGCGGAAGTCCCAGATGCCCTGCAGGTCGGGCGCCCCCCAGGGCGTCCGGAGCGTCTGGGCCCCGGCGGTGCCGGCCGACAGCGCGATGACGGCCAGGACTGCGATCGCCGCCGCGCAACCTCGATAGCTCATTCTGATCCTCCTTGCGTCGATGCACGATCGTCGCGACGGCGAGCGGTGCGCCGCGCTCGTCGCAATGATGAACCCGGACCGCCGGCCGCGCAAGACGTCCCGCGCCGGCGGGGAGGCGCCGGGGCGTGCGCAACGCCGCGGCGACCGCCGCAGGGGAGCTCCGATCGCGCCCGGCACCGCGACTCGGCGGGCACTACGGCGAGAGCCGCCACCGTCCGGCGCGCAGGATGCCGCCGGCGACGACGAGCCACACGACGAACACGATCCCGGTGATCCGGTGCAGCAGCGTCGCCGCGTCGAGCCAGATGAGCTGCATCGCCAGCCCGAGGAGGGCCGTCACCGCGGCCTTCCCGCGGAGCTCGCTCCCGGCCGCCCACTGGCGCCAGCCCGCGACGACTAGGGCGGCCCCCGCCAGCGCGAAGCCGACGGCGCCGCTGATCTGCCGGAGCGCCGCCGTGGCAGCGAGCTGGCGTGCGGCATCACCGGCGGGCGCGGCCGCGGCCAGACCGTCGGGCGCGATGGCGGCCAGCACGACCGCGGCGGCTCCGGAGTACGCGGTGAGCAGCCCCGAGACCGCGAACAGGACGACGACGGGCAACGCGCGCCGTGAGGCGCTCGAGACGCCTCCGGCGCGGTGGAGCCACCACGCCGCCGCGATCAACGTGACGCCGGACGCGAGCCGGCCGGCGCCCCCGGTGCCATAGAGTCCCCGGCTCTCGGCGATGGCGGCGAGCGACGCGGCGAGAGTCGGCAGGTCGGTGTCGGCACCTACCCGCCCCACGACCGCGACGACGGTGGCGATCGCGGTGAGGACAAGGAGCAGGCCGGCGTTGCTCTGAGCGGCGGCACGGGTCGTCGATCCAGGGGCGGCGTCGCTCGGACGCCCGAGGCTCGTGGTCGGGTTCGGCGCACGCTCAACCATCTGTTCGTCCCGTCCTCGTGCACGAACGTCCTCTTGGGGCCGTGCCCCACCGCTACAATGTACTACCTCCCGGCCCGTCGGGCTTCGCAGAGTCGCCGAAGCGCTTGCAGGAGCACGCCGTGTACCTGACGTCACTGACGATCGAGCGATTTCGAGCCTTCAGGCGCACGGAGGTCAGCCTGCACCATCCCGGGGCATCGGGCTCCAAGGCGTGCAAGTATCCCAACGTCAACGTTCTGCTGGGGAACAACGGGATGGGCAAGTCGGCGGCCCTGAAGGCTGCGGCGATCGCGCTCATGAGTCCCGTCATCGCTTCGACCGGCTATCGACCGTTCTCGCTGGTGCGACAGGAAGCCGGAAGGGTCGCGAGGGCGGCCGTCGTGCAGGCCCGCGTCGCGTTGACCGAACAGGATCTGGATGGCGATGGCCCCGCGCCACGCCGTTCCGTTCTCGGAGCCCAAGTCTCGCGCCGCGGCACGACCGAGACGTGCGAGCCGTCCACCACGGCGACCGAACCGGTCTGGGATGCGATGTACGAAGAGAGTTCGGCCGCCTTCTTCTTCGTCGGCTATGGCGTGTCGCGGACGGTCGAAAGCCCGGACAAGGCGGATTCCAGCCTGCGCCGTCGCAGCCGGCACCTGCGCTACGCGCGTGTCGCCGGCCTCTTCGAGGAACAGACGACGCTGATGCCGCTCGTGGCGTGGCTGCCGCGTCTCCGGAGCGAGAGGGTTCACCGGCATCGGGAGGTCGTCGCCCTGTTGAACCAGCTCTTGCCCAAGGGGACGGGATTCCGCGGCCTGGCGAAGGATGGTGACTACGCGTTCCGACATCGCGGTGTCGATGTCCCGTTCGGTGCGTTGTCCGACGGGTTCCGCGCGTACATCGGATGGGTCGGCGACCTCCTCTATCACGTGTGCCTCTGCTGCCCGGACGAAGTCAAGCTGGTCGACCACTGCGGCGTCGTGATGGTCGACGAGATCGATCTGCACCTGCATCCGGAATGGCAGCTCCTGGTGTTGCCGACCGTTTCCCGTGCCCTCCCGCGATTGCAGTTCTTGTGCACGACGCACAGCCCGATGGTGGCAGGAACCGTCGAGTCGGCCAACCTGCTCGTCGTGGCTCCGGACGGTGACACCGCATCGGTCCTCGCGAGGCCCGAGACGGAGGTTCACGGCCTGACTGCCGACCAGATCCTCATGAGCCCGCACTTCGGACTCGTATCGACGCGGGCCCCCGACTTCTACGAGGAGCTCCGGCAGGCATCCCTTGCTGTGTCTCGTGGCGAGCCGGGTGCCGCCGTCCGCTTCATGGAGTTGACGTCGTTGGGAGCCGCCGCGGGGAATGACGGCCGCAAGAGCGGTAGTCGCGCCGATACCTGACGGCGATGATCGGCTATCGCGTTGGCCGGAGGACACTGAAGCGGCTCATACGGCAGCATGATCCCGACTGGCTGCGCAAGGCCGAGAACGGAGATCAGCCGGACTGGGGCGACATCAAGGACGTCTTCGTCCGGATCCAGCACTACAAGTGCGGCTACTGCGAGCGCCTGATGCCCCGCCCGCAGCGGCCTGCGGGTGACGGCACGACCGGCGCTATCTGGGGCGGACGTCGTGAGTACGACGTGGACCACTTCAGACCGAAGCGTCAGGTTAGGCGCTGGCCGACCGCCGAGTCGGGTTTCCGTTACGCATTCGAGACCGGCGACTTCATGGCAGGCGGCTATCCATGGCTCTCCCACGATTTCCTGAACTACCTCGCGTCGTGCAAGACCTGCAATCAGGACAACAAGAAGACGTACTTTCCGGTCGCCGGCCGCCGGGGAGGTGCCGGCGACGATGTTCCCCGCCTGGACCGGTTGGAAAGGCCGCTCCTCGTCAACCCGGTCGGTGCGGGAGACTCGAAGCCGGAGGATCTGATTGGTTTCAGTGGCTTCCTCGCAGTGCCGCGCGGCTCGCGAGGTCACCGGCGCCGGCGCGGCACCATCCTGATCGACCTCCTGGGCCTCAACCTGCGCGACGAGCTGATTCTGCAACGCTGCAATCTGATCCTGGCGATGTGGCCGTACCTCGAGCGTCGGCGGGAGGGGCAGGGAGGAGACCGTAACGACGCCGCACGCGAGATCGAACGGCTGACGTCGGAGGCCTCGCAGCACGCGAATTGCGCGCGGTGCTTCGAGGCTCTCCACACGTCCGACCTGGCCGCCGCGCGCAGGTGCTACGAGGCGGCTCGCATGCGGTCGGAGCGGCTGCTCCGGACCGCCCCGCTCCCGGCGGACTGATCAGCGGCGGCGAGTGCTCACGGCAGCGTCAGCGCGATCAGCTCCGCGTCGGCGCCGCCGCTGCCGACGGCCACCACGAGGAACTGGCGTCCGTCGTGGAGGTAGGTGATCGGGTTCCCGCCCGGGATGCCCGGCAGCCGCACCGAGCCGAGGTGCTCGCCCGTGTCCTTGTCGTAGGCGCTGATGGTGCGAGCGCTGGCCGCCATCAGGCGGGCGGCATCCGCGCCGGCGTCGCCCGTCGACTCGATCGCGCCGGCGGCCTCCGCGAAGCCGCGCCCGCCGTGGTTCATGATCAGCAGCGTCGGGGTGACCAGCGGCCCGGAGCTCAGCCCGCCCCCGCCGCCCAGGGGCGGCAGGTTCAGGTGGCGCAGCTCCGGGTGGTAGCGCGGCCCGTCGCCGTGGGGCGTCATCCAGGCGTGATCGCCGGTGTTGAGGTCGATCGCCGTCACCCGCTTGTAGGGCGGCTGGAAGAGCGGCAGGCCGCGCGGCCCCGACAGTCCGACGCCCCACGGGTCGGTGAAGTAGCCGACCGTGGCCGGCGGCGCGAACGGGACCACCTCGACCACGATGAGCGTGGTCGACGACGAGACGAAGAGCCGCCCGGTCTCGACGTCCACGGCCGAGCCCTGCCAGTTCGCGCCGCCGCCGGCGCCGGGGACCTGGATGAACGGCACCTCGGCCCCGCGCACGACGGGCGGCGAGAAGATCGGTCCGAAGCGCGCCCGCGAGTTGACGATCTCGAGCGCCTCGGCCCGAAGCTCCGGCGTGAAGTCGATCAGGTCGTCCGGCGTGATCCCCTGCCGGTCGAACGGCGCGGGCTTCGTCGGGAACGGCTGCGTCGGGGAGTACCACTCGCCCGGGACGTTGCCCTGGGGCACGGGCCGCTCCTCGATCGGCCAGACGGGCTCGCCGGTGACGCGGTCGAAGACGTAGGTGAAACCCTGCTTGCTCACCTGCGCGATCGCCCTGACGGGCCGGCCGTCGACGGTGATGTCGAGCAGGTTCGGGCCGGTGGGGAAGTCCCAGTCCCAGAGGCCGTGGTGAATCGCCTGGAAGTGCCACATCCGCTCGCCGGTCTCCGCGTCGACCGCGACGATGCTCTCAGCGAACAGGTTGTCCCCCGGCCGCATCC
The DNA here is from genome assembly GCA_026706755.1 of Acidobacteriota bacterium. Taxonomy (GTDB): domain Bacteria; phylum Acidobacteriota; class Vicinamibacteria; order Vicinamibacterales; family UBA8438; genus JAGWAJ01. The sequence goes on from JAPOYG010000120.1 coordinate 13,716, forward strand.
CGCCGTACCAGTCGTTCGACGGCGTCCCCGTCGGGAGGTAGACGTAGCCGAGCTCCTCGTCGACCGCCATGTACGACCAGACGTTGGAATGACCGCTGTAGCGCCACGACTCGTTCTGCCACGAATCGGCGCCGAACTCGTCGCCCTGCGGGATCGTGTGGAAGATCCACTTCATCTCGCCCGTGCGGGCGTCGTAGGCCCGCACGTCCCCCGGCGAGGCCTCGCGCAGCGTGATCCGGCCGTCGGCCACGATGCTGCCGACGATCACGCTGTCGCCGGCGATGGCGACCGGCGAGGAGTAGGTCATCCGGGAAGCGTCGATCTCGCGGTCGAACCCCTGCGTGAGGTCCACGTAGCCGCCGGTGCCGAAGTCCGCGTAGCGGGCGCCGGTCCGGGCGTCGAGGGCGACGAGGCGCAGGTCGTGGCTGGCGATGAAGATCCGGGCGTCGTCGCTCTCGTCGTCCTCCCAGTACGAGACCCCGCGATGGTGCCAGCCCATGTTGGGCGGCCGGTCGAGGTCGTCGTAGATGCGCGGGTCGTAGGTCCAGACGGTCTCGCCGGTCCCCGCGTCGAGCGCCGCGACCTGCCCGAGCGCGGTGCTCACGTAGACGAGCCCGCCCGCCATCAGCGGGACCGCCTTGAACTGCCCGGGGCGGATCCGGTCGTTGCGCGCGGCCACGGCCCTCGACAGGGACGTCCAGCGCCAGGCGATCTGCAGGTCTGCGAAATTGTCCGCCGTGATCCGATCGAGGGGCGAGTACTTCGTGTTGGCCGCGTCCCGCCCGATTGCGTGCCACTCGCCGTCCGGCACGTTCTGGGCGGCCGCCGGAGCCGGCGGGAGAACGATCGCCGCCGTGAGGGCAATCGCTGCCGCGAGGGCGCCCTGACGGGCGAAGAGGAGCTTCCACGGGCGCGAGGCTTCACGCGTCACGAGGCGGCGTGCAGGATTGTGTGTCATAGGGGCGTTCCTCCCGGCCGTCGGTTGCCGCCCCGCCCGCTGGGGCGCGGACCGCCATCATAGCGCGGGAGCTCGCATGCACCCGCCCCGGTACGGCGCGGACTCCCCAGCTCGAAGTTGACGGCGTGCGCACCCGCCCGCTAGCGTACCAACCCGGGCCCGCGGGGATCCGGGCGAAAGGCGGGTGGCGACCGCCGGCTGCTCCCGCGCCGTTGCGCGCGATGACCCACCGCATAGTCTCCCTGATTGCGAGCGCCACGGAGATCGTCTGCGCGCTCGGCTTCGAGCAGCAGCTCGTGGGCCGTTCCCACGAGTGCGACTACCCGCCCTCCGTCGCCCGGCTGCCGGTCTGCTCGGCGTCGAAGGTCGCGATCGGGGCGGCCAGCCGGGACATCGACGATCAGGTCCGCGGGATCGTGGCCGACGGCCTGTCGCTCTACCGGGTCGAACCCCAGGTCCTGGACCGCCTGGCCCCGACGGTCATCGTCACCCAGACCCAGTGCGAGGTCTGCGCGGTCAGCCTGAAGGACGTCGAGGCGGCGGTGTGCGAGCTCGTCGGCTCGCAACCGCGCATCGTGTCGCTCGAGCCGATGTCGCTCGGCGACATCTGGAACGACATCCGGGCGGTGGCGTCGGCCCTGGGCGACCTGCAGCGGGGCGATGACCTCGTGACGCGACTGGTCGACCGGCTGGCCGCGGTTCGGGCGGCCGTGCGTACCGCGTCGACCCGGCAGTCCCTGGCCTGCATCGAGTGGATCGATCCGCTGATGAGCGCAGGCAACTGGACCCCCGAGCTGGTCGAGCGCGCGGGAGGTGTGCATCTGTTCGGGGAGGCGGGGAAGCACTCCGGCTATCTGACCATCGGGAGCCTTGCGGCGGCCGATCCCGACGTGGTCGTGATCGCACCTTGCGGCTTCGACATCGAGCGCTCGTGCCGCGAGATGCCGCCGCTCGTCGCGCACCCGATCTGGCGGCAGCTCTCCGCGGTTCGAAACGGGCGGGTGGCGATCGCGGACGGGAACCAGTACTTCAACCGCCCCGGCCCCCGCGTCGTCGAGACGGCGGAGATCCTGTCCGAGATCCTCCATCCCGAACGTTGCGACTTCGGTCACCGGGGGCGGGGTTGGATCCCCTGGGAGGGCGATGGCGGCGATTGAGCCGGACGCCGCCGTCGGGCTCTGCCTGCGGTGCCGGCACGTCCACGTCGTGCGCTCGCGTACGGGCGGGCGCTTCTACCGGTGCGAGCGCTCGGCGACCGATGCCGACTACCCGAAGTACCCGCGTCTCCCGGTGCGGAGCTGCGACGGGTACGAGTCTCGCGGAGCGCCCGGGACCGGCCAGCCGCCGCGCGGGCCGGGCGGGGCGGCCGGGCCGGAGCCGGCGCCTGGGCAGTGAACCGGGGCGTCCACCTCTCCGCCACGCCGAGCGACGTGGCAGGTGAGCACGAGACGAGCTGAGCGTGGCCGCGCAACGCTGTGCTGAACCTGACACGCCCAGTCGGCGGTGTCACACTGGCGACACGCTCATGGTATCGTGTGTTCAGGATGTCCGAGAGCGTGATCGGAGCGATCATCAACGCCGTCCCGCTGGCCTTCATCGGGTGGCTGTTCCTCAGCCTGTTGCGGCGGATCGACGTGCTCACGACGCGGGTCGATCGGCTCTACGAGTTGCTGAAGCGGTAGCGTCAGAGTGCCTCGCCTCGGGGCGCCAGGCGTGTTCCTCCCACTGGGTTCCGGGTATTCGTGAGCCCCGGCGCGCCCCGGGATCCGCGATTCCCGGCACGTCAGCAGGAAGATCGCGCTTGACGGAATCGTCGAGGCGAACACGGCCGATGCTTGGGGAACCGGCCCGACGGGCGGTAGACTGGGGCAGGCTGGACGGCGTCGGTCGGCTTTGCGGCGACGGTGGACGCCTACGGGCCGTGGGGTGAGCGCGATGCCGAGCAGGATGGCGGCGTGGGCGGCCGGGCTCGGGTTTGCCGTGGTCGGGCTTGGAGCGGCCCATGCGGGCGCCGTCGCGACGCCGGTCCAGGAACGGAAGCCTCATGGCGAACGGGCTTCCGACCCGGCGGGAGAACCGTCCCTGCGGGCCGCCCCGTGGAGCCCCGAACAGACCCGGGCCACGCTCCGCCGCTACTGCCTGACCTGCCACAACGAGCGGCTGCGAACGGCCGGTCTGGCCCTCGATGCGCTGGACCCCGAGCGCGTCGGCGACCGCCCCGACGTGTGGGAGAGGGTCGTCGAGAAGCTGCGGACCGGCGCCATGCCGCCGGCGGGCAGGCCACGGCCGGACGGGCCCACCTACGCCGCCGCGGCCGCTTCCCTGGAAGCGTCCCTCGACCGCGCGGCCGCGGCTGACCCCAATCCCGGCCGCAAGGCGGCCCACCGTCTCAACCGTCGCGAGTACGCGAACGCCGTGCGCGACCTGCTCGGCCTCGAGGTCGACGGCGCCGAGCTCCTGCCGCCGGACGACGTCGATCACGGTTTCGACAACATGGCCGACGCGCTCGCGGTGTCGCCGGCCCTGCTCGACCGCTACATCTTCGCGGCGCGGCGGATCGCCCGCCTCGCGGTCGGCGATCCGGCCGTCGGACCGGCGACGGCGACCTACGGCGTGCCCAGCATGCGCTTCCAGGACCAGCGCATGAGCGAGGAGCTGCCGTTCGGGTCGCGCGGCGGCCTCGCCGTCCTTCACGACTTTCCGGCCGACGGCGAGTACGAGATCCGCATCCGGCTGCGGCGGCAGCTCTACGACTACGTGCGGGGACTCCAGTACCGGCAGCGGCTCGAGGTGCGGGTCGACGGCGCCCGCGTGGGGGAGTTCTCCGTGGGCGGCGCGCCGGGGACCCCGCCCCCGCGGACGTTCGCGGGGGCCGTGGCCGGCGATTCGGCGTGGGAGGAGTATGCGCTCCACGCCGACGAGCGTCTCGCCCTGCGCGTCCCCGTGCGGGCGGGGTCGCGGAAGGTCGGGGTCTCCTTCGTGCAGGGTCGGACGGAGCGCGACGGCGTGCTGCAGCCGCGCGCGACCGGGAAGGTGCTCGCCATCGCGGAGCGGTGGAGCTCGCCGTCGGAGGCCCCCGAAGCCGCCGTCGAGCACATGAGCATCGCCGGCCCGTTCCTCGCCGCCGGCGCCGGCGAAACCTCGACCCGACGCAACCTCTTCGTGTGCCGCCCGACCGCCTTCGCCGAGGAAACGGAGTGCGCCCGCGAGGTGCTGACCCGGGTGGCACGCCGGGCTTTCCGGCGGCCGCTCGCCGGCGCCGACGTCGAGACGCTGCTGGCGTTCTTCGAGGCAGGCCGCGCCGACGGCGGCTTCGAGACCGGGATCCGCAGGGGTCTGGAGAGCATCCTCGTCGATCCCGAGTTCCTGTTCCGGTTGGAGCGCGAGCCGGAAGGGCCCGCGCGTCCCGTCCATCCGATCAGCGATCTGGAGTTGGCGTCGCGGCTCTCGTTCTTCCTCTGGAGCAGCATTCCGGACGACGAGCTGCTCGACGCCGCCGTTGCGGGGACGCTGCGCGACCCCGCCGTGCTCGAGGCCCAGGTCCGGCGCATGCTGGCCGACTCGCGCGCCGCGGCGCTCGTGGACGGCTTCGTCATGCAGTGGCTCGCCCTGCGCACGCTGCCCGCCGTGGTTCCCACGCCGGAGCTCTTCCCGGAGTTCGACGACAACCTGCGCGAGGCCTTCGCGCGCGAGACCGAGCTCTTCGTGGGCAGCCAGATCCGCGAGGACCGCAGCCTGCTCGACCTGTTGCGCGCCGACTACACCTTCGTCAACGAGCGGCTGGCCCGGCACTACGGGATTCCGAAGGTGTACGGCAACCGCTTCCGGCGGATGACGTTCGCCGACGGCGCCCGCGGAGGCCTGCTCGGTCACGGGAGCATCCTCACCGTCACCTCCTATCCGACGCGCACGTCGCCGGTGCTGCGGGGGCACTGGCTGCTCGAGCACGTGCTGGGGGCGCCGCCTCCGCCCCCGCCCCCCGACGTGCCGGCGCTACCGGACCGGGGCGAGGCGGGACGTGCCGCGTCGGTGCGCGAACGGTTGGAGCGGCACCGCGAGAACGCGGTCTGCGCGAGTTGCCACGCGCCGATGGATCCGCTCGGCTTCGGCCTGGAGCACTTCGATGCGATCGGCCGCTGGCGCGCGGCCGGCGAGGCAGGCGGCGCGATCGACGCTTCGGGCGTCCTTCCGGACGGCACGGCGTTTCGCGGCCTCTCCGGGCTGCGGGAGGTCCTGCTGGAGCGCCGCGAGCAGTTCGTTCACACCGTTGCGGAGAAGCTCACGACCTACGCTCTCGGCCGCGGCCTCGAGCACTACGACATGCCGGCCGTTCGCCGGATCGTGCGGGAAGCCGCGGACGACGACTACCGCTGGTCGTCGCTCGTGCTGGGCATCGTCCGCAGCCTTCCGTTTCAGATGCGGAGCTCCGAATCATGATCATCAGCAAGCGGGTTCTGCCCCGGCGCACCGTGCTGCGCGGCCTCGGCGCCGCCGTGGCCCTGCCCATGCTCGACGGCATGGTGCCGGCCCTGACCGCCCTCGGTCGCACCGCCGCCCGGCCGGTTGCGAGGCTGGGCGTCGTATACGTGCCGAACGGGATCGTCATGGACCAGTGGACGCCGGCAACCGATGGCGCGGCCTTCGCGATGCCGCCGATCCTGCGTCCGCTGGAGCGGTTCCGGCGTCACCTCACGGTGGTGTCGGGCCTGAGCAACAAGGGGCCGGACGACATCCACGAGACCGGCGCGACGAGCTTCCTGACCGGCGTGCCCCCGAAGCGCACGCAGGGCGCCCGGCTCGG
>JAPOYG010000693.1:0-18041 GCA_026706755.1 Acidobacteriota bacterium
GCCTCGGCGACCGCTGCCTGATGGGCTCCAACTCCGGCCCGCCGATGCGGCCCGGGGCGTACAACAACAACGTGCACATCTTCCAGGCGCCCGGCTACGTGGCGCTCCTCAACGAGCACATCCACAACGTGCGCATCATCCCGCTCGACCGGCCCCATGGGGCGATTCGCCAATGGGTGGGAGACTCGCGGGGCCGCTGGGAGGGCGAGACGCTGGTGGTCGAGACCACGAACTTCGCGCGCGAGACCAACTTCGCCGGGTCGTCCCGGGACACCCACCTGATCGAGCGCTTCACCCGCATCGATCCGGATACGGTCCTCTACGAGTTCACAATCGACGACCCGAACAACTACACCCGGCCGTGGACCGCCGCCATCCCCTTCCGGCGCACCGACGGCCCGCTCTTCGAGTACGCCTGTCACGAGGGCAACTACGGCCTGACCGGGATTCTGGCCGGCGCCCGACGCAAGAACACCCAGCGCGTCACTTCGCTGAGGTAGACCCTCCTCGCGCACCCGCCGCGCCGGCCCGCAGCGTCGATCGCTCCGGGCCGGCGCCGTACGCAGGAAACCCCATGGGGCCCGAGCGTCCTCGGTCCCCATGGGGTGGGTCGTACCCGTGAGCGATACGTTCGGTACGCTCAGTCTACCGGCCCGGCTCGGTCGGGTCGCGGCCGTCGCGCGGTGCGCCCGTGCCGGACGAACCCATGAACAGCTTCCGGCCGTCCCGGAAGGTCAGGTCGCGGCCGTTGCCCTTGTTCGAGCCGTCCTTGGCCTGGTAGCCGTCGACGATGATCTCGGTCCCGGGCAGCAGTGAGTTCCTGCTGAAGCCGCGACGGAGCAGCGTGTTGGGCGTGCCCCCCTCGACCATCCAGACGGTCTTGGACCCGTCGTCGTTGGTGACTTCGACGTGCACCCACGCGTGCGGGTTGATCCACTCCATCTTGACGACGACACCCTCGAGGTGGATCGGCGCGTCAGCGTCGAACTCCGCCGAGAATGCGTGGTGTGCGACCACCGGGACCGCCGCTGCGGCCATCGCCACGGCAGCAATCGCAATGACTACCTTTGTGCGCATCGGATTCGCCTCCAGTTGATAGAAAGTACCGAACTTCCGCTGATTGTGAAGGCTGCGGGACCGAATGTCAACTCCCGGCCCCGCCGGCCCTCAGTTCTCCCCGGCTCCTGCCGTTGAGGCGCGCCCTACCGCGGCCCGGGCGCATCGTCGTCGTACGCCGAGCCGAAGCCGCTCCCGCGATACTGCGGCGTCAGGTCCGGATCCTTCCGCAGGTGGCCGTACATCAGCTCCTCCGCGAACTCAACGCACTTGTACTCGAGGAGCTGCATGTTCTCGTCGACCCGGCGGTACAGCGGCAGGCGGATCGTCCAGGGCCGCGTGTAGACCTCGGGATCCTCGATCGTCGCCTCGTACATCAGGTGGTCCGGACCGGTCGCCGTGTAGCGCTCAACGACGTGGATCGAGTTGCTGTGGTGATTGCCGGAGCGATCAAGCCAGGTGTCGGGCACCTGCGCGGTCACGTCGATGACCAGGGTCTCGTCGTCCCACGAGCCGAGCGAGTGTCCCATCCAGGCATCGACCGGCGCCTCGAAGTCGGGCCGATCCATGTAGACGATGCGGCTCGCGCTGGCGAACTCGTAGGCGATGAGGATGTACTCCTCGGTCTGCACGACCTGGAACGGATACGGCTGGTAGGTCGCTCGCGGGACACCCGGCATGAAACACTTCGCGGCCGGGTCGCGTTCCAGCCAGTGGGCCAGGTTGTCCTGCTGCTGGGCACGGGCCGCTGCCGTGTAGGGGATCTCGCCCCCTTCGACGATGCCGAGGCCGCCCGGGATGCCGCCCAGCGCTGCCAGCTCGACGACCGGCCCGTGGCTGGCCGCATGCGGCTCGATGTTGTGGTGGTGGGAGCCGATCGCCTGCCAGATCCCGTTCAGGTCCGGACGGCCGAAAGCCGTCCGCGGCGCCATGTACTCTTCCTGGCCGCCCGCCTCGACGGGCACGGCCGTCGTCGAGAAGAGCATCACCGCGCCCGCGGCCAATGCCGCCGCGAGCATCGCGAACCCTACTGTGCGCTTTCGCATACTTGATCTCCTTGCCGCGAGCGCCGCACGGCGTCGGCGACATGCCGATTGCCGTCCAGAGAACCGGCGAACGAACGTGATGAGGGTCGTGTGTACACCGCAGTCGAAATGGATGTCAAGAACGTCTGCTAGGACAGGAGCCCGATCAACCGGGCTCCGACCGACACTCCGGTCCAGAGCGCGATCGAGAAGAGCCCGGCCACCTTCGGCCAGATCGGGTTCATCCGCGCCTCGTCGGCCTGCGCGAGCTGCCGGCGGACCGTGAAGGTGAAGATCAGCCCGAGCAGGAGGAGCTCCATCTTCCACCAGAAGAACGGGCTGAAGTACTGCTTCATGGCCGTCGAGGCCATCGACGGCGTGCCGGTGATGACCAGCGCGACGAACGCCCAGATGAACCAGGGCTGCGCATCGCGCGCCACCTTCGCCAGCGGCGTGCCGGTCACGCCGACGCCCAGCAGCCGGAGGTCGACGATCAGCACCGACCCCGCGAAGATGGAGAGGGCCAGCAGGTGCATCACCTGCACGATGGGCGAGAACCACGTGTTGTCGAGGATGTAGAGGCTGGCCGGGTGCTCCTGCATCCACTCGAAGAACGGCAGCAACATGCGGCTATCCCCCTTCCAGCCCGAGGTCGAGCCACCACTGCGGCACCAGTCCCGGGTACGCGATCATGCGCCCGACGACGATGACGCCGCCCCAGGCGGCCAGCGAAACGACGCCCGCCACCCGCGCCGCGCGGGGCGGCCGCGGGTCGTGGTTCCACTGCTCGACGGTCTGGTACGTCGTCGCGTGGAAGTACCACATGTTGAGTCCGGCGAGGACCAGCAGGATGTTCTTGATCCAGAAGTAGAAGTTGGGGTAGAAGCGCATCGGCTGCCCGTAGAAGAGGAGCAGCCCGGTGACGACGCTCAGCCCGAAGCCGACCATCTGCCAGGGCAGCAGTCGAGCCTGCACCTGCGTGATCGAGCTGTGGCGGTTCCCCACCCCGGCCAGCCGCAGGTCCATCATCATGATGAGACCGGCGAACGCGCACATGCCGATGACGTGCGAGGTCAGCAGGATCGGGTAGGCGTTCAACGACTCGCGCAGCGCCACGCTGCTCGGCAACGCCTCCATCCACACGCAGAAGTCGCGAAGCATGCGTCAGTCTCCGTCGGCCTCAACGCGTCACTGGTTGGCGTCCGGGGGCTGGCATCGCGGCACGGGCGGGTCCGTGTAGCTGTCGCGATAGACCCGGTGACAGTTCGAGCAGGCCTCCGACACGTCACCGGTGATGAACATGATCTCGTCCTCGTCGAAGGTCTGGCGCTGCGCCCACTCGTAGGCCCGCATGCCGGCCGTGCGCAGCCCCTCGACGTACTCCTTCCAGTCGTCCCGCTCGATGGGGACCGGCAGGCCGTTCCGCGCCGGATCGTCCTCGACGTTCTCGCAGTTGCGCGGCAGCGTGATCAGGTTCGCGGCCTCCGCGAGGGCGATGGCCGCATTCTCCACCGCCTCCCAGCCCGCGTAGATGCCGGAGAAGCGGGCCGTGGCGGAATCGCCGCCCGCCGCCTCGGGCGGCGCGCCGGGGTCGGTCGTCTGCGCGTCGAAGATCAGGTTGGAGTTGGGAAAGAGGATGCCGCGCATCACCTCTGCCAGGTCCCCGGCCGCCTCCGGCGGCGGATCCTGCTGGGCGAACGCCGACCCGGAGGCCAGCAACACGGCAATGGCGAGAATCAGAGTACGCATTCCTTGTGTAACCTCCGCTCCCGGATCGTCCCCTCAGCCGGGGACGCGCAGTGTACCCCGTCGCCCGGCACGGGTCAACCGAGCCGGACGGGTCCGGCCTCCCCCGCAGCCCGCCCGTTCGGTCCCGGCAGCGGCATCCGTCGCGGTATAGTTGCGGGGCGGGATGTCCCCGGAGGAGGGTGCGTAACATTGCCGACAAGCAGGCGTTCGGTTGCATGGCTGACCGCGCTGGCGGCCACCGCCGCAGTGCTGACGATGGCCGGATCGTTCGGCGCGGCGGTCCCTGTCGAGGCCGCGGTCGGACTCGGGACGGCGCAGGACGAGCAGGAGTCTGCGGAGCCCCAGGCCAATCCGGTCGCGATGTCGGAGGACTCGGTCCGGGCCGGCCGGCGGATCTTCGGCCGCTTCTGCCGCTCGTGCCACGGCATGCGGGCGGACGGCCAGGGAATGACCGCACCGTCCGGCTCGCGGCCCGCAAACCTGGTCGACGACCAGTGGGACCACGGCAGCACGGATGGCGAGATCTTCACCGTCATCCGCGAAGGGGTGCCCCCTGCCTACGACATGGACGCGTGGGAGGGCCGCATCACCGACGAGGACATCTGGAACATCATCAACTTCCTGCGTGACCTCGCCGCCAACTAGGAGTCTGCGCCGTAGAACGTGCGATGGAGCGCTTCGTGCGAGCGCAGACTCCAACGCGCCCGTCAGGGCGCGCTAGCGCCGCCAAACCCGTCGCAGGCTCCGTGTTCGGCCCCAGCCCCCACCGCCCCAGGAGCTCGCGCCGCGGCACGTGCTCGCGCGGCGTTCTGCGGCGCTAGGAGTCTGCGCCGCAGAACCGCGAACGAGGACTTCGCGCGAGCGCAGACTCCCAAAGCGCCCGTAAGGGCGCTCTAGCTCCTGGGAAACTGCGCTCACGGCGCAACACGGACTGCGTAGTCGGGCCAGCAGGAGAGCGGCTCCGCGGCGGGATCGAAGGAAACGGCACCCCACGGGTCCGTCGCGGCCGGCCCGTGGCTCCACCAGGCCGGGTCGGCCAGTGCCGGGACGCCGCCGCGCGCCGCCGGCGGCGGGTCCAGCGTCCGTGCCACGGTGTCCCGCACGTCCTCGAGGTGGAGGCGCGTCGCCCGGTCCACGGCGCGCGCCGCCGCCGCGCCGATGGCGCGATCGAGGGCGCGAAGCTCCCCGCGCAGCAGCGCCCGCACCTCGCCCGCGGCTGGCCGGCGCCCGCCGAGCCGGTCGCGGACCAGGTCGAGCCAGACGCGCTGGACGTTGCGTCGCCAGGCGTCGATGCGCACGGCCGGCGCCTCGAGCTCCGACCACAGCCCGGCCCGAAGATCGCCGAGGAAATCGGTCGGCGCGTACGCCCGCGCCCCGTCCATCACCTCCTGCTCCACCAGCCGGCCGAGGCGGCTCGGACCGAGCAGCGTCTCGAGCACCCGCGCCTGGCTGGCGCCAATCCGCTCGAGCGCCCCGGACGGCTCGATCCGCCGCAGGATGTCCGGATCGACCAGGAACGTGGGCGTCGCGAACGCGTGCGCCTGCAGGAACGCGAGCGCTTCGGCCTGCGCATCCCGTGGAATCGTGGTGAAGCGCACCCCCTCCTGCCCCACGTGCTTCTGCTGCGACCGGACGCCCCCGATGACCGCGGCTACGTGGTTCATCTCGGTGGCCCACTGCCCCACGAGGCGTCCGTACAGCTCGTCGAGGTCGTCGTAGGGGTCGCCGGCCGCCGCCGTTCCGGTCGCTTCGAGCAGCGTCGCCGCCACGCGCTCCAGGTTCCGAAGCCCCAGCGCGGTCGACCGCACGGCGTCGGCGTCGCCCACTGCCTCCGTGATCTGGCCGGGATCGGCCCCGCGCGCGCCGGGCGTCGAGAACCGGAACCAGGGAGTCGCGTCCTGCTCGCGCGCCCACGCGTCGAGGGTCGGCTTCTCGGCGTCAGGGCCCGCCGCCCCCGGGATCGGCGCGTAGCCCCAGCGGGTGGCCCAGACGTCGTACGGCCCGATGCCGGGGATCAGGTCCTCGACCGCGATGCCGTCCTCCGGCTGGGCCACGTAGTTGAACCGGGCGTAGTCCATCAATGTGGGCGTGTGGCCCATCGTCGCGACCCACTCCGGGTCGCGGACGCTCTCCGGCGGATACATCGAGCTGGCCTTCATGTTGTGCTGGAAGCCGAGCGTGTGACCCACCTCGTGGGCGGTCACGTAGGCGAGCAACTCCCCCATCAGCTCGTCCGGCAGCGGCAGGGTCCGGGCGCGCGGGTCGAGCGGCCCCACCTGCACGAAGTACCAGTCCCGCACCAGGTTCATGACGTTGTGGTGGAACTGGATGTCGGCCTCGAGGATCTCGCCGGTGCGCGGGTCGTGGACGTGAGGCCCGGACGCGTTCTCGACCGTCGACGGCAGCCAGCGGATGACCGAATGGCGCGCGTCCTCGGGACTCCAGTCCGGATCCTCGTCGGGCGACGGCGCCTCGCGCGCGACCACGGCGTTCCGGAACCCGGCCGCCTCGAACGCCTCCTGCCAGGCCTCGACGCCCTGCTTGATGTAGGGCACCCAGCGGGTGGGCGTGGCCGGATCGATCCAGTAGGTGATCGGGGTCACCGGATCCGAGACCGCCTGGTCGGGGTCCTTCTTCTCGAGCCGCCAGCGGGTGATGTAGCGGCGGTTCGGCGACCGGTGCTCGTCACGGCCGTAGTCGATCTGCCGGACGGAGAAGTAGCCGACGCGCTCGTCGAAGAGTCGGGGCATCATCGGCTCGTCCGGCAGCTTCACCATGCTGTGGTGCAGCAGGACGGTGGCGCTGCCCGGACGCATGCCGCGCCGGCCCGCCCGCACCGCACGCCCGGCGGAGGCCGACTGCGGGGCGCGCGTGTAGGTGTGCGTGGCTCGCACCTCCACGTTGCGGGGATAGGCGGCGACCGATTCGACGAAGGAACGATCCCGGGCGAAGCCCTGGGCACCAAGGCGCGACCGGGCGCTGAACTCCGGCACCTCCGTCTCGAACAGCGAGGTCACGTCGATGACCGGCGCCCCCGCCTCCGACACGGTCTCGACGTCGAAGGCCCGGATGATGGTGTCGTTGTTGGCGGCGCCGACCGCGCGGGCGATGGGCCGGTCCGGGTCGGCCACGATCGCGTAGGAGACGCCCTTGAGGAAGACCTGGTCCAGCCGCCGCTCCCACTTCACCACGCGGTTGCCGAGCGCCTGCCCGCCGTAGCCGACGCCCTCCGTGGTGCGCGCGATCTGGCTCACCCAGAGGAACTCCTTCCCCAGCTCCGTCTCGGGTATCTCGTAGAACACCTTGTCGTCGAGCCGATGGACGGTGAAGACGCCCTCGTCGCTCTCCGCCTCGTCGGTGATCACCTCGTCGTAGGCCTTGACGCCGTCGTCGTCCCCCGAATCGGCGTCGTCCGCCTCCGGGTCCGCCTCTTCGTCGGCCGCTCCCTCGGCCGCCGGCGCCTCCGGCTCGTCGTCCGGCGGCTGCGGATCCTGGGCTGCGGCCGGCCCCGCCGCCAGCGCACAGGCGACGACCACGGAGACGATCGGGAACGCCATCGAGAATCGGACGGACGCCATCAGGACCTCCAGTTGACGGGTTGACTCGGGCGCGACGCGGAGCGCCGCCCCTGAACATACACCGGGGTGCGACTTATACTACGGGGCAGACCGCGTTCCCGTGGAGGCCGTGTCATGCGCACCCCGTTGGCCCTGATCGTCGCCGCCGCCCTGCTCGCCGGATGCGGAGCGGAGCCCGCGCCGCCGCCTGCCCCCGACCCGGAGCCGCCGGCGGCCCCGACCGACCTCCTGCCGGAGACGATCGTCGCGGAGCGAGGCGGCTTCATCCCCGAGGGCGTCGAGTACGACATGCGGAACGGACGTCTCCTGACCGGCTCGTTGGCGGAGGGGTCGGTCTTCGAGATGCACGCCGACGGCCGCGTGACGGAGCACGTGAGCGACCCCGAACTCGTCTCGTCCGTCGGCATCGAGGCGGACGAGCCGCGGGACCGCCTTCTCGTCGCGAACGCCGACCGCTCGGTATTCCAGGACGGAGGGGCGGGGCTGGCCAAGCTGGGCGTCTACAACCTGACGAGCGGCGAGCGGATCGCGATGGTCGACCTCGCAGCCGCGGCCGGCGCGGGGGACGACGCCGTGCATTTCGCGAACGACGTCGCCGTCGCCGATGACGGCACCGCGTACGTGACCGACACGAGAGCGCTGATCGTCTACGCCGTGGACGGCGACTACGCCGCCACCGTGCTCCACCGCTTCGAGGACGGCGGCGCGGGCCCGAACGGCATCGTCCACCACCCGGGCGGCTACCTTCTCGTCGCACGCGGCGCGGGCCTGTGGAAGGTGCCGCTCGACGAGCCGTCGGCCGCCGCGGAGGTCACCCTCCCGGAGGAGATTCCCGGTCAGGACGGCATGGTGTGGACGGCGGGCCGCCTGGCCATCGTCAGCAACTCCGGGAACCGTGTGGTGGCACTCACCAGCGCCGACGACTGGACGACGGCCGAGGTCGCGGGCGTCGCACCCTACGAGACCCAGGCGACGACGGCCGCGGTCGTCGGCGATCACGTCTACGTCGTCCACCCGCACTTCGCCGACGAGGATCCCCCAAGCGTCTCGCGCGTGGCGTTCGAGTAGCGACCGGGCCCGGCTGGGTGCGGCTCGATCCGCCGGACGGGTACGCCACCGAATAGAACCCGACCGGCGGCCGTAGGGAACAGTGTGGACACGGAGATCGCACTGTCCCTGAACCGGCCCGCAGCGCCCGACCCGACCACAAGTGATCCCAGGCTCGTCGTCGAGGCCCAGGCGGGCGGACGGGCGGCCCTCGACGAGCTGGCCCGACGCATGCGGGGGCCGGCCTACGTCCTGGCCCTGCAACTCGTCGGCAATCGCGACGACGCCCTCGACATCGCCCAGGACGCTCTGCTCCGGCTGTTCCAGCACCTACGCCGCGTGGCGCCGGACCGTCCCGTCCGCCCCTGGCTCTTCGCCATCGTGCGCAACCGCGCGCGCGACCTCTGGCGCAGCCGGGCCGCGCGTCCCAGCGAATCGCTCGACGCCCGGCCCGACCTGGCCGCGCACCTGGCGGCGACGGCCGCCGACCCCGAGCACCAGGCCGCGCGCCGGCAGCAGGCGCGCCGAATCTGGACCGTGATCGGCTCGCTCTCCGAACCCCACCGGGAGATCCTGGTGCTGCGCGACTTCCACGACCTGGCGTACGCGGAGATCGCCCACGTGCTCGGGATCCCGACCGGCACCGTGATGTCGAGGCTGCACGCCGCCCGGGCAGCGCTCAGGAACGGGCTCGAAGCGGAAGGAGGGCGCCATGGCTGAGCCGTGCGGGCGCAGCTTCGACGCGGCGCTGCTCTCCGGCTGGCTCGACGGTGCGCTGACGCAAGGCGACGAGCAGCGCGTGCGGATCCATCTCGAGGACTGCGACCACTGCCGCACGCAGGTGGAACGGATGCGGCAATTGCGGGAGGCGACCATGAGCACGGAGTTCCCCGTACCGCCCGACGATCAGTGGTCCGAGCGACCACGCACGGCAGGCAGCCGCCTGTCGATCGGCACGGGCTGGATCATCGTCATCGTCTGGGCGCTGGCGCTCGCCGGATATGGAGCGTGGGAGCTCTGGACGTCGGACGAGGCGCTGGTCGAGAAGCTGCTCGTGTTCGGCGGCTGGACCGGCTTCGGGCTGCTCTTCGTCGGGGTGCTGCTCGACCGTCTGAAGGCGATGAAGACCGACCGCTACCGGGAGGTGCAGAAATGATCGTCGTCACCGCGGACACCATCGAAGGAAAGGCCGTCACCCGGACGCTGGGCCTCGTCCGTGGCAACTCCATCCGCGCACGCCACCTCGGCCGGGACATCATGGCGGCCCTGCGCGGCATCGTGGGCGGCGAGATCTCGGAGTACACCAAGCTCCTCGGCGAGTCCCGCGAGCAGGCCCTCGACCGCATGGTCGAGGAGGCGCGAAGCCTCGGCGCGAACGCCATCATCTGCGCCCGCTTCGAGACCTCGATGGTGATGACGGGCGCCGCCGAGCTACTCGCGTACGGCACCGCGGTCGTCGTCCGCGACGCGTAGCGCGTGGTTCGTCGCCCGACGGCTCCGCTCGCGCCCAACCAAAGCCTGCAGGAGCCCGCGCCGTTCCACGGCGCCGGCTCCCAGGCCGCGTCCAGCGCCTGACGTGCGTCCCGGGTCTGGGCGGTCGTTGATCGCCGGTCGCCCGTCGACCTATGATGCGCCGCCATGAAGGCGGCGTCCGACGCCGGAGCGGACGGCGAGAGACCCAACGTGCTCATTCGCCGCCTGAAGCTGCGGAATCTCCTCTCCTTTGGCCCGGACGCGGCCGCGCTGGAGCTTGGACCGCTCAATGTGCTGATCGGTCCCAACGGGTCCGGGAAGTCCAATCTCATCGCCGCGCTCGGGTTGCTGCAAGCGGCGCCGAGCGACATCGCGGCACCGATTCGCGAGACCGGGGGGATGAGCGAGTGGCTTCACAAGTGCGAACCGCGCGACAGGACGGGCTCTATCGGCGCCGACGTCGATTCTCCGTACCACGGCAGGCTGCGTTACGGTCTCTACGTGGAAGAGCAGAGCCTCCGGTTCCGCTTGCGTGCCGAACTCATCAGCGTCCGCGTCCGCGAAGCCCAGGACCGCCAAGGCAGCTTTCACACTTGCTACCACTACCAGCGAGGGTTCGGCACCCTGCATCCGAGGGACGGCGTCCGGCGCGTACTCGCGGTGAAGGACCTCGATCCGGAGCAGTCGGTCCTTTCGCAATTGAAGGATCCTCACGGGTCTCCCGAGATCACCGATCTCGGGAAGCTGTTCGCCCGGATCCGGATCTACCGGGACTGGGCCCTTGGACCGCGGGCGCTGTCGCGACGGCCGCAACCGTCAGACCTTCCCAACCGGTTCCTCGCGGAGGACGCGAGCAACCTGGGGCTCGTGCTGAACCGATTGCGCCGGGCACCCTCGGCCAAGAAGCGCCTTCTCGAAGCCGCTCGGAAGCTCTACGACGGATTGACCGACTTCGATGTAATCGTCGAGGGCGGCACGGTCCAGGTGTTCCTTGAGGAAAGCGGCATCACGGTCCCCGCGACTCGCCTTTCCGACGGCACCCTTCGGTACCTGTCCCTCCTCGCGATCCTGTGCCACGATGACCCGCCGCCGCTGGTCTGCATCGAGGAGCCCGAGCTGGGGCTCCACCCGGACCTGATGCCGACGATTGCCTCTCTGCTTCGCGAGGCATCCACGCGTTGCCAGTTGGTAGTCACGACCCACTCGGACGTTCTCGTGGACGCGCTGACCGAGGAACCCGAGACGGTCGTCGTGTGCGAGAAGCACGAAGGGCGGACGATGCTGCGCCGACTCGGCCACGAGGATCTGTCCCAATGGCTCGCCCGGTACAGCCTCGGAGAGTTGTGGATGAAGGGAGAGATCGGGGGGAGCCGCTGGTGAGCGCCAAGATCTACGTGGAGGGCGGTAGCGGCAAGGCGCTCAACGCCAAGTGCCGCGAGGCCTTCAAGAGCTTCTTCGAGGCGGCCGGACTGCGTGGCCGGCTGCCACGCGTTGTTCCGGGCGGCGGTCGCCAGCAGACTTACGACGACTTCTGCACTGCCTTGAGCAATCCCCGCGACGACGCCTTCATCGTGCTTCTCGTCGACAGCGAGGGTCCGGTTGCTGAAGGCAACGGGCCATGGACGCACCTGCGAGACAGGCAAGGCGACGGGTGGGACAGACCGGAAGGCGCCACGGACGATCAGGCGCACCTGATGGTGCAGTGCATGGAAGGCTGGTTTCTGGCGGACCGCGAGGCACTCCGAGCTGTCTTCGGCGCGGGCTTTCGACCGGCCGCACTCCCCCAGCGAGCAGAGATCGAACGGATCGCGAAGCAGGACGTCTTCGCCGGCCTTGCGAACGCGACGCGCGACTGTGGAGGCCGCCGTGGCTACAGGAAGGGCCGTGATTCGTTCGACGTCGTTGCCGCACTGGATCCCACGAAGGTGACTGCGGCGTCGCCGCACGCGCAGCGACTCGTCGACGTGCTCCTGGCCAGACTGCAACCGCCACGCGCGCGGCGGGCTCGATAGCTCGGAACAGCTCCCGACCTCGTTCCCGTCCGCGGCACCAACCTGCCAAGTACGGCGTGAAGGACGGGAGCCGCACGGTCGTACAATGGGCCTGCTGTGGTGGGCGCCACGCGGAACCACGACTCGTCGTGACGACCCGCGATCGATGGGCGCCACCACTCGCGCGGATCGGATCCAGTCTTGGAGCCACACACCCGGAGGGAAGCCATGAAGCGAGTTCTGGTGCTGGGAACGCTAATCGCAGTCGGCGGGCTGTCGGCGGCGGTCAGCTCGGAGCAGGAGCTGTCGCAGGCGGCGATGGACGCGACGGTCATCGAGCAGGTGCGCGACAACCTGTACGTCATCACCGGATCCGGCACCGTCGACCGGTCGGCGTTCAGCGGCGGGAACACGGGCGTCTACATCGGCGAGGCGGGCATCACGCTCGTCGACACCAAGCTCCCCGGCTGGGGCCAGCACCTGATGAACCGCATCCGCGAGGTCAGCGACAAGCCGGTCACGACCATCATCAACACCCACACCCACGGCGACCACGTCGGGAGCAACGCCTTCTTCCCCGAGTCCGTCCAGATCGTCGTGCAGGAGAACACCGAGGCGAACATGAGCCGCCTCGACATGTTCACGGGCGCGACGGCGCACGGCATGCCGGACACCACCTACCAGGACCGGCTGACGCTCGGGTCCGGAGCCGACCGGATCGAGCTCTACCACTTCGGCGCGGGCCACACGAACGGCGACACGTTCATCCTCTACCCGGGACTCCGCGTCCTGCAGATGGGCGACATGTTCCCGTGGCGCGACGCGCCGTTCCTCGATCGGAGCAACGGCGGGAGCGGGGTCTCGTTCCCGGACACCCTGCAGGCGCTGCTCGACAACGTCGACGGCTACGACACCGTCATCCCGGGCCACATCCCGGTCACCACGCCGGACTCGCTCCAGGAGTACCAGCGGTTCACGGCCGACCTGCTGGCCGCGGCGCGCGGCGCCATCGAGGCGGGGCAGACGGCGGAGGAAGCCGCGGCGTCGATCGACCTGACGGAGCAGTACGCGGGCTACCGCACCGAGCGGATGGCCGCGGCCATCGCCGCCATCTACGAGGAACTGGGCCAGTAGCCACGGTCGCCTGGCTGCGCGCCGTCGCTCCGATCCGGAGGCGGCCTGGTACGGCCGCCTCCGGCCACGCAAGCGGAACTGCTCGCGGTGGCAGCACCGGTCCCGGACGGGGCGCGGACGTCCGCCGCGCTACCGGGGGGGCGGCACGCCTGCGCGCCGCGCCGCAAGCGCCGGGGCGCCGTCGGGGTCGAAGGCGGTCTTCAGCGTGAAGGCCTCCGGGCCGGGGCCGTCCCGCCAGAGCCGTTCGAGACGCGCCAGCGACTCGTCGATGCTCGGCCGGTGGCCCTCCGGGATCCACCACATCGCGAGCGGCGGCTTCGGCGGCGGCACGAACCACTCGCGCCGGCGGCGGAAGAACGCGACGTGCTCGGTGTGGTAGACGTAGCGGCGCAGGTCGTCCACGGTCCGCCAGATCGTCAGGTTGTAGAGGATCCGCGGGTCGTCGAGGACCCGCACGTCGGTCGCGTCGCCGCCCGGGGTCTGGAAGCGCCAGATGCAGCCTGGCGAACGGTCCCCGAGGGCGTTGATGCGGTCGATCTCGTCGCGCATCGGCGCCATCCGCGGATCGTCGAGCGGGTAGCGCATCCAGGCGAGGTTCGTCTGGGCGAGATGCACGGTGCTATGCTGCCAGACCGACCCGGCGTGTGCACACACCCTCCAGCGTAGCGATGCGGACCTCCTGCAGGAATGGACGAGGACAAGCGGCGAATATGGCGACAACGCCAGGGAGAATCCCGGTCGTCGCGGCCCTGGCCGTGCTGGCGGGCGTGACGTTGGCGCACGCCCAGAGCGTGGCCGACGCCGGGCCGGGCGTGCCGCGGTCTCTGGCCGACCACCGGGCGGCGGTCATCAGCGACCTGCGCTACGACCTCCGGCTGTCGGTCCCGAAGGAGTCGGCCGCGCCCGTCACGGGCCGCGTCATCGCCTCCTTCCGTCTCGCCGAGGCGGGGCCGCTCGTCTTCGACTTCGCCCAGCCGGCCGACCACGTCCACGCGGTCCGCGTGGGCGGCGCCCCGGTGGCCTTCGCGGTGCGCGACGAGCACGTCGTCGTTCCGGCGGCGATCCGCGCGGGGCTGGTCGTCGTCGACATCGACTTCACGGCCGGGGACGGCTCGCTCAACCGCCAGCCGGACTTCCTCTACACCCTGTTCGTGCCCGATCGGGCGCGCGTCGCCTTCCCGCTCTTCGATCAGCCGAACCTGAAGGCCCGCTTCCGGCTGCAGCTCGACCTTCCGGCGGAGTGGCGCGCGGTGGCGAACGGCTCGGCCGCGTCCCGCGAGGTGCGCGGCGAGCGGGCGACGATCGCGTTCACCGAGACGGCTCCGATCAGCAGCTACCTGTTCGCGTTCGCGGCCGGCGAGTTCCAGGTGGTGGAGGCGGAGCGCGGGGGGCGGCGGATGGCGCTGTACCACCGCGAGACCGACCGCGAGCGGATCGCGCGGAACACGGCGCCGATCTTCGACCTCCACGCGTCCGCCCTGGAGTGGCTGGAGGAGTACACCGGCGTCCCCTTCCCGTTCGAGAAGCTGGACTTCGTGCTCGTCCCCGCCTTCCAGTACGGCGGCATGGAGCACGCGGGCGCAATCTTCTATAGGGCCGAAGCCCTGCTGCTCGACGAGAGCGCCACCGAGCAGGCCCACCTGGGCCGCGCCAGCGTCATCGCGCACGAGACCGCCCACCAGTGGTTCGGCAACCTCGTGACGATGGAGTGGTTCGACGACGTCTGGCTGAAGGAGACGTTCGCCAACTTCCTGGCCGCCAAGATCGTGAACCCCGCCTTCCCCGACGTCGACCACGACCTTCGGTTCCTGCTCGCGCACTACCCCGCCGCCTACGGCGTCGACCGGACGGCGGGGGCCAACCCGATCCGGCAGCCCCTCGACAACCTGAACGAGGCGGGCACGCTGTACGGAGCCATCATCTATCAGAAGGCCCCGATCGTCATCGCCCACCTGGAGCGGCTGATGGGCGAGGCGGCGTTACGGGACGGGGTCCGGGCCTACCTCGCCGACCACGCGTTCGCCAATGCGAGCTGGTCGGATCTGATCGCGATCCTCGACCGACGGACGGAGGAGAACCTCGCGGCGTGGAGCCGGACGTGGGTGGACGAGAACGGCCGCCCGCGGATCGACGTGGAGCTCGAGACGCGCGGCGGCGCCATCGCCCGCCTGGCCCTCCGGCAGTCCGACCCCGCGGGCCGCGGCCGCGTCTGGAACCAGCGGCTCGAGGTGGTGCTGGGTCGTGGCGGCAGCGAGCGAGAGCACCTGGACGCGCACCTGCGGGCGCCGCGGGCGGAGGTGCCGGAGGCGGTGGGCCGACCGGTCCCCGACTACGTCCTGGCGAACGGGGGCGCCCTCGGCTACGGCCTGATGGTTCTCGACGCGGGAACGCGCGACTACCTCCTCGCGCACCTGCCGGCGATCGACGACCCCGTGATTCGCGCCGTCGGCTGGGTCTCGCTCTGGGAGTCGCTGCTCGAAGGCGAGGTCGACCCCGAGGCGTTCGTGGCGCTTGCGCGCCGTGCGCTCCCCGCAGAGGCGGACGAGCAGAACGTCACCCGCATCCTCGGTTACCTCACGACCGCGTACTGGCGCCATCTCCCGCCGGAGCGCCGTGCCGCGCTGGCCCCGAGCATCGAGACCCTGCTCTGGGAACGCACGGTTTCGGCCGGTCGCCGCAGCCTCGCCGCGACCTGCTTCCGGGCGTACCGCGACGTGGCGCTGACCGACGGCGCCCTGGCGCGACTGGCGCGCATCTGGCGCCGGGAGGAGTCCGTTCCGGACGTTCCGCTCTCGGAGCGCGACCTCGCCGCCCTCGCCCAGGCCCTCGCCGCGCGCGGCGTTCCGCAGAGCGCGGCGATTCTCGAGTCGCAGCTCGATCGCATCGCCAACGCCGACCGCCGCGCCGCCTTCGCGTTCACGATGCCGGCTCTGTCGGCCGACGGGGACGTGCGAGACAGCTTCTTCGCCTCGCTGCGGGATCCGGTGAACCGCGCGCGGGAGCCGTGGGTGCTCACCGCCCTCGGCTTCCTGCACCACCCGCTGCGGGCCCCCGAGGCGGAGCGCTACATCCGGCCCAGCCTCGACCTGCTGGAGGACATCCAGCGGACAGGCGACATCTTCTTCCCCGAACGGTGGCTGCATGCCACCCTCGGCGGGCACCAGTCGGCCCGTGCCGCAGCCATCGTCGAGCGCTTTCTCGCCGAGCGCGCGGACCTGCCGCCCCGGCTGCGCGCCAAGACCCTGCAGGCCGCCGACGGGCTCCTGCGCGCGGCGCGGATCGTCGAGGGATACCGGTAGCCGACGGCCCGCCGCACCCGCAGAGCCTCGGCCAACCGGCGCACCGCCATCCCTTGCCTCACCTCAGGACCCACTGCACGCCGGCCATCACGACGGCCGCGTTGACGCCGAGGTTCTCTCCCGCGGTGCCGGCGTTCGAGATGTGGTGGTTGCGCAGCTCGACCATGAGGCCCGGCCCGCGGGGCGGCACCAGGCGCACGCCCACGCCGTAGACGAGCTGGAAGTTGAAGACGCGATCGATCTCGGGCACGTCGAGCGAGGTCCAGAGCAAGCCGGCGATGCCGAGGACGTAGGGCGTCCACCGTCGATCCGACCGGAGGTGCCAGCGGCCGCCCAGTCCGGCGACCCCGGCGCTCAGGGCGGGGGCCGGCCGCTCGTAGAGGAACAGCGTCCCCTCGCCGAAGAGCTCCAGACGGTCCGTGACGAACCGGCCGAGCTGCGGATGGAAGACGCCGAAGCGGATGTCGCTCTCGGTCTCGCCGTAGCCCGGGACGCCGTGCTTCCAGGCGTTGCCCCACCCTCCGAGCAGCCCCCGCGTCCAGTAGCCGGCGGCCAGCGGCGCCGGACCGGTCGCGGGACGCGGCTCCTGCGCGGGCGCCGGAACGGCTGACAGTGCGAGCAGCACGATGACGGCCGTCGCGGTTCGCCAGCGCTGGCTGAGGCCGTTCGGCACGGTTCCCCATCATAGGACGCCGACGACCGGCGGAACCGACCGGCCCGGGCGCCGGATCCGGAAGGGACTCCCGGGCCGGCGCCGCCCGGTGCTTCGGGTAAGATGAGCCCGATGAGGCGCTTCGTCCCTTCCCTCCTCGTCGCTGCGGGCCTCGCCGCCGCGGCGCCCGCGCCGGCCCGCGCGCATCCGGCGCCGTTCAGCTTCGTCGACGTCCGGATCGAGGCGGGGACGCTCGACGTGACCTTCGTCCTGCACACCTGGGACGTCGCCCACGAGTTCGCCATCGACCGGCCCGAGCTGGTGCTCGATCCGTACATCCTGCAGCCGCGGGCCGACATCCTCACGGCGATCGTCGGCGAGCGGCTCGAGCTCACCGTCGACGGCCGCCGCGTGACGCTCGACGACTGGTCGGACCCCGAACCCCTCGCCGACCGGCAGTCGGTGCGGGTCCGGGGGCGGCGCGACCTCGACGACTCACCCGGCGTCGTCGCGGTCTCGGCGGAGCTCTTCCCCTACGACCCGAACCACCAGACGTTCCTGAACGTGTACGAGTACGGCGAGCTGGCGACGCAGGCGATCCTCGGGGGCGGCGAGACCGACTACGAGTACTTCTCCGGCACCCGGCAAGGCGTGCTTGCGGTGCTGCAGAAGTTCGTGCCGTCCGGGGTCCACCACATCCTGATCGGCCCGGACCACCTGCTGTTCCTCTTCGGCCTGCTGCTGCTTGGCGGCGGCGTCCGCCAACTGCTTCTCGTCGTGACCGCCTTCACCGTCGCGCACAGCATCACGCTCTCGCTGGCGGTGCTCGACGTCGTCACGCCGCCGGCCCGGATCGTCGAGCCGATCATCGCCCTGAGCATCATCTACGTAGGCGTCGACAACCTCATGGCGCGGGGCGGGCGCGACATGCGGGTCTGGATTGCCCTCGTCTTCGGCCTCATCCACGGCTTCGGCTTCGCGAGCGTGCTGCGCGAGATGGGGCTCCCGAGCGGCGCCCTCGGGTGGTCGCTCTTCTC
>JAPOYG010000693.1:18193-19401 GCA_026706755.1 Acidobacteriota bacterium
TCGAGCGGGTCTTCTTGTCTGGAGGGATGGCATGAGCAGGCAACGGAGCAGACCCATGAGCAGGCAACGGAGCAGACCGGGGATGAGGCGGGCCCTGGTGCTCGGTGCGCTGATGGCGTTCGGCGCGGCGGCGCTCACCGTCACCACGGCCGGTCAGGGCGAGATGGTCGTCGAGGTCGAGCGGATCAAGGACAACCTCTACGTGCTCCGGGGCGGGGGCGGCAACTCCGCCGCGTTCGTCACGAGCGACGGCGTGGTGCTGGTCGACACGAAGCTCGAAGGCTGGGGACAACCGCTGATCGACCGCATTGCCGAGCTGACCTCCAACCCGGTGACCGTGCTCGTCAACACCCACACCCACTTCGACCACGTGAGCGGCAACGTCGAGTTTCCGGCGACGGTCGACGTGGTCGCGCACGAGAACGCCGCGCGGCTGATGGAGGAATGGAACCCTGTGACCGGCTTCCCCGGCAACTTCACCAACGTGTTCGAGCTGAGCGGCGGCCAGGGCCTGCCGACCCACACCTTCAGCGACCGGATGACGCTGGGCCGGGGGGACGACCGGGTCGACCTGTACTACTTCGGCCGCGGCCATACGGGGGGCGACACCTGGGTGGTGTTCCCGGCGCTCGGCGTCATGCACGCCGGCGACATGTTCCCCGGCAGGCAGTTGCCGATCCTGGACGCGAGCAACGGCGGCAGCGGGGTCGACTACCCGCAGACGCTGCGCAACGCGCACGACGGCGTGCCGGACGCGAACCTGATCATCACCGGTCACAGCGCGCAGATGACGCGCGCCGACCTCGCGCAGATGGCCGACTTCGTGCAGGCCTTCGTCGACGCGGCGCGGGCCGGCAAGGCAGCCGGGCAGTCGGCGGCCGAGGTGGCGGCAGCCTGGGAGACGCCGGCGGGGTTCGACGGCTTCAACTCCCCGCCCGCCGAGCGGCTGACGCCCTACGTGCAGGTGATCTTCGACGAGCTGGAGTAAGGGCATGACGCCGCAGCATCTCGACGAGCGGGAGGCAGCATGGGGCCGGACCGGCGCCCGGGCGCGGGGGTCCCGCCGGCCGGCGGCCCGTTGCCGCCTTGCCGCCGCCGCGCTGGCCGCAGTGACCGCCGCGTGCGCGCCGGAGCCCGGCGAGGAGAACCTGAAGGCGTCGTTCGCGGCCCAGATCGAGGCGGTCGCGACGGTGAGCTCGCTCGAGCGA
>JAPOYG010000287.1:0-1860 GCA_026706755.1 Acidobacteriota bacterium
TGGCGCAGCCGGCGGTGGAGCTCGACTACGAGTTCTATCGGGACAAGGTCCAGCCCATCTTCCAGGAGCGGCGCGCCGGCTTCACCCGCTGCGTGGTCTGCCACGCCGAGGGCGGGCGGGTCGGGTTCCTGGAGGAGCTCGCTCCCGGCGCCGAAACCTGGGACGAGGAGCAGTCGCGTGCCAACTTCGAGGCGGTCTCGCGGCTCGTGGTCCCCGGCGACCCGCTCGCCAGCCGGCTGCTGATGCACCCTCTCGAGCCCGACGCGGGCGGCGACGAGTTCCACAACGGCGGCCGCCAGTTCAGGTCGCAGGAGGACCCGTGGTTCCAGACGCTCGCGGCGTGGGTGCGCGGCGAGACCTCGGACTGAGCCGGGCTACGGGAAGTGACCAGCCACACGGAGTGACCAGGCCACGGGAGTGGCAGGACAAGAGGAGCGTGCAAGGATGGCAACGAGACAGCGAGCGGTGGCGTACCTGGCGGCGGCAGTGCTGCTGCTCGTCCCCGCGTTCGCGGATGCGCAGACGGTCCGCATCGTGCAGACGAACAGCGCCGGCGACAACGTCCACATCATCGATCCGACGACCAACGAGGTCGTGGGCGTGATCGACGGCATCGAGCGCGCGCACGGGGCCGCGCCGTCGCCCGACGGGAAGTGGCTCTACGTCGCGAACGAGTCGGACGACACGATCGACATCGTCGACGTCGGCATGCTCAAGGTGGTCAAGAAGGTCCCGCTGAGCGGGCGGCCGAACAACATCGCGATCACCCCGGACGGCAAGAAGGTCTACACCGCCATCGCCCAGTCGCCCGGTGCGCTCGACGTCTACGACACGGAGGCAGGCGAGATCACGGCCACGATCTCCGTCCACGGCGGCGTCCACAACACCTACGTGACGCCCGACGGCAAGCATGCCGTGGCCGGGATGATCGGCGCGACCAACCTCACCGTCGTCGACACCGCCACGGACCGCCCGGTCTGGACGACCTACTTCGACCGCGGCATCCGGCCCATGGCCTTCGACCGCAACGACGACGGCTCCACCCGGCGCATCTACGCGCAGCTCTCGAACTTCAACGGCTTCACGATCGTCGACTTCGAGACCCGCAAGGAGCTCCGGCGGATCGAGTACCCCGAGCTGCCCGCCGACGAGCGGACCCCCGGCCACGGCGGCAACACCGCGCACGGCCTCGGCGTCACCCCCGACAACCAGTACCTCGTCGCCAACAGCAGCCTGAACAGCAGCGTCTACATCTACCGGCTGCCGGACATGGAGTTCGTGGGGGGCGTCCGCGTCGGGCACTCGCCGAACTGGGTCACGATCACCCCGGACAGCAAGTACGCCTACATCTCGATCTCGGGGGAGAACCGCGTCTCGGTGATCGACGTCGCCAAGGTGGAAGTGGTGGCCTCGATCCCGACCGGCGGCCAGGTGCCCAAGCGCAACGCCACGCTGATCGTCGGTCAGTAGGAGCGGCGCGGGTGCCTCATCTTCGTTCGTTCGGAGCGGCGGCCCTCGTCCTGCTCGGGACGGGGGCCGCCGTACCCGCGCAGCAGGCGACGGCGCCTAGCGCGCCTGCCACGCCGGCCGCCTTCACGGTCGAGCAGGCCGCACGGGGCGATGGGCTCTACGAGGAGCAGTGCGTCTCGTGCCATGGTCCGATCCGGGCCTTCGTTCCCGAGATGGCGGCGCTGCTCGGCGACCACACCTTCCGCGCCAACTGGCGCGGGCGCCCGCTCGGCGAGCTGTTCGGCATGATCATCGAGACGATGCCGCAGGACGCCCCGGGGACGCTCACGCCCGAGGAGACGGCGAGCATCGTCGCCTTCATCCTGCAGGGCAACCGGGTGCCGGCGGGCG
>JAPOYG010000287.1:2309-18963 GCA_026706755.1 Acidobacteriota bacterium
GCCTCGGCGCAGGACGGCGTGCCGCAGTTCGAGGTCGATGCGTCGTGGCCCCGGCTGCCTGACGGGTGGGTCCTGGGGCAGGTGGCGTCGGTCGTGGTCGACGCGCGCGACCACGTCTGGGTGCTGCACCGGCCGCGGACCGTCGCCGAGGAGGAGCGCGCCAACGCGGCGCCGCCGGTCATCGAGCTCGGCCCGAACGGCTCGGTCGTGCAGGCCTGGGGCGGGGCCGCCGACGACCGCGCCTGGCCCGGCAACGAGCACGGCATCCACGTCGATGCGAGCGGTCACGTCTGGGTCGGAGGCAACAGCGGAGCAGACCCGTCGGACGACATGCTGCTGAAGCTCGCGGCCAACGGCACGGTCGCGCTCCAGATCGGCCGGCGCGGCGAGAGCATGGGCAACGACGACACGACCAACCTGCGCCGCCCCGCCGAGTCGTTCGTGTACGAGGCGTCGGGCGAGGTCTTCGTCGCTGACGGCTACGGCAACCGGCGCGTAATCGTCCTCGACGCCGAGACCGGCGAGTTCAAGCGGATGTGGGGCGCGTTCGGCAACGCGCCGCTCGATCCGCCGCCGGCGGGGCAGGCGCCGGCGGGCGAGGCCGACCCGGAGGACGGGCCGCCGCAGTTCGGCATCGTGCACGGCATCGAGGTGTCGAACGACGGGCTCGTCTACGTCGCGGACCGGAACAACAGCCGCATCCAGATCTTCGACGCCGACGGCACGTTCGTGCGGCAGGCGTTTGTCAACCGCGGCGCCGAGAGCGCCCTGACGGTGGCCGGCCTCGCCTTCTCGCCCGACCCCGAGCAGCGCTTCGTCTACGTCGCCGACCAGGGGAACTCGCACATTCACGTGCTCGACCGCGAGA
The DNA here is from genome assembly GCA_026706755.1 of Acidobacteriota bacterium. Lineage (GTDB taxonomy): Bacteria > Acidobacteriota > Vicinamibacteria > Vicinamibacterales > UBA8438 > JAGWAJ01. The sequence goes on from JAPOYG010000287.1 coordinate 3,178, forward strand.
CGCTCGAGACCCTCGACTCGTTCGGGCAGAACGGGGCGGCGCCGGGCGAGTTCCAGGCCCTGCACCACATCGCCAGCGACAGCGAGGGCAACCTCTACACGGCGGAGGCCCAGCGCGGGCGGCGCGTCCAGAAGTTCACGCTCACCGGCTTCTCGACGGCGGACGAGGCGCGCGGCGACGAGGCAGGCGATGGCGCGGCGGCGGAGGATGGCCCTGCCGGCGCCCACGCGGCCGGCGCCCGTTGGACGGCCCCGCGCACGGCTTGGGGGGAGCCCGACCTGCAGGGGCTGTGGACGTCGGCCACCCTCACCCCGCTCGAGCGCCCCGAGCGGCAGGCCGAGCGCTCGACGCTCACCGACGAGGAGGCCGCGGCGATCGAGGCGGAGTCCGCCGCCCGCCGGGCGGCGTCCGACGGCAGGTCGGCGCCGGGCAGCGTCGGCGGCTACAACCAGGTCTGGATGGACGCCGGTACACGCATCGTCGGCGACCGCCGCACCGCGCTGATCGTCGATCCGCCCGACGGCCGCATTCCGTGGCACCCGCACGCGAGGGTCGCCAGCGACCGGGAGCGGGCGCGCTACGGCGTCGGGCCGTTCGAGTCGTACACCGATCTCGACACCGGCGAGCGCTGCATCACGGACGGCCTGCCGAACATGGTGCCGCTGCAGCCGTACAACATGAACATGCACATCTTCCAGTCGCCGGGCGAGGTCGTGATGCTGCACGAGATGTACCACGAGCTCCGCGTCATTCCGCTCGACGGGCGTCCCCGAAACGGCATCCCGCAGTGGACCGGCGAGGCGCGGGGGCACTGGGAGGGCGACACGCTGGTCGTCGAGACAATCAACTTCGCCGAGCGCCCGAAGGCCTACTGGAGCGCGCCGTGGCGGGCGTCGCGCCCGAGCCTGCGCCTCGTCGAGCGCTTCACGCGCGTCGACCCCGAGACCATCGACTACACCTTCACCCTCGAGGATCCGCTCGCCTTCACGCGGCCGTGGACGGCCGCCGCGCCGATGACCACCGACCACGCCTCGCGGGGGGTGACGGCGGGGCAGCTCTGGGAGTACGCCTGCCACGAGGGCAACTACGGCATGCTCAACATCCTGAGCGGCGCCCGCGCCGAGGAAGCCGAGGCCGCCGCGGCTGATCGGTGAGTGGGGCGCGCGTAGCGATCACGTGCTACGCTGAGGCTGTGTGACCAACGACACGAAGTGGATCATCGGCACGGTCGTCGTGCTGGCCGGACTGCTCGCGACGCAGTTCGCGGCGCAGATCGCGGGCGTCAACACCCGGATCGACGACGTCCGTACCGACCTCACCGCGCAGATCGCGGGAGTGAACGCCCGCATCGATGACCTCAGCGCCCCCGTGGACCGTATCGAGACCCGCATCGACCGCATCGAGACTCGTCTGGATGGGTTCGACGACCGGTTGCGCAGCGTCGAGATCGCCTTCGGGAAGGTCGACCAGAGATTGCTGACGCTGGAACGGGTCATCCTTCCGGCACCGGAGCGGGGCGACGAGTAGGCAGTCACCGAACGGGTAGATTGGGCCATCCGATCTCTCCGGCTCCGCGTTGTCGTGGCTGGCTTTCGTTCTTGCGGCATCGGCGTCCCGTCGCGCTGGCCGCCGGCCGCGTGGACGCGGCAGCGCGAGGGTTCCACGCTGAGCCGGAGGGTAGCGGCGAAGCCGGCTATCCTCGCGCCGCCGCGCCGGCCATGCGCGCGACCTGCGCCGTCCAGCGGCGGTCGAACTCCACCCAGCGCCGTTCGTCCGTGCGGTCGGTGTGGCTCACCGGCAGTTCCATGATCTCGGGCGCCGGCGCCATGCGGTTGGTGATGGCGTAGACCGTCGCCGGGGGCACCACCTCGTCGAACGCACCGACGCCGACCAGGGCGTGGCAGCCCACCCGGTCGGCGAAGTGCATCGTGTCGAAGAAGGCGAGGCTGCGGAGGAACGGCGCCCGGTCCGCGGGGTGCAGCGCGAGGTGGTCGCCGATCTCCCGGGTGGAGCCCGCCCTGGCGAGCCGGAGCCTTCCCTCGGTCCACCCGAGCGTCGGCACGGCCGCGACCACGAAGGCGGCGCGCTGCGACACGGCCTGAGCCATCAGGGCGAGGGCGCCGCCGAAGCTGCGGCCGTGAAAGGCGATGCCCCCGCGGCCGGCCTCCAGCTCGACCGCGACCTCCGCCGCCCGCACGAAATCGCAGACCGCGCCCCGGAGGATTGACGTCTCCGGGTCCGCCAGCCCGGTCAGCACCCACCCGCCGGGGTGCGTTGGGCAGCCCGGGCGCGACAGGCCGAACCCCCGGACGTCGAAGCAGAACAGGTCGGCGCCCGAAGCGGCGGTGTGCCGAGCGTCGAGGACGGGGTTCGACTGGCTGTTGTACCCGTGCGTGCTCACGACCAGGGGCCGCCGGGCGGCCGGAACCGCCCCAGGCCGGTTTTCGGCGGGCGTGATCAGGAAGCCCTGGATGGAGCGGCCGTGGAGCGAGCGGAAGCGAACGGGCGTGATCCGCGCCCCCTCCGGCGAGGTCACCGCGACGCCGAGGCGCGGATCGGGTGGCGTGCGCGCGAGAACCTCCAGCGTGTCCGACCAGAACGGGAAGAAGTCGCGCGGCCGGGTCAGAGGCGGGCGCGTCGCCTGAACTGCCCGAGGAGTCGGCGGCATGGAACGGCGCGGACTCCTGTAGGGTTGATCGGGCACGAGGCGGAGCCGTCAGGCGACGAGGGGCGCAGGCGCCGCACGGAGCCTTGAGGCGACGAGGGGCGGGCTGGAGTCGACGACGTCGATGGACGACATTCGTGAAGAGTTTATCGCCCACCTGGCCGCGCAAGCCGCCGGGACGGAGATGGACCGACGCCCGGCGTGGGAACGTCTGGCGGCTCTGGCAGAGGAGCAGGACTTCGCGGCCGAGCAGTTGATGACCCGCCAGTTCGCTCCCGCACGCCACCTGTTCCTCGTGGCGGACGGAGCGCTCCGGTTCCGCATCCGGCTCGATGAGGGGAACGAGGACCTCGACGTCGGGCACCGCGAAAGCCCGTGGTCGGCCGTCGGCTGGTCCGGCTTCGGCGTGCCGCGGCGCTATGCCACGACCGTCGTCTGCACAAGCCCCTGCCGCGCACTCCGGTTCGACCACGCCGCGCTGGCTGCGCTCTTCACGGACGAGCCCGAGCTGGGCGTCATCCTGCTGCGGCCGGTCGTGGAGCAGTGCTTCGCGCGCCTCGCCTGGATGAGATCGCGACTGACCACCCACTCGCGCGTGCCCGTGAACTTCGCCCACGCGCTCCGGGACGAGGGGGAGGAGGAGACCTACAACCGCGCTCCGCCGCCGGTCATGGACCTCCTGCGCCGGTCGGCCTTCTTCGAGGTCTTCGAGGAGCCGGGGCTGCGCGCTCTCGCCGGGACCGTCGAGAGCCGCTACTTCTGCCGCGGCGAGCCGATCGTCGAGCAGGGGGACCCGGCGCCGGGACTCTGGGTGCTCGCGACGGGCCGGGTCGCGCTCAACTACCGGCCCCCGTCGGCGCGCAAGGCGTTCGCGCTGCGCGTGATCTCCGATCCCGGCGCCGTCGTGGCCCTGGCGGGGCTGCCGGGCGTCGAGCGGCAGCCGGCCTCCGTGGTGGCGGTACGCGACTGCACGGTCTACCGGATCGACCCTCCGCCCGCGGGGCCGACCGGCGGCGACGCAGCCCTGGCCCTGGCCCGCCGGTTGCTGTGGCTCGGCGCGACGCACCTCAGAGCCGCGCGGGCGCTCTTCATCTCGCGCCGCTTCGAGAAGGAGAAGCTCGCCATCTCCAACCTGCTGGAGCAGAGCTGCACGCAGCTCAGCGTCCACTCGCCGCTGCACGTCCTGCCTCACCTTCTGCAGCACCCGCTGACGGTGGGCGACGCGTTCGCCGTTCTCGAGCAGATGAAGGCCAGCTCGGACGCGCTCGAGCGCGGTCTGGCGGAGACGTGCGAGGACCTGCTGGGAGAGGTGCAGCGGGAGCACGACTTCTTCCAGGCCCTGCGTCGCGTCTACCACGCGGTGGTGACGGCGCCGCCGCAGATGCCGGCCGCCGATGTCCGCAAGCTGTGCGCGCGCGGTTTCCAGGATGCGTTCCGCCGCATCCGCCACGTGGTGGAGGGGGAGCGGAACCTGCCCCAGACGCCGGGACACATCTTCATCTTCAACCACCTCAAGAACCACGAGCACAACACGCTGCCGAACAACTTCCAGCTCACGCTCGACTCCCACTTCGTGAGCGCGATGGTCCTCGACCGCCGCTACGGCGACAGCGGCATCCGCGTCGTGCGCAAGAGCCGGGGCACGGAGTACGGCCACCAGGAGTACTACGACCGGCTGGGCCACCTCAGCGTCTACACGCAGGAGTCGGACCGGATCGAGGAGACGGCCGAGGAGCGGCAGACGCGGCGCAACGAGTTCTTCGAGACTGCGGGCCGGTACCTGAAGTCCGGGACGAACCTGATCCTGAGCCCGGAGGGGACGAGCTACTGGACGGAGGACTCGCCCGGCCCGTTCAAGCCCGGGGCGTTCCGGCTGGCCGCGAGCGTCGAGCCGGAGCCGTGGATCGTGCCGCTCGCCGTGGCCAACTTCGATCGCCGCATCCACTCGACGGTCTGCGCCGTGGTGATCAAACGGCCCTTCAAGGTCTCCGAGGTGGTTGGCGACATCACCGACCGCGACCGGCTCGCCCGCTTCCTCGACAACGTGCGGACTGCCTACCGCTCCTACGTCGAGGAAGCGCGCCGGCTGGCCCGCTCCGCCGCGGCCGGCTGACCGCGGCGGACGGGCGCGCCGGATGCCGCCGCCGGCTGACCGTGGCGGACGCGGCGCCGGATGCCGCGGATCAGTTGAGGCCGCGGCGGACCAGGAGCGGGCGCACGTCCGGGTCGGCGCCCCGGAACGAGCGGTAGAGGTCGAGCGCCTCGACGCTGCCGCCGCGCGAGAGCAGCGTCTGCCGGAAGTGGTCGCCGTTCTCCCGCAGCAGGCCCCCGTTCTCGCGGAACCACTCGACGGAGTCGGCGTCGAGCACCTCGCTCCAGATGTAGGAGTAGTAGCCGGCGGAATAGCCGCTGCTCCAGATGTGCGAGAAGTAGGTGCTGCGGTAGCGCGGCGGCACGGCGTCGAGGGCCACGCCGCCCGCCTCGAGGGCCGCCGCCTCGAACGCCTCGACGCCCGCCGCGTCCGGCACCTCGTCGGCCGTGATCTGGTGCCACGCCTGATCGAGGATGGAAGCGGCGAGGTACTCGGTCGTGGCGAAGCCCTGGTTGAAGGTCTGCGTGGCCAGGACGCGGTCGAGCAGGTCGCGTGGCATCGGCTGGCCCGTCTCGTAGTGGACGGCGTAGTTCTCGAGCACCTCCGGCCAGACCGCCCACATCTCGTTCACCTGCGACGGGTACTCCACGAAGTCGCGCGGCACGGACGTCCCGGCGAAGTAGGGGTAGCGGACGTCGGAGAAGAAGCCGTGCAGGGCGTGGCCGAACTCGTGGAACATCGTCTCCACCTCGTCGAAGGTGAGCAGCGTCGGCTCCCCCTCCGGCGGCTTCGGCACGTTGAGGTGGTTGCCGACGACCGGCGCCGTCCCCAGCAGGTGGGACTGCGAGACGTAGGCGTTCATCCAGGCGCCGCCCCGCTTCGACGGCCGCGCGTAGAAATCGCCCAGGAAGAGCCCGAGGGGGGAGCCGTCGGCGTCGAACACCTCCCAGACCCGGACGTCGGGGTGGTAGGTAGGCAGCTCGGGGCGCTCCTCGAAGGTCAGCCCGTAGAGGCGGGTCGCGGCGAAGAAGACGCCCTTCTCGAGCACCGAGTCGATCTCGAAGTAGGGCCGCAGCTCCGAGGCGTCGAAGGCATAGCGATCGGCCCGTACCTTCTCCGTGTAGTAGGACCAGTCCCACGCGGCCAGCTCGATGTCGTCCCCCTCGGCGGCGGCCATCGCTTCGAGATCGGCCGCCTCGCGCCGCGCGTTGGCGACGGCCGGCGGGGCGAGGCTGGCCAGCCGTTCGTTGACCGCGTCGACGGTCTGCGCGGTCTGGGCCTCCAGGATGTAGGCGGCGTGGTTCGGGTAGCCGAGCATCGCGGCCCGCTCCGCCCGCAGCCGCGCCATCGTCGTGATCACCTCGCGGTTGTCGTACTCGCCGCCCTGGCTGCCGCGCGCGAGAGAGGCGCGCGTGATCCGCTCGCGGAGCGCGCGGTCGTCGAGCGACGCCAGCGGCGGCTGGCCGCTCGTGTTCAGCAGCGGGATGACGTACTGCCCGTCGAGGCCGCGCGCCGCCGCCGCCTCCGCCGCCGCGGCCACCTGGTCGTCGGGCAGGCCGGCGAGCGCGTCGCGCGAGTCCACGGCCACGGCCGAGGCGTTCACCTCGTCGAGCACGTTGCGCATGAAGCGGGTCTGGAGCGAGGCGAGATCGGCGTTGATCTCCCGCATCCGCTCCTTCCCGGCCTCGTCGAGCTCGGCGCCGGCCCGCACGAAGTCCTCGTGGTACTTCTCGATCAGGCGGACCGACTCCGCGTCGAGCCCGAGGGCCGACCGCTCGGCGTGGAGCGTCGCAACGCGCGCGAACAGGGCACCGTTCAGCAGGATGCGATCGTTGTGAGCCGCGAGCTGCGGCGCCACCTGGCTCCGGATCTCGTCGAGGGCGTCGCTGGTGTGGGCGCTCGAGAGCGCGAAGAAGGTCGTCGCCACCCGGTTTAGCAACTGGCCCGAGCGCTCGAGGGGGATGATGGTGTTCTCGAACGTCGGCGCCTCCGTCAGGACGGCGATCGCCTCGACCTCCGCGATCTGCTCCGCCATCCCCTGCTCGAACGCCGGCTGGTAGTGCGACTCGTCGATGCGGTCGAACGGCGGGAGCCGGTAGGGCAGCGGGCTCTCGGTCAGGAACGGGTTGTCGGCCATCGCCTCCTGCTCCGCGGCTTCGAGGGCGGCGCCCGGACCGAAGGAAGCGGGCCCACCCGCCAGCATCAGCGCCCCGCCGATCGCCGCCGCCGTTGCGAACTTCGACTTCATGCTCGGACCTCCCGGGGACTCCAGTCCCCAAGAGCGTATCGCGATTCCGCGTTACGGGATAATGCTGCAACCCATGACACGCTCGTTCCGCGGCGGCGCATCGGCCGCGGGCCGCCCCGACCCCGGCGCGCCGGAGCGACAGGCGCTGGCCGGCCTCGTGGAGCGCGTCACCTTCCACAACCCCGACAACGGCTTCTCGGTCCTGCGCGTGAAGGCGCGCGGGCAGCGGGGCCTGGTGACGGTGGTCGGCCACGCGGCGGCCGTCACCCCCGGCGAGTGGGTCACCGCGACCGGGGAGTGGGTGCACGACCGGGCCCACGGACCGCAATTCCGGGCCCGCTTCCTCAAGGCGTCCGAGCCGACCTCGCACGACGGCATCCAGCGCTACCTCGGGTCGGGCCTCATCCGCGGCATCGGGCCGGTCTTCGCGAAGAAGCTCGTGGCGGCCTTCGGCGACACGATCTTCGACGTCATCGAGTCGCGCCCGGAGCGGCTCCGCGACGTGGACGGCATCGGCTCGGTCCGGGCGGAGCGGATCCGCGGGGCGTGGGCCGAGCAGAAGATGGTCCGCGAGATCATGCTCTTCCTGCACGGGCACGGCGTGGGGACGGCGCGCGCGGTGCGGATCTTCAAGACCTACGGCGCCGACGCCATCGAGGTGATGTCGACGAACCCGTACCGGCTGTCGCGCGACATCCGCGGCATCGGGTTCCGGACCGCCGACGCGCTGGCCATGCGTCTCGGCATCGAGAAGACGGCCGCCATCCGGCTGCGCGCCGGCGTCTCGCACGCCCTGGCCGAGGCGATGGACGAGGGGCACTGCGGCCTGCCGGCGGCGGAGCTGGTGCCGGCGGCGGCCCGGCTGCTCGAGGCGCCGGAGCGCCTCGTGGAGGCGGCGACGGAGGCGGAGCGGGCAACGGGGGCCCTCGTCGCCGACCGGGTCGGCGAGACGCCGTGCGTCTTCCTCGCCGGACTGCACCACGCGGAACGGGCCATCGCGGCGCGCGTGCGGGCCATCGCGGCGGCGCCCCTGCCCTGGGCGGCGATCGACGCGGAGCGCGCCGTTCCGTGGATCGAACGGCGGATCCGGCTCGCGCTCGCCCCGAGCCAGGTCGCAGCGGTCCGGCTCGCGCTCTCGTCGAAGGTGCTGGTGGTCACGGGCGGTCCCGGCGTCGGGAAGACGACCCTCGTCAACGCCGTGCTCGGCATCCTGGCCGCCCGAGGCGTGACGATCGCGCTCTGCGCCCCGACGGGCCGGGCGGCCCGCCGCCTGCGCGAGACCACCGGCCTGGAGGCGCGGACCATCCATCGACTACTGGAGGTCGATCCTGCCACCGGCGGCTTCCGCCGCGGTCCCCGGCACCCGCTGGAGTGCGACCTGCTGGTGGTCGACGAGATGTCGATGGTCGACGTGCCGTTGATGCACGCGCTCGTGGCCGCCGTGCCCGACGGCGCGGCGCTGCTGCTGGTCGGTGACATCGATCAGTTGCCGTCGGTGGGGCCGGGGCAGGTGCTGGCCGACCTCATCGAGTCGGAGGCCGTGCCGGTGGTCCGGCTGACCGAGGTGTTCCGGCAGGCGGCCCGGAGCCGCATCATCGTCAACGCGCACCGCGTCAACGAGGGCGAGCTGCCCGACCTCCGCCGTCCGGACGGTCCCGACAGCGACTTCTACTTCGTGCCCGCGAACGAGCCGGACGCGGCGGCGGACCGGATTCGGGAGCTGGTGGAGAGCCGCATCCCGCGGCGCTTCGGCCTCGATCCGATCCGCGACGTGCAGGTGCTCTGTCCGATGAACCGGGGCGCGGCCGGCGCGCGGTCCCTGAACCTCGCGCTGCAGGCGGCGCTCAACCCGGCCGGCGAGCGCCGCGTGGAGCGCTTCGGCTGGACCTTCGCGCCCGGGGACAAGGTGATGCAGGTCCAGAACGACTACGACAAGGAGGTCTACAACGGCGACATCGGCCGCGTCGACGACGTCGACCCCGAGCTGGGCGAGCTGAGCGCCCGCTTCGACGACCGCGCCGTCACCTACGGGTTCGGGGAGCTCGACGCCCTCGTCCCCGCCTACGCGACGACCATCCACAAGAGCCAGGGCTCGGAATACCCCGCCGTCGTCCTCCCGCTCCTCACCGAGCACTACATCATGCTGCAGCGGAACCTGCTCTACACCGGCCTGACCCGCGGCCGCCGGCTGGTCGTGCTGGTGGGGCAGCCGAAGGCGGTGGCCATCGCGGTCCGGACGGTGTCCGGGCGCCGCCGCTGGTCGAAGCTGCGGGAGTGGCTGACCGCCTGAGCGGAGTGGCCTGTCGGCGCCAGTCCGTCCCTCCACGCTCGACCCGACCGCGCGGCCCGTTCCTTGCTGCTCCCTGAGGCCGAGCGCGCCTTGCCGGCAACTGGTCGATGACCTCGCAGAAGGCAGCGCTCCCTGTCGCTCCCCGAGGCCGAGCGGGCCTCGCGGGCAACGGAACCGGGTGGAAATCCGTCCAACTCTATAGGAGGTAGTGATGAGAAAGAGAACGTCGATGTCGTGGTTGCTGCCGGCGCTGGCAATCATCGGGGTGGGGGCGGCAGCCCCTGCCAGCCTGGGGGCGCCGGAGCCGCCCGCGACGGCGTCGGTGGCGTCCGGTGAGGCCGCTGCGGTCGCCATCCCCGTCGCGCTGTCGAACGACGCCGCGCCGGAGGCCGCTTGCGGGTTCACGCACCGGGGCGACCAGAGTCGAAGCCTCGAGCTCGCCGTGACGGGCCTGCACCGGAAGGACGGCGGAGCGCGCGCCACGCTCGCGTGGACGGCGCCGCGGTTCACGTCGCACCTCGACGGATACGAGTATCGCGCCCATGTCGGTCGCGAGGGTCCGCGCGGCGCGTTGTGGGTCGACACGGGCGCCCTGACCCCGACCCTCGTGCTGCCTGCCGCCCTGTCGGGACGCGACCATGCGTTCGAGGTGGTGGCGCGCTACCGCTATCCGCTGGGAGACGGCCACGTCTACTACTGGTACGGACCGGCGGCAATGACCGGGAACCCAGGGTGGGCGAGCGCCGGATGCGGTTCGGTCTTCGGCCATCCGGACACCACGCTCGCGTACGAATGACAGCAGGCCGGTCGATTCGGAACGGGTAGCGCAGGAGTCTGCGCCGCGGAACAGGCGACGCGAATGCCTGGCCTCAGCGAGCGCGGGCTTCCGACCCGCCCGTGAGGGCGCGCTGGCGCTCCTGGCACGGCGCCGGGACAGCGGAGACGATTCTCGAACTCACGCCCGCCGGTGCCGTGACCGGCGCCAGGCACCTCCGAGCAGCAGCAGCCCGAGCCCCACGAGCGCCGGCAGCGGCAGCACCGGCACCGCCGCCGCGCAATCGCCCCGGAACTCGTCCAGCGTCCGCAACCAGGCTCGGAAGCCGTCGTCCGCCGGAGCGCACAGCCCGGCGTTGTCCTCGATGCGCAGCCGGCGCAGGCTCCCCATGTGCTGCACGCTTTCCGGCAGGGTGCCGGTCAGCCGGTTCTGGTGGAGACGCAACTCCCAGACCTTGCCCAGGTTGCCCAGGCTGGAGGGGACGGTTCCGCTGAGCGCGTTGTTGGAGAGGCGCAGGACCTCGAGCTCGCCCAGATCTCCGAGCTCGGCGGGAATCCGGCCGGTCAGCGCGTTGTTGGAGAGGCGCAGGTCGCGGAGCCGGCCCAGGGTGCCCAGCTCCGGCGGGATCGTGCCGCGCAGGTTGTTGCCGCCCGGTCCGCAGAGATCGAGGCTGGTGACGCGGCCCCCCTCGGTCCGGACGCCGAACCACGTGCCGAGCGGCTCCCCGCTGAGCCAGTTGGTGCGGTCGATCCAGTCGGCCCCGCCGGCTGCGCGATAGAGGGCGACGAGCGCCGCGCGATCGCCCGCGTGGTCCTGACCCTGCTGCACGCCGCGAGTTCCGGCGAGCCGGAGGCCGGGCGCGCACGGATCCGCCGACTGGGCCCGCGCCTCTCCCGCGACGCCCGCGACCAGCGCGGCCCCGAGCAACGTTGCGGCGAAGCGCCCCGGCATCCATCCTCCTGGCAACCCTCTGACCCTCCTCCGCACCGGACGCGCGTCGGATCAGTGCGCCGGAAACGCTTCGCCCCGGACCCCGACCCGGCGGCAGTCGTCGATGACGCCGTCCGGTTGGAACGTGCAGGCGAGGGCGATGGCCCCTCCGAGCGCCGGATCGACGACGATGACGTCGTCGGCTCCGCCGACATCCAGCACGGCGTCCACGGTCTCCGCGGCACCGGTCCCGACCTCGACGCCGGACCGGACGACGCGCCCGAAGCCCGGCAGCGAGAAGAGGACCGAGTACGTGCCCGGCGGCAGTCCGGAGATGCGGTAGCGCCCTTCCAGGTCGGTCACCTCCAGGCGCGGCTCGGGTGAGGCCGGGCCTCTTCTCAGCTCGACGGTGGCTCCCGGCAACGGCTCGCCGTCGGTGTCGACCACCCGGCCCGCGATGGCTCCCTCCTGCGCGAGGGCGGACGCGGTCAGCCAGACGGTCGCGGCCACGAGCGCCCAGGTAGATGCACGTCGCACCGCGACACCTCCCTTTTGCGATCTCAGATGCTCATTCTAACGCCGTCGGACGCCGCATCGACGCGCCGAGCGCACAACGCCTCCACGTGCCTCGATCAGCGCGGCCGCGCAGCGCCGCCGGCCATCGCTTCGGTGACCACGGAGGTGAACCGCTCGGGCTCCTCGAAGAACGGCCGGGGTTCCCGCTGGCCCTGAACAGGCAGAAGACCACTGCCGTCGTGGGCGCGGGGCGGTGCTCGCCGACCTCATCGAGTCGGCGGCGGTGCCGGCGGTGCGGCGGACGGAGGTTTCGGCGCCGCCGGGGGCCGCTTCGGTGTCGGCGGTGCCTTCGGGGGCCTCGGTGGCGGCGGATGGCCGACGCTCTGCTTGACCCGCATGGACCGCGATGGCCAGCGTCTCGGTCACGCTCACTGCGCGAACGCGTAGGCTTCGGCCTGTTCGAAGCACTGCGTCAGCACCTGCGTGTTGACTCGATAGGGGATGGACTGCTGGTCGATGGGTTCGATGCGGCGCTGGATGGCGCGCAGGGCTGCACGGACGTCGTGGTAGGCCAGGACGCGCTGCTCGCTCTCCGTCCACAGATCGAGGGTGTCCTGGTAGATGCGGCTCCACGCGACGGCGAAGCCGGTGTGCTTCGTGGCCACGGCCCCGAAATCGAGCGTGAACGAGGCGGCGGCGAGGAGTGCGGTGACGAACGCGAACCACTCCGGACCGACGCCCAGATCGGTTGCCGCGGTGACGCCCGTGACACTCGAGGTAAAGAACACCGCGACGCGGAGAACGCGGTCACGGACGTGGGCGCGTTGCGCCATCCGCGCGAAGTAGCGCTTGCGCATGTCCGCCTCGACGCGGGCGTTCCACAACTCGCGCCGCAGATCGGCTGACGGCGTGTCCGCTGTCCCCGGCATGACTCCAGTATAGTTTGGCCGGCTGCGGGCGGGCGTAGTCTTCGGCGTCCAGGTGGCGACGAACGCGCTCCACCACCTCGAAGATCCGGCCGAGAGTCGACCCGGCAGAACCAGGGTGAGGTCATGACTGCGGTCGGCGCTTCGGCGCGGAGCGGCTGGCGATCCACTCGGTGACCGCCGCCGTGAACCGCTCCGGCTCCTCGAAGAACGGCTGGTGCCCGCTGGCCTCGAGCAGGCGGAAGGTGGCGTCGGGCAGAGTTGCCGGGATGCCGGCCCATAGCGTGTGGGGCACGGTGTAGTCGGAGCGTCCGTGCGTGAGCAGGATCGGCACCGTTAGCGAGCCGGGGTCGGCGGTGATGGTCCACTCGGCAGCAAGCGTGACCGAGAGGTGCATGAGCAGCTCGGGCCGCGAGACGGCGCCGGCGAACAGGGGCGCAGCGTCCATCGTGGGGTCGTGAAAGCGCATCGGGGTCTGGGCCAGCAGGATCTGCCCCGGCGAAGGGTCGGGCGGGAGCGCGGCCAGGTTGCCCCGCATCCGTTGCCTGCGCTCGTCGTCGGCGTCCGCTTCGAAGAAGGCCGTGCTTCGGGCGCCGAGGGCGCTCATGTCTCCGTGGGGCGGCGTGCCCACCGTGACGACGTGCGAGACCCGGTCCGGCAGCCGCCGGCCGCACTCGAGGACCAGCATGCCCAGGATGGAGTGGCCGAGCAGGGCGACGCGGTCGACGCCGAGCGCGCCGCGTATCGCGTCGACGTCCTCGGCGAAGCGGTCGAAGGTCAGGTCCGCCGCGCGCCCCGTCGAACGTCCGCCTCCGCGCAGGTCGAAGAACACCATCGTCAGGTGATCCGCGAGCTGCGGCGCCATCTGCCGCTCGTAGGGCGCGGTGCCGATCGCGCTCGGCACGAGGCAGACCGGGCCGCTGCCGTGAACGGAGCAGTACAGCTCCGCACCGTCGACCGTTACCGTCATCGTCGGGGGTGAACCCGGACCGTGACGTCCTCGTAGGTCTGCAGGCCGCCGTCGTGGGCGATGCAGCGCAGCACGTAGGTGCCGGGCGCGCTGAAGGTGGCGCGCACCGTCCAGCGGTTCGCGGGCGGGATCGGCGGGGGCTCCCAGCCGGCGGACCAGGGAGAGCCGCCGCCGTCGCGGTAGTCCTCCCACACCTTCGTCTGCGGCGGGTCGAACGCGACCGGGACGGGGCCGCGGTAGCGGATCCAGGACAGGCGCAGGCCGGTCGCGGCGAACAGCACGGAGCGGTTGCGCCCGATCCAGCGGTCGGGGATGGGCCGGCGCGCGGGCTTTCCGTCGTCGGTGGCGACGGCGCGGAGCGCCAGCGGCTCGCCGACCGCCGCCGTCAGCTCGCGGGCGGCCTCGACCGCAAGGGCCGGCGCCCGGTTGCCGACGGTGTCGGGGCGGAAGCCCCCCTGGCCGCCGCCGCCGAAGTTGGCCATGAGCACCGTGTCGTCGACGGCGTAGCCCTGCCGGAGCGTGCCGAACGCCTGCGCGGTCACGCCGTTGACGGTCAGGGTCCAGACCACCTCGCCCCGGCCGAAGTCGGCCGGCACCGGGACCCGGAAGACGAAGCGGTTGCGGCGCGGGAAGAAGTGCGTCGGCTGCCCGAGGTCGGGGCCGCCGGGATCGAGGAAGTTGTCCGGGCCGATCTCGATCACCGGCTGCTCCGCCCAGTTCCGGTTCAGGTAGCCGAACAGCAGGTCGAACGACCCGTCCGGCTTCTCCACGTACCCCTCGTAGACGGGCGTGACGCCCTGGCCGTGCTCTCGCCCGGGCTGCGCGGACGCCATGGCCGGCAGCAACAGCCCTGCGGCGGCCAGCAGGGCCGCGCCGACGAGCCCGGTTGCGACGGTGGCCGATCCCGTTGCGGCAGCGGCGGTTGCAGCGCGGGGAGGCATGCTTCGCTCCATGACGCAGCTACTGGTTGTTCGCCCGCTGTTCCGGCAGCTCCTCGAAGCCGCACAGCGGGCAGCCGAGCACGGTCTCTCCCTCGGCGAGGTCGAGCCGCCTGCGGCGCTCGGCCATCTCGGCCGCGAACTCCTCGTCGGTCAGGATGAACGCCGGCGCGATCACGAGCAGCATGTTGTCGATGGCCCGGTGGCCGAAGCCGGTCCAGTTGCGCGGATCGACGATGTTGGGATTGGCCGCGGTGCTGTCGAAGTAGCCGATGCCGTGCAGGATCGTGCCCTTCGGCAGGAGCGGGGCGGCGTCGTCCTCGTAGCGGTAGTAGCGCAGCCAGTTGTGGTCGTAGCCGGCGCAGTTGAGCGTCTCCACCCGGCCGGCCCAGATCGCCTCCATGCACATCCGGACGCCGGCCGCGTGCATGTGCGGCGCGAACATCGTCAGCTTCACGTTGTCCTGCAGCGTCTGGTAGAAGTGGCGCACCTGCCCGTCCCGGTTCGGCAGGACGTCGATCTCGGCCGTGCCGAAGCCGATGCGTCCAATCTTCTTGGTCGGCTCGTAGCCGCGCGGGTGGAACTGGAAGGCGACCTCCAGGTGGGCGGTGGTGTCCTCGCCGTTCGAGTGCAGGTGGACGTTGTTCCACTGCAGCTTCGTGTTACCCGGCACGAGGCGGCCCGCGTCGGGATCGAACGAGAAGCCGCGCGGGTTGTTACGGAGATCGTGGATCGTAGGCCAGTCGCCGTTGTCGCGCCGCTCGCCCTCCTCGTCGATCAGCGCGAAGAAGGCGTGGTGGTAGATGAACCGGCCGCCGATGGTGCGGGTGTTGTCGCCGACCTCCTTGACCTGCATCGCCTTCACGTAGCGGTCTTCGGTGAGCCCGGTGTCGACGGGCGGCAGCGCCCCCCACCAGTCGGGATCATCGGCGGCCCGCGAGGCGGACGGCCCCACGACCACCAGGTCGGGCTCGCCCATCTCCCACTCGCCGGGGCCCGCGAAGGCGAGCGGCGGCGGCAGGTCCTCGGGGTTGCCCCGCGGCGCGCCGGCGTCGACCCAGGCGGCGATCGTCGCTATCTCCTCCTCGGTCAGCGCCAGGTCGTCCTTGATTGCCTGGATGCCGACGTTCTTCTCCAGGAACCACGGCGGCATCACGCCCATGCGGTTGCGGAGCCCGGTGCGGTACTTGATGCTTCGCGCCCAGGGTCGCACTTCCTCGTAGGTCATCAGCGACATGGGCGCCATCGAGTTGGGCCGATGGCAGCTCTGGCAGTTCGCCTGCAGGATCGGCGCGACGTGCTTCGCGAACGTCACCGCCTCCTCGCCGGCGGCCGTAGCGGCCGAGAGCGGTGCGGCGAACAGCAGCAGCGCAAGCACGCAGGCGACGGAGAGCGGTCGGTTCCGGTTGCTGGTCATGAGTTGGCCTCGGTCGCGC
>JAPOYG010000630.1 GCA_026706755.1 Acidobacteriota bacterium
GCGACGCGCTGCCGTTCGCCGGCCGAGAGCGCCGCGCCGCGCTCGCCGACGACCGTGTCGAGGCCCTCGGGCATGCCGCGGACGAGCTCATCGAGGCCGGCAGCGCGCACCGCCGCCGCCACCTCGTCGTCAGTCGCTTCCGGCCGCGCGTAGCGCACGTTGTCCCGCAGCGAGGTGTGGAAGATGAAGGGCGCCTGGTCCACGAGTGCTATCTGACCGCGGACGGACGCGAGGGGCAGCGTTCGGAGATCCCGACCATCGAGCCGAACCGCGCCCCGATCGGGATCGAGTAGCCGCAGCAGCAGGTCCGCCACCGTCGACTTGCCGGCGCCGCTCCGGCCCACGATGGCCACGGTCTCGCCGGGGGCGATCGCGAACGACACTTGCTCCAAGGTGGGCGCGCCCCGGTCGAAGGAGAAGCTCACGTCGTCGAACGCGACGGCGCCCCCAACCTCCGCCGTGGTCGCGGGCCCGGTCGTTGCGGCCTTCGCCTGCTCGGTCCCCATCTCCGCAGCGACGGCCTCCTCCCGGACCTCGACCGGCGCGTCCGCGATCTCATGCACCCGCCTCAGCGACACCTTGGCGGTGGCGAGGCTGGCGTAGAGGCCCATCAGCGCCTGCACGGGACCCATCAGGCGCATCTGATACATCATGAACCCGCCGAGCGTCCCCATGCTCAGCGTGCCGTCGAGGACGCGGAAGCCGCCGTAGAGGAAGACCATGCCCATCCCTGCGGACAGGATCACGCCGGGCATGCCGCCGGCCAGATAGGTCACGCGCTGCATCGCCATCAGCGCGTCGATGAACGACCGGTTGCGGTTCTGGAACCGTCCCGCCTCGCGCGCCTGTGCGTTCGAGGTGACGACCAGGCGCATCGCCGAGAGCGTCTCGATGAGGAAGCTGCCGATGTCGGCGCTCCGCTCGCGGAAGACGGCAACGCGGCGCTCGAGCCGCCGGCGGTAGAGGACCAGGGCCCAGACGCTGAGCGGGAGTACGGCCAGGCCCGCCAGGAAGAGCCGGACATCCAGCCAGACCATCATCCCGACCGCGCCGGCCAGGAACAGGATGTTGCCGATCCACGCCAGGGCGGCCTCGGCGGCGACCCGCTGGATCTCGCCGATGTCGTTGTTGAGGCGCGACACGATGTCGCCCATCCGGGTGCGGGCGTAGAAGCGCGGGGAGAGTCGTTGCAGGTGGCGGTAGAGATCGAGCCGCATGTCGAACAGGATCTCTGCCGACACCCGCGTGTAGCGCAGCCCGCTCGCGACGTTGAGGACGAAGCCCAGTACGGTCAGGCCGACGAACGCGGCGACGATCCGGACCAGCGTCGCCGGGTTCCCGGCCAGCAGCGCGTCGTCGATCAGGCCGATGGAGAGGAGGGGTACGAGGAGGGCGGCGCCGGTGCTCGCGAGGCTGAGGACGACGACCGGCACCAAGCGCCGCCAGTACGGCGCGACGTAGGCGAGCGCGCGCCGGAACTGCGGATCGAGCATCGGGTGCCGGTCGCCGCGGCGCCTGCGCCGGGGCCCTGAGCGTGCCGCGGATCTCGTGGCGCTCGACCCGTGCCGCCGAACGTCGAAGAACTCCCGGGGCCTCCGGACGCGCTCAGGGCGCCGCGGGCATCACGATGAGCCCGGACGTCATGTCGCCGTCCAAGGCCAGCGTGTCGAGGTAGTCGAACGTTTCGGCGTCGTAGAAGTCGATGGTGTTGCCCGCGGACGAGATGTACAGCACCTCGCCGTTGGTGCTGACGTCGAGCGCCATGCGGGGCCGTCCCTCGATGGGGCGCCGGTAGCCGATGCGCCGCTCGTCGAGGTGAAACGTCCAGAACTCGTAGTGGTCGATGGCACTCGACAGCCCGTAGGCCCGCTGCCGCCCCGGGGCCAGCGCGAACTGCATGGGCCTCGGCGGGCCGATGGTGTAGAAGTCGACCACCTCGCGGTTCGGCAGATCGATGCGGGCGATGCCCAGCAGATCGCGGTCCTGCGCGTCGTCGTGCACAGTGAACAGGTTGGTGAAGAAGCCGGGCTCCTCGTAGACCAGGTCGTCGTCGAAGCCGAAGTCGATTGCGCCCATGCCGGGCTCGATCGACTCGCGCAGCGACCAGCGGTCGACCTCGTCGAAGGTGTCGGCTTCCAGGATCAGGATCTCCGCGCGGTCGAAGAAGTACAGGTACTCCCCGTCGGGCGAGAAGAGCATGCGCGAGCTGAACGACGCCGCGCCGGTGGGCCAGGGCAGCTCGCGCTGGATCTCGTGCGTGGCGAGGTCGACCTGCAGCAGGCTGTACGGCTCCACCTCGTAGCGGTCGATGAGCTTGGTCGCCGCGTCGACGTGGAGAATCGCCGTCGCTCCGTCGGGCGCGACCCGGAACGACCGGATGCGTACCTTCCGGTCCCCGTCGCTGAGGGTGAGCGAGTCGGTGACGGCCCGCGAAGCGATGTCGACCGTCGTCAGGTGCTCGAACGTCGGGTCGACGAAGTGGAAGCGGCTTCGGTCCGCCGAGACCACCAGCGAGCGGGGCGAGCCGTAGGGCAGGGCGATCTCGTCCACGACGCTGACCGACGCCTCGTCGATCACGAAGATGCGGCTCGGAAGCCCGCCGAGGTAGAGCGTGCCGTCGCCCGCCGCAACTTCCACGCCCGGCGTCGTTGCTCCAATGCCGGGCTGTCCCGCCGCCGGCGCCGCGAGGGCGAGGGTGCCTGCCAGCAGCACGAGGAAGACGGCCCGCGGCGCAAGCCGCAAGCGACGATTCGCCGGGCTACGGGAATATGAGGTCAACCTTCCGCCAGTCCTTCTGCGCCGCCGCGCACTTGCTGGTCCAATCCGGCGCATGATTCAACTGGTCCGGCACCTGCGCCGGCCAGAAACAGCCCAGGTGGCAGTCGAACAGGTCGCGCTCGACCGGCTGGCACAGCCCCGCCGTGCCGCCGTTGGCGTCCACCTCCCACCCCGGATAGAACACGAAGCTGCAGCCCATCGGGATGTGCGGGCCTTCGGCCTTGGGCGGCTCGGCCGGACCGTCCTGGAGCGCCACCACGCGCCCGTCGGCCTGCGCGGCGCGGCGGCGGGCCGCGGCCGCCTCGTACGCGATGCGGGCCGCCTTCTGGTTAACGGGCCTCAGATGCGTCATCGTTCACCTCGGTTGCGGCCGGCGCGGACGGCGGGTCGAACTGCCGCAGGAACGCCGGGTTGCGCTCGGCGATCTCGCCGTAGATTTCCAGGCACGTCTCGGTCCAGCCGCGGATCCACTCGCAGTAGTGCAGGTTGGGCGCCTCGGTCGTGCCGTAGCGCGTGTGCGCCTCGTGGTAGCAGCCGCCGGCGCAGAGCGGGCGCGCCCAGCACGTCCGGCAGTCGGTCTTGCGGTCGATGTGGTGGGCGTCGAGGAACGCCTCCTGCGCCGCGCCGTCCACGCCGTCCCGGACGGTCCCCAGCTTGTGGTCGTCGGATCCGGCGAAGCGGTGGCAGAGCGCCACGTCGCCGTTGGTCGCCACCCCCATCAGCCCGAGCCCGGCGCCGCACGGAAGCGCCTTGCTGGCGCCCTTGTGCAGCTCCTCGATCGTGTCGCGCACATTGCTGAAGCCGTGCCGCCGGCCCTCGAGCGCGGCCTCCAGGAACTCGAGCCCCAGCTCCCGGAACTGCGCCAGCATCGACTCGAAGCCGGTCTCGCCGATGGCGTGGGAGCGCCCCGGGGAAGTGGTGACGGGCGCGAAGCCCACTTCCCAGAAGCCGATCTCGTCGTGCAAGTGCCGGTAGATGCGGGTGATGTCGAGCACGTCGGAGGTCAGCGTCACCCGCGCCCCGATCGGCCGCGAACGGTGCCGCTTGAGCAGCTCCCGCACCTTCGGGGCCACGACGTCGTAGCTCCCGCGGCCGTCGTGGAATACCCGGAACTTGTCCTGCATCTCCTTCGGGCCGTCGATGGAGATCGTCACCCCGACGTCGTTGTCGGCCAGGAACTCGATGACCTCGGGGCGCAGCAGCGTCCCGTTGGTGGTCAGGCTGAACTCGACGCGCTTCCCGGCTTCGGCGGCGCGGGCCCGCGCGTAGGGGATCGTCTTCTCCAGCACCGCGAAGTTCAGCAGCGTCTCGCCGCCGAAGAAGGTCAGCCGCACGACCGGGCTGTTGCCGGAGCGCTCGATCATGAAGTCGACGCTCTCGCGCGCCGTCTCCTCGCTCATCAGCTTCGGCATCCCGCCCGCGGTCGGCTCGGTGATCTTGTCCTCGCCGTACTCGTAGCAGTACGCGCAACTGAGGTTGCAGCGGTTGGTGACGTTCACGACGAGCGTCGAGAGCGGGATCGGCGTCAGCGGAATGATGTTCGGGGCCGGCTCCGGCGGAGGCTCCGCCGGGCGGGCGGGGTCGACCGGGAGGATCGCGCGCGCGCCGGCCAGCTCGGAGAGCGTGGCCTCGACCTCCGCCCGCTCGAAGCGGCCCGCGAGGCGCGCCATGAGATCCGCCGGCGCCAGTTGCCGCCCGCGCAGGGTATCGACCACCGCGGCCGACGTGTCGTCGAGCGCGAAGACCGCGGCGCTCGGCACCAGGTAGAGGAAGTGCCGCCCCGCGGCCTCGAACGGGTGACATTCGCCGAGCGCGATGTGGGTCATGGGCCCTCGGCTCCCCGGCGCAGGTAGACCGGCACCGACACCACCAGGTGGGTGCGGGCCCGCTGCGGAGGCTCGAGCGCCACGCCCGCAGGGCCCGTGCTCACCGTCGCCACCACCCACACGTCGCCGACGTTGTTCCGTTCGCCGCTCCGTTCGGGGTTCGGGCCGTCGAGGGCGGGCTCGAAGATGCCCTGCCCGTCGATGGTGCCGACGAACTCGGTGTCGTCGTCGCCGAAGGTGACGGCGTACTCTTCGAGGCTCCACGCGGCGTCCACGATGCCGAGGTCGAGGTCGTCGTCGGTCTCCGCCTCGCCGTCAGGCCCGTCGTGCCACGCGCGGGCCTCGAAGCGCTCGTACTGCTTCGGGATCGCGCCACCCCCGACGCGCGCGAGCCCGGTTCGGGGCGTTACCGCAATCCGGTGCACCTCGTCGAACACGACGACGGCGTCCGGCAGGGCGGCTTCGCCGATGAAGAGATCACGCGGCCCGACGCGGGCGTCGGGCGCCACCTGCACGCGGAGGGTCGCCCCACCGGCCGACGCTTCGCTGACGCCGGTCACCGTCAGGCCCGTACCGAGGTCCACCGACGCCGCGTCGAGAGCGTCCGGCAGGTTGACGCCGAAGAGCTGCAGGGTCACATCGCCGCCGGCGGTTGGCACGGCCGGCGGCCAGACGCCCGTGAGCACCGGCTGCGCGCCGGCGCGGTGCAGCGTCACGTCGATGCCCAGCTCGTCGTAGACACCCGTGAACCAGCGACCGGTCATCGACTCGCGGTCCCGTGACACGCTGAGCACTTCCCGCAGCGCGGGCTGACCCGAGCTCGAGCTGGTGGTGCTTCCCCGCCACTGGAAGCCGGTGAACACCCGTGCCTGACCCGAGCGGGTGACGTCCCGGCCGCGCGCCGCATAGGTGTAGCTCGCGGTCGTCCGGAACTGGTCCGGGGCCTCCGGATTCGCCGTCACCACGAACTCGCCGTAGACCGGCCCCTGTCCGCGCTCGCGGCCGACCAGCGCCCAGGCGCCGTCCAGCCGTGGCTCGCTACGCATGTTCGCGGCCCAGCTCGTCCACTCCGGGGTGTCGAGCGGGAACACCTCGGCGAGGTGCGCCACGGCGCGCTCGACCGCGCTCGGGCCGTCGTTCCCTTCGGACTCGTCCGACTCGATGCGGCGCATGAACGACTGGAAGTCGGTGAAGGGATACAGGGCGCGGTGCATCGCCGTCAGCAGGTCCCACTCCTCCCGCGTCCGCCGCTGGTTCAGCACCCGTCCCATCGAGTGGCAGCGGTTGCAGGTGATCTGCGTCTCCGGGTCGGCCGCGTAGTAGTAGTCGAGGTTGTCGCGGCGCTCCGAATGGAACGCGCCCTCCACGGCCTCCTCGGGGGCGAGGCCGTGGTACGTCGCGAGGTAGGCGATCGCCTCGCGCGCGTCCTCCGGCTCGATCTGCAGGTCGTTCAGCAACACCATGCGCCGCACGGTCTGCTGCCAGCCCTCGGGGGTCGTCCGCTGGTACGAGATGCGGCTCATGCGCCGCTCCTCGTCCGCGCGGTGGCAGTCTCCGCAGACGCGGTGCACGAGGTCGCTCGTGACGGGGATGCCTTCTTCCGGGAGGGGCGCGGCTTCCTGCGCCTCCGGCGCCGCGGTCGCCGAGCCGGTGGCGATCAGGGCCGCCGCCAGGACCGGAGCGGTCTGGGGGAGAACTCGCCGCGCCGCGACGGAACGAATCCAGAGTGATGTCCGCATGTGGTGGCTCACGTTGTACCACACAAGCCCGCCGGGGGTCGAACCGAGCGGCGGGCGCACCGCGGAGCGGCGGGGGTGTCACGCGTCGTTCCGCAGCACACCTCTTCCGAGCAGCACGGAAAGGGCGCCCAGGAAGTCGGGAAGCTCTACCGGTGCATGGGATCGACGATAGGCGGCATAGAGGTCGGGGACCTGCGTGTGCTCACCGGCCATCGCGAGGAGCGCCGGCAGGTCGATGCCCCGGAGGTAACGGACGGCGATGGTCCCGGCCCTCCCCGCGTCGAGCGAGAGGCTGGTAGCGGCGACGATCTCCCGCCCCTCCACCGCCGGCGCGGTCGTCGGGCGAGCCGCCGGGGTCGGCCGCAGCCGGATCGAGGGCGCGCGCCGGAGCGCCTCGAAGGCCGCCTGCACCGCCGGGTCGGCGCGAAGGGTTGCGACCACGTCGTCTCCTTCCCCCGCCTCCGCCGACGCGCCGGCGCCGACAGGATCGGAGCCGAGAGGATCCGACCGGTCGCTCCAGAACGGGTGCAGCTCGCGGTGGGAGACCTGGGCGAAGAACGCCGCGGTCTGGCGGCGGTAGCTCTCCCAGATCTGCCGCTCGCGCCCGGCGTGGAAGTCCCGCGCGAGGGTCGCGCGTTCCGGGTGCCGCAGGCAGGTGTTGGTCGCGACGGCGGCCAGCCACCCCGACGCCATCGCCTTCTTGACCCCGAACGACGAAAGAGGATCGATGAACGTCGCGGCGTCGCCCACCAGGAGGAAGCCGGGGCCCCCGAAACGGCGGGCGCCGTACTGCGACGCGTCGCACGCCCAAGGCGGGCTCTCGAGCGCCGCCCCGACGGTGAGCCGGGCGAGGTGGGTCGTCTTGCCGACCTCCGCGAGATAGCGCGCCCGCAGCGACTCGGTGCGGTCGGCCTGCGTCGTGCGCGGGTCGACCATCACCGTGACGTAGCGCCGCTGCGGCGACACCGGCACCGACCATGCCCAGCCGTCGGCGTAGGCCTCGACCAACGTCTGCGCGTCGTCGCTCGGAACCGTGTCGCCGCTCGGGGCCGCGTCGCTTCCAACGCCCGGTGCGTCACCGCCGCGGCCGTCGCCGGGCGCGCATTCTGGGAGAGGCCACCGGTCCGGGCGCCGCCAGACGCCGACGAGCGCGAGCGTCGTCTCGCCGGCCTGAACCCGGGTCCGATGGCGGCGCGCGATGACGCCGGCGCGGCCGGAGCAGTCGAGGACGAAGCGGGCGTGCGCCGTGACGGCGCGTCCCAGTTCGTCGCGACCGCTGAGTGCTACCGGGGCCGCCGGCCGGTCCACGACGTCCGCGCCGGCCCCGCGCAACGCGCCCGCGCGCGACCGTACCAGGTCGCTTCCGGCCGCGCCCAGGGTGTTCTCGTCGGGTACCGCGACCCCGCGCACCGTCACCCCGGTCCGCACGGCCGCTCCCGCTCGCTCGGCCTCGGCGAGCAGGACGCGGTCGAAGTCGCGCCGCAGAACCTGGAGACCGCATCCGCCGCCGAACGCCGCCGCGCGCGGCCGGGCGCCCTCCCAGCAGACGGTGTTGCCTCCGGTCGTGAGGAACCCCGCCGCCTCGACCGCTTCCCGGACGCCCACGGCGTCGAAGACCTTGCGGCAGCTCGGGGGCAGCGACTCGGCGAGGGAGGGATGGCCGGAGTCCGACTTCGTCAGCAGCAGGACGGAGTGTCCCCACGCCGCGAGCAGGCGCGCGGCGGATGCTCCTGCGGGTCCGCCCCCGATGACGGCCACGTCCACCGCCGCGCGAGCTTCGCGTTCCGGGTGCACCGCCGCACTACTGTTCGTCGTCGGCTTGCGCCCGGTCAGACGGCACCTGCCCTTCGGTGCGTCATCGCACCTGCCGTTCGGTGCGCCATCGCACCTGCCCTTCGGTGCGCCATCGCACCTGCCCTTCGGTGCGCCGTTCTGCGGCCCGACATCCTCGTCGTCACTTCGCCGATCTGGCTGGGCGAGAAGTCGTCGGTCTGCACGCAGGTCATCGAGCGCCTCTACGCAGCCTCGCACCTCCTCAACGAGGCGGGCCAGTCCGCCTACTACGGGCGCGTGGCCGGCTGCCTGATCACGGGCAACGAGGACGGCGCCAAGCACTGCGCCATGAACATTCTGTACTCGCTGCAACACCTGGGCTACGTGATCCCGCCGCAGGCGGACGCCGCGTGGCTGGGGGAGGCCGGTCCGGGTCCGTCCTACCTCGACGAGGGCTCCGGCGGGCCGCAGAACGACTTCACCAACCGCAACACCACCTTCATGACCTGGAACCTGCTGCACCTGGCGCGCCTGCTGAAGGATGCGGGCGGCATCCCGGCCCACGGCAACCAGCGCTCCGCCTGGGAGGCCGGCTGCCGCTTCGACTTCCCCAACCCGGACTACCGGTGAGGGTTTCCGACGCGGGATGGTGCCAAGGGGGCGAACGGCGCGGTTCCTTCGAGGCCCCCTGCGGGTCACGGGGTCGGTGGAAGCAGCATCCGCTCCAGGGCGACGATGAAGTCCTGGCGCGTCGGCGAGCTCTCCAGGAGATTGTTGAGCCGCAGTGCGTCGGCGCCTACCGGGTTGTGGACCGGCACCTCGTCCGCGGTCACGCACTCGTAGATCTTGTCCGCGACCTCCTGCGGGTCCTGCGGTTCGCCCCGCGAGGCGACGACGGCAGCGAAGTGGTCCCGGAGCTTCCGCGAGTGCTCCACGAGCTGCGTGCCGCCCACCCCGAGGTAGTTGTCCGCGTTGGCGCCGAATGCCGTTCCGTAGGCCCCCGGGGCGACGGAGACGATCCGGATCCCGAGCGGCTTGTACTCGAGCGCGAGCGCTTCCGTGAGGCCCTCGACCGCGAACTTGGACGACGAGTAGACGGAATTGCCGAGGAGGCCCAGCAGCCCCGCCATCGACGTCACGTTGACGATGCACCCCGAGCCCCGCCTGCGCATGTCGGGAAGGGTTCTGCGCATCACGTTCATCAGGCCGAAGACGTTCGTCTCGTAGATGTCCCGGATGGACGCCTCGGGGGATTGCTCGAAGAGCGCGTTGCTGCCGTAGCCGGCGTTGTTCACCACGGCATGGATCGCGCCGAACTCGGCGATGCCCTTCGCGACCGCGGCGGCGATGCTGGCGGGCTCCCGGACGTCGAGCCTGGTGACCAGCACTCCGTCGAGCTCCGTGAGATCCGTTTCCCTCTCCGGTGAGCGCATGGTGGCCACGACGTTCCAGCCGCGAGAGCTGAAGGTCCTGGCGGCCAGCTTGCCGAAGCCGCTCGAGCAGCCGGTGATGAGCACGGTTCGCCTGTCCACGGTGGGCTCCTTGGGTAGGCTGGCGGGACTGCTGGGGACGGACAGGCGTCGCACTTCTCGGGTCTGGCCGTCCCGGCCGACCCTGCGCCGGCCCGCCTCCCGCCGAATGCACCGGGCGGGGAGGTCGTTCACGCGTTCCGCAACTCGCGATCGTACAGGAACGCCGGTGTCCGCCCCGGTCGTCGCCCCCAGGACCCCGCGTTCCCTGCGGGCGCGCTTCCGTGGAGACGCGGATTCTGATTGAATTAGGTAGGTTCCGCTGCCTTCGGGATCGGTTCGACGGTGCTCCGATGAAGCCGCAGGTCCGCGCCGCGCTCGCTGCCCTTGCGCTCGTGCTCGCCCCGGCCGCGGGCTGGGCGCAGTCCGCACCTGCGCGCACCGCCTGGGGGGCGCCGAAGCTCTGGACGCAGCCGTGGACGGCGGCGCTCACGATGC
The DNA here is from genome assembly GCA_026706755.1 of Acidobacteriota bacterium. GTDB lineage: Bacteria > Acidobacteriota > Vicinamibacteria > Vicinamibacterales > UBA8438 > JAGWAJ01. The sequence goes on from JAPOYG010000630.1 coordinate 10,084, forward strand.
CGCCGACCGACGGGCCGATGTTCGAGTACGCCTGCCACGAGCGGAACGACGGCATGACCGCGCTGCTCGATATCGCGCGCGGGGAGGAAGCCGCGGCGCGCGGCGAGTCCGGATCGCGGTAGGAGTTGGGAGGGCATCTTGACAGGCAGCTTCCGTTCCGCGCCGGCGCGACCTTGGCCCTGCCGGGCGGCGGCCGCGGCCGGAGCAGCCGTGCTCTGCGCGCTGCCCGCGGGGGCCGTTGGCCAGACGCCGGCCGTCGACGCGGTGATGGACAGGGCGGCCGTCCGCGTGGCGGCGGTCATCGAGGATCTGGCCACCGTCGTGATGGAGGAGGATTACCGCCAGGTCTACTTCTCCGGCCAGCCGCGGAGCGGCCCGGCGCGCAGCCACCTGCGCTCGGACTTCCTGCAGGTGAGGCTGGCCGGCTCCGAGGAGCTGACCGGGTTCCGCGACGTCATCGAGTACAACGGGCAACGGGTGCGGGACCGCGAGAACCGTCTGGCGGAGCTGTTCCTCGGCAGCCACGAGACGGCGATGGACCAGCTCCGGAGCATCACGGAGGAGAACGCCCGCTACAACGTCGGTTCGACGGTCCGGACGTTCAACGTGCCGACGTTCGGCCTGTTCGGCCTGCACCCCGCCAACTCGGGGCGCTTCCGCTTCGAGAAGGTCGGCGAAGGGTGCGCCGGCGTCGACGCCGCGTGGGACGTCCGGTTCGACGAGATCGCGACTCCCACCATGACGCGGGGCTACAACGGCATCGACCTCCCGGCGCGGGGGCGCGTCTGTGTCGACCCGGATTCCGGCGACGTGCACGAGACCGAGATCGAGTTGCGGCACCCGGCGGTGGAAGGGCGCCCGGAGACCGAGGCGGAGGCGCGGGTCACGTTCGGCCGCGAGGCGGAGACCGGGCTCTGGGTGCCGGTCGAGATGCGGGAGCGCTACGAGGAGCGAGGCGGGGGGAGGATGAGCGGCACCGCGCGCTACTCCGACTTCCGGCGCTTCGCCGTCGCGGTGGACGAAGACTGGACCGAGGAGCCCGAGCCGAGGTAGGCGTCGGCGCCGTCGGGCGACGAATGAAGGGCCAGGTCGCCGCCCGCATCCCGAAAAGGGTGGTCGGCGGTTTCCGCCGGAGGCGGCCTGCAGTTGCTCTGGCGGTCGGCAGAAGCCGCAGCGGGCGTGGGGAGCGGAGTTTCATGCAGGAACGCCAGACAATGAGCCGCGGCATCGGGTCCGGAGTGCGCCGGAGCGCGCCCTCGCTGATCGTGTTCCCGCCGGCTGCGACCCTGGCGGCCGTGCTCGTGGGGGGCGCGAGCCTGATGGCCGTGGCCCCGGCGGGCGGTGCCGAGGCGGACGGCCGGCGTCTGATTGAGGCCGTCCGGGCGGAGGACGCCGAGTCCGTCGTCACGCTTCTCGACGGGGGAGCCGACGCGCGCGCGGCGCAGCCGGACGGCGCCACGGCCCTTCACTGGGCGAGCTACCGGGACGCCGTAGACCTCGCCGACCTCCTCCTTGCCGCCGGCGCCGATGTCGACGCGGCGAACGACTACGGCCTCACTCCGCTCGCGCTCGCGTGCGAGAACGGATCGGCGCCCATGGTGCGCCGGCTGCTGGCGGCCGGTGCGGATCCGAACGCCGCGCGCGCGACGGGCGAGACGCCGCTCATGACCTGTGCGCGGACCGGCAGCCTTGGGGCCGCGGAGGCGCTGCTCGCAGCCGGCGCCTACCCGAATGCCGCGGAGTCCTGGCGGGGGCAGACGGCGCTGATGTGGGCAGCAGGGGAGGGACACACCCCGGTGGCCCGCGCCCTCGTGGCGCACGGCGCCGAAGTCCGGGCCCGGTCCGCGGCGGGCTTCACGCCGCTCCTGATCGCGGCCCGCGAGGACCGGCCGGCGCTGGCGCGGCTGCTCCTCGACGCCGGCGCGGAGGTGAACGCGCCGGCCCCCGACGGCCTGACGCCGCTGCTCGTTGCGACGCTGCGCGGGCACGCCGCGCTGGCCATCGCCCTCCTGGAGCGGGGAGCCGACCCCAACGCCGGCGCCGCCGGCTACACGGCGCTCCACTGGGCGTCCGGCTCCTGGCACACGGAGCTGACCGGCAGCCTGCGCGGCATCGCCACGGAGCGCGACGAAGAATGGCGGTCGCTCAATGGCGTCGGGGCGGGCCGGCTCGCGCTCGTCGACGCCCTCCTCGCGCACGGAGCGGATCCCGACGCGCGCCTTGCGGCGCACCCGCCGCAGTTCGGCTTCGCCAGCCAGCGCTTCCGAGTCAGCCTGACGGGCGCCACGCCGTTCCTGCTCGCCGCCATGGACGGCAACCTCGCCGTGATGCGGGCGCTGGCGGCGGCGGAAGCCGACCTGCACCTGCCGACGGAGCAGGGGACTACGCCCCTGATGCTGGCGTCGGGCCTCGGGCGGGTCCCGGCCGAGACCCGCGTCACGGAAGGGGAGAGCCTCGAGGCGGTCGGGTTCCTGCTGGAGCGGGGTGCGGACATCAACGCCACCAACGGCGACGGCCGGACGGCGCTGCACGGGGCCGCCCACGTGCGTTCCGACGCGCTCGTGCAGCTCCTGGTCGATCACGGGGCGGAGGTCCGGGCCGGCGACCGGCGCGGCATCACGCCGCTGATGATCGCCGAAGGCGGTGGGCACATCCTCCTGCCGGGCCTCGGCGGGGGAAGCACGGCCGATCTGCTCCGGGCGCTCGGCGGCGGCGAGGGCGGGGCCGACTTGATCGGCCGCTTTGACGAGGGACCCATCCGCTAGGAGTCCTGCGCGCAGAACGCGCGATACGGGATGCTGCGCCCGCGCAGACTCCCAACGCGCCCGTCAGGGTGCGCTGGAGCGCAGCCGGTTGTTGGGGAGGTCGATGGTGGTCCCGGCTGCCGGGCTGCTGGTGCTGGTGACCCGGGAGGTCCAGCGGTGACGGAAGGTCGGGTGTTGCGGCGGCCGATGCCGGGCGGTGGGATCCGCCTCGGCGGTGGATGGAGGGGGTCGAGAGGATGAGGATGCGGCTCGCGAGTGCATTGGCGGTCGTCGCGGCGCTCGGCTTGGCGACGGCTGTTCCTGTCGGCGCCCAGTCCTCGGCGGCGCCCGCGACGCCGCCCGAGCTCCGCGTCGTCGGTGGGACGGCGGCTGCCGTCCCGGACGCCCCGGAGACATACCGGGCGGTTCTCGCTCGCTACTGCGTCGCCTGCCACAACGAGCGGACGCTCACCGCGAACCTCGCGCTCGACACCGTGGACATCGCGCACGTCGGCGACGCGGCGGAGGTGTGGGAGAAGGTCCTCGAGAAGCTGCGGACGCGGGCGATGCCGCCCCCGCGGCGCCCCCGGCCGGCGGACGAGACGTACGACCGGTTCGCCCGCTGGCTGGAAGCCGAGCTCGACGGCGCCGCGGCGGCCCGCCCCGACCCCGGCCGGCCGACCATCCATCGCCTCAACCGGCTGGAGTACGCGAACGCGGTCCGCGATCTGCTGGGCCTGACCGTCGACGTCGACGCGATGCTGCCGGCCGACGACCTCGCCTACGGCTTCGACAACAACGCGGACATCCTGACGATCGCGCCCGGTATGCTGGAGCGCTACATGTCGGCGGCCCGGCGGATCGGCCGCCTAGCCGTCGGCGATTCCGCCATCGACGCCGACGTCGTCCGCTATCCCGTCTCGTCGCTGCTCGTGCAGCGCGACCGGATGAGCGAGGAGATGCCCTTCGGGTCGCGCGGCGGCGCGGCAATCACCCATCACTTCCCGCTCGACGGCGAGTACGTCGTGCGCCTCACGCTGCAGGGCAACGGTGGGCGGCGGGAGCCGCAGGAGATCGATGTCCGCATCGACGGCGCCAGGGCCGCCCTGCTGCGCGCCGGTCGAGGTGTGCGCGGCGGCGCAACGCGGGGGATGCCGACCGGCGACGACGCCCTCGCGCTGCGCGTGCCGGTCCGCGCCGGCACCCGCGTCGTCAGCGTGTCGTTCCTGAAGCGCACCGGGGTGACGGAGGGCGTGGCCCCCGAGCGGTTGCCGCTCTGGACGTTCAGCACCGGCCGCGGCTACGTCGAGCCGATGGCGCTCGACAACGTCGAGATCGAGGGTCCCTACCGGCCCCGACCGGGGTCCGGCGGACGGGGAACCGGCCCGGCCGTCAGCCGTGACCGCATCTTCACGTGCCGTCCGGCGGGGCCCGAAAGCGAGCCGGCGTGCGCGAACGCCATCCTCACCACCCTGGCGCGCCGGGCGTTCCGCCGCCCGGTGACGGCCGTCGACCTCGAAGTGCTCGACTCGTTCTACCGGGAGGGGCGTCGCGCGGGGGGCTTCGAGGGGGGGATCCAGCGAGCCATCGAGAGCCTGCTCGTCGACCCGGAGTTCCTCTTCCGCATCGAGCGCGACCCCGAGAATGCCGCGCCGGGAGGCGCGTACCGCCTGAGCGACGTCGAGCTCGCCTCGCGCCTGTCATTCTTCCTCTGGAGCAGCATTCCCGACGACGCGCTGCTCGACGCCGCCGAGGCGGGCCGCCTCCGCGACCCTGCCGTGCTCGAGCAGCAGGTGCGGCGGATGCTGGCCGACGAGCGCTCGCGCGTGCTGGTCGGGAGCTTCGCCGCGCAGTGGCTCCACCTGCGGCGCATGCGCACGGTGACGCCGGACGTGCTGGCGTTCCCGGGGTTCGACGACAACCTGCGCGACGCGCTGGTGCGGGAGACGGAGCTCTTCGTCGAGAGCCAGATCCGCGAGGACCGCAGCGTCGTGGACCTCCTGACGGCCGACTACACCTTCGCGAACGAGCGGCTTGCGCGGCACTACGGGATTCCGGGCGTGTACGGTTCGCGCTTCCGCCGCGTGGCGCTCGGCGACGGTGCGCGGCGAGGGCTGCTGGGGCACGGGAGCATCCTCACCGTGACGTCGCTCGCCACCCGGACGTCGCCGGTCGTGCGCGGCAAGTGGGTGCTCGAGAACATCCTCGGCACGCCGCCTCCGCCTCCGCCGCCCGACGTCCCCGACCTGCCGGAGCGCGAGGCGGGCGAAGCGCCCCGCTCGATGCGCGCGCGCCTCGAGGCCCACCGCGCCAACCCGGTGTGCTCGGCCTGCCACGCGCGCATGGACCCGCTCGGGTTCGCGCTCGAGCACTTCGACGCCGTCGGGAAGTGGCGCGATGCGGAGGGCGGCCTCCCCGTCGACGCCTCGGGAGCGCTGCCGGACGGCACGACGTTCGACGGGCTGCCGGGCCTGCGCGACGTGCTGCTCGCGCGGCAGGACGAGTTTGTGACCACGGTGGCGGAGAAGCTGCTGACCTACGCCCTCGGACGCGGGATCGAGCACTACGATCGACCGGCCATCCGGGCCATCGTGCGGGAAGCGGCGGCGGACGGCCACCGCTGGTCGTCGCTCGTGCTCGGCGTCGCCCGGAGTCTGCCGTTTCAGATGAGGAGAGCGGAGTCATGATGATCACCAGGAAGGCGCTACCCCGGCGCACCGTGCTCCGCGGGCTCGGGACGGCCGTCGCGCTGCCGCTGCTCGACGGCATGGTGCCCGCGCTGACCGCGATGGGCCGCACCGCGGCACGGCCGACGCCCCGACTGGGAGTGGTCTACGTGCCGCACGGCGCCGTGATGCGCAACTGGACGCCGGAGGCGGAGGGGGCGGGATTCGAGCCCTCGCCGATCCTGCAGCCGCTCGCGCCCTTCCGGGATCGGCTGCTGGTGCTGACGGGGCTCGATCATGCGCCGGCGGCGCAGATGCCGGGGGACCCCGCGGGCGGTCACGGGCGCATCACCGGCGCCTTCCTGACCGGCGTGCACGCGAAGCCGACCGAGGGGGCGGACTTCGAGGCGGGCCGCTCCGTCGACCAGATCGCGGCGGCCGAGCTCGGCCGCGAGACGCAGCTCGCCTCCCTCCAGGTGGGCATCGGGCTCCCCGAGTTCGGCGGCGCCTGCGACGCGGGCTTCAGTTGCGCGTACATCAGCACGCTCTGCTGGAGCACGCCGACGACGCCGCTGCCGATGGAGAGCAACCCGCGCGCGGTCTTCGAGCGGCTGTTCGGCGACGGCTCGAGCACCGATCCGGCGGCGCGCCGCGAGCGGATCCGGCAGGACCGGAGCATCCTGGACGCCGTGACGCGGAAGGTGGCCCGGCTCCGCAAGGGGCTCGGCGCGGCGGACCGCGCGAAGCTCTCCGACTACCTGACCGCGGTGCGCGACGTCGAGCGCCGCATCGCGCGCATCGAGGTCGAGGCCGACCGCGAGCTGCCAGTCGTGGATCGGCCGTCCGCCAGCATCCCGGCCTCCTTCGAGGACTACGTGAAGCTGATGTTCGACCTGCAGGTGCTGGCCTACCAGGCCGACCTGACGCGCGTCATCACGTTCCTCATGACGCCGGAGCTCACCGCCCAGACCTATCCGCAGATCGGGGTGCCCGACCCGCACCACGCGCTGTCGCACCACGAGAACAACCCGGAGAGCCTCGCGAAGCTGACGCGCGTGGGCACGTATCACACGGAGCTGCTGTCGTACTACCTGCAGCGGCTGGAGGCGACGCCGGACGGCGAGGCGACGCTCCTGGATCAGGTGATGCTGCTCTACGGAAGCGGGATGAGCAACAGCAACCTGCACAACATCCAGAACCTGCCGATCCTGCTGGCGGGCGGCGGCGCGGGGCGCCTGCGAAGCGGCCGGCACGTGCGATACGCGGAGGGGACGCCGCTGACGAACCTGTACATGACGATGCTCGGGCTAGCCGGCGTGCCGGTGGAGCGCATCGGCGACAGCACGGGCAAGCTGAAGCACCTCACGGGGGTCTGACGCCGGGTTGCGGGCGGCAACGTGCGGGGAGTACTGTAGGGCGCGAGGAGTACTGGGCGTCGCTCGGACGGTTTCAGGAAGGGGCAGGTCGATGAACGCGAAGCATCTCGGTCGGCTGGCGGTTGCCGCCGCTCTCGTTGGTTTCGTTGTGCCGGCCGCGGCCGGCGCCCAGTCGGCTGTCGCGGACGCCGAGGTGACGTTCGCGAAGGACATCGCGCCCATCCTCCAGCGGAGCTGCCAGAACTGTCACCGGCCGGCGTCCGTGGCCCCGATGTCGCTCCTCACCTACGAGGAGGCGCGTCCCTGGGCGCGGGCCATGAAGATGCGCACGGGCCTCCGCAACAAGCGCGGCGCGATGCCCCCCTGGTTCATCGAGCGCGATCTGGGCATCCAGGAGTACAAGAACGACATCTCCCTGAGCGAGGCGGAGATCAGGAAGATCGCGGCCTGGGCCGACGCCGGCGCGCCGCTCGGCAACCCCGCCGATCTGCCGCCGCCGCTCGAGTTCCGGGCCGAGAACGAGTGGGAGATCGGCGAGCCGGACCTGATCGTCGAGTCGCCCTCGGTCCTCGTGCCGGCCGCCGCGCCGGACAAGTGGACCTCGCTCGGCACGATCCCGATCGGGCTCGAGGAGGATCGCTACGTGGCCGCGGTCGAGGTCAAGGAGTTCAACGACATTCCGCCGGACGGCACGGGCGACACCGTGGGCGGGCGCTACGTGTTCCACCACATGACCTACGGCGCGGTAGCGCCCGACGGCTCCGACCTGTCGTCGTCGACGCGCTTCCCGGTCCACGAGGTCGGCCGCAACGCGGACATCTTCCCCGACAACGCCGGCCGTCTGCTGCGCGCCGGGTCGTCGCTCGACCTCGAGACCGCCCACCTCCACTCGAACGGCCGCGAGACGCGCGCGCACCTCAAGTTCGGCTTCAAGCTGCACCCGAAGGGCTACAAGCCGGAGATCTCGCACGCGCGCACGCTGCTCGGGAACGGCGTCGACATCGACATCAAGCCGAACCAGGCCAACCAGGAGCTGCACGCCTACCGGGTGCTCGACACGCACACCCGGCTCGTCTCGTTCGAGCCGCACCAGCACGCCCCCGGCATGCGCATGTGCCTGGAGTCCATCTGGGGCCACAACATCGAGACGATCGCCTGCGTCGGCTACGACCACAACTGGGTGAAGCAGTACATCTTCGACGACGACCACGCCCCGCTGCTGCCGAAGGGGACGATCCTCCACATCATCGGCTGGCTCGACACGACCGACGCCAACCGCAACGTCGCCGACCCGCGCAACTGGTCGGGCGGCGGCCGCCGCTCCGTGGCCAACATGTTCATCGACCTCGGCGAGGCGCTCGAGCTGAACGACGAGCAGTTCGAGCAGGAGATGGCCGAGCGCCGCGAGCGGCTGGGGCTGACGCCGAACGACCACGTCATCGGCTGCCCGCTCTGCCTGGTCGAGTTCCCGTCGCAGATGGACACGGTGGCGAACGAGGGCGGCCAGTAGGGGGGCCGGGCCAGGAGCCCGCGCCGCCATGCGACGCGGGGTCCTGAAGGATTGGGTTGGGCGCCGAGCGGAGCCGCAGGCGACGAACGGCGGGCTGGCGGACGCAGATCAGGGAGTGAAGCAACGGTGATGGCGCAGCGGTCGGTGATGACGGCGCTTCGGGCGCGGGGGATTCGGGCGGCGTTGGTGTTGGCCGTCGTGGCGGGATTGGCATCCGCGGCCGGCGCCCAGACGCGGTTCACCTACTCGCGGGGGCAGAGCGTGTCGCCCGCCTACGAGGGGTGGTGGCAGAACGAGGACGGCACCTACACGATGTTCTTCGGGTACATGAACTCGAACTGGGTGCAGGAGCTCGACGTCCCGATCGGGCCGGACAACAGCATCGAGCCGGGCGGGCCGGATCGCGGCCAGCCGACGCACTTCTATCCGCGGCGCAACATGTTCCTGTTCACGGTCGACGTCCCGGCCGACTTCGGCGACCGGGAGCTTGTCTGGACCCTGACCACCAACGGCGTGACGGAGCGCGCCTACGGGAGCCTGCGCA
>JAPOYG010000061.1:0-9276 GCA_026706755.1 Acidobacteriota bacterium
AGGCCGGCATCGCGAGCTTCCAGGCGACGTTCCGCTCCGTGTCCCACTCGACGGGGAGGTTCGTCTCGGTACTTACGCCGTCGCCCGTGGGTCCCCGCCAGGCCGGCCAGTTCTCGGCCCGGGCTACCGCCGGGGCCACTGCCGCGGCCAGAAGCACGGCCGCGACACGGACTACGATGGGCTGCATGAACTCCTCCCGCGACGATCTCCCTGCGCCGCTCCGGCCGCTCGGCATAGCGCGCCGTTCGAGACTGGTCCGCCAGACCACGTCGCGATCGCGCGGCCGGCGAGAAACCGTCGAGCGCGTCAGGTCCTCCACGCGTGCAGCCTAGCACGCTCCGGCCGAGCGCCCACACGAGAACGTGGCCGCGCGGCTCACCGTATACTCCGCTGACGATGACAGCGGCGAAGCGTTCCCGCGGCCTTGCTCTGCGGTTCTTCCCGGCCCTCTCTCTCGCTGCCGCGATCCTGGCGGGCGGCGCGAACGCTCAGCCTGCCCTCGAGCTCGCGGACTGCCGCCTCGACGGCGTCTCGGTCCCGGCGCGATGCGGGTCGCTCGCCGTCTTCGAGGACCGAGCGGCCGGCTCGGGGCGCACGATCGACCTCGAGATCGTCGTGATCCCGGCCGTCTCCGACAACGCCCAGCCCGATCCGCTGTTCTTCCTCGCCGGGGGTCCCGGTCAGGCCGCCACCGAGCTGGCGGGACCGACGCTGCCGCTCTTCGCCGACGTGCGGCGGTCGCGCGACCTCGTCTTCGTCGACCAGCGGGGGACCGGCGGCTCGGGCCGGATGCGTTGCGCCTTCTTCGAGAGCGCCTCGGACGAGGAGGCGGTCGGTGAATCGCTCCAGTTCGACGCGCTGCCGCTCGACGTGCTGCAGGAGTGCCTGGCAGAGGTGGAGACGGCCGCCGACCCGCGACAGTACACGACGCCGATCGCCATGGACGACCTCGACGACGTGCGCGCCGCGCTCGGCTACGAGCGGATCAACCTGTACGGCGGCTCGTATGGCACCCGCGCCGCCCTCGTCTACATGCGGCGCCATCCGGAGCGGGTGCGGACCGCGGTGCTGGACGGCATGGCTCCCGTCGCCATGCGCCTGCCGTCCAACATGAACGCGGACGCCCACCGCGCCCTGGGCCGGCTGTTCGCCGACTGCGCGGCCGACGCGGGATGCCGCGAGGCGTTCCCCGATCTGCCGCAGACGTTCACGGCCGTCCTCGACGAGCTCGAGGCCGATCCCCGCCGGCTCGATACGATCCACCCCCGAACCGGGGAACCGTTCTCGCTGCAGGTGAGCGCGCTCGGCTTCGCCAGCGGCCTGCGTGCTGCGCTCTACAGCACCACCCTGTCGAGCCTCGTGCCCTGGACCGTGGTCCGAGCCGCCGCCGGCGACTTCGCCCCCTTCCTGGCCCAGCTCACGCCGCTGGTCGAGACCGGGGAGGCGATCAACCTGGGGATGTTCCTCTCGGTCATCTGCGCCGAGGACGTCTCGCGGCTCCCGGCCGGGGAGGCCGAGCGTCTCGCCGCGGAGGGCACGCTCGGCCGGCTGTCTATGGAGGTAACGGCCGGCGCCTGCACCGTCTGGCCGGCCGCCGAGCTCCCGGCGAGCTACTTCGAGCCGGTCCGCTCCGACGCGCCGGCGCTGCTCCTCTCGGGCGACCTCGATCCGGTGACCCCGCCCCGGTGGGCCGAGGCGGTGCTGGACGGGCTGACCGACGCCCGCCACGTCGTCGCCCCCGGCGCCGGCCACGGCGTCCTGCCGCGGGGCTGCACCCGGGACGTCGTCGCCGAGTTCATCGAGGCGGGCACCCACGCCGGGCTCGACGTGAGCTGCATCGAGCGACTCCGCCGGCCCCCGTTCCTGCTCTCCGCCGCCGGAACCGACCCCTGACGACGCCCGAATGGCCGGCGGCCGATGCCGATGCCCGATGATTCGATGCCCGATGCCCGATGCCCGACGCCCCCGACTCGGCGCCACGATGAGCGGCGGCCCGATGATTCGATGCCCGACGCCCCGACGAGCGACACCAGATGCCCGATGCCCGATGACTGCCGGAGCCGCCGCCTGATCGAGCCCTCCCGATGATCGAGGTCCGCAACCTGGAACGGCGCTTCGGCGAGGTCGTGGCCGTCGACGGCGTCAGCTTCACCGCGGCCGACGGCCGCATCACCGGGCTCCTCGGCCCGAACGGCGCGGGGAAGACGACCACCCTGCGCACGCTCTACGGACTGCTGCGCCCGGACGCCGGCGCGGCGACGATCGACGGCATCGACGCCGTGGCCGAGCCGCTCGCCGTCCAGCGCCGCATCGGCGTGCTGCCCGACGCCCACGGCCTCTACGTCCGGCTCACGGTCCGGGAGCACCTGCGCTACGTCGGCGAGCTGCACGGCCTCGACGGCGACGCCATCGCGTCGTCGATAGAGCGCCTGGTGGCGCGCCTCGACATGGGCGAGATCATCGACCGCCGCGTCGAGGGCTTCTCGACCGGCGAGCGGATGAAGGTGGCGGTCGGGCGCGCGCTGGTGCACGACCCGCCCAACCTGCTGCTCGACGAGCCGACGCGGGGCCTCGACGTGATGAGCACGCGGGCGATGCGGGACCTCATCCGCCAGCTCCGGGCGGACGGGAAGTGCGTCCTCTTCTCCAGCCACGTGATGCAGGAGGTGTCGGCCCTCTGCGACGAGATCGTGATCGTCGCGCGGGGGCGGGCCGTCGCCCACGGCACGCCGGACGAGCTCTGCCAGCGGGCCGGCGAGGACGACCTCGAGGAGGCGTTCGTGCGGATCATCGGCAGTGACGAGGGGTTGCAGTGAGCGCGCGGCAATCCGGCTTCGGCGGCCAGTTGCGCGCCGTGTTCCGGAAGGAGGTTCTCGACGCCCTCCGCGACCGGCGGTCGCTCATGTCGGCGCTTCTCTACCCCATCCTGATGCCGCTGATGATCACGGTCGTCTTCGGCGCCGTGGCCCGGCTGCAGGGCTCCGAACGGCCGCTCGAGGTGCCGATCGTGGGCCAGGACCGCGCCCCGAACCTGGTCGCCTGGCTGGAGGAGCGCGGGGTCGTCATCCAGGACCCGCCCGCCGACCCCGACGCCGCGGTGCGGGACGGCGACGTCGACCTCGTGCTGGTCATCGACGAGGACTACGGCGAGCAGTTCCGGTCCGTCGAGCCCGCCGTCGTGCGCATCGTGCACGACAGCTCCCGGACCGCCTCGCTCTCGAGCATCCGGCGCACGCGCAACCTGCTCCGCGGCTACAGCAGCGAGGTGGGCCTGCTGCGCCTGCTGGCGCGCGGCGTCAGCCCGGGCGTGATGCAGGCGGTGCGGGTCGACGACCTCGACCTCGCGACGCCGGCCCAGACCGCGGCCCGCTTCTTCTCCATGCTGCCGATGTTCCTCATCCTGGGGTCGTTCATCGGGGGGCTGAACGTCGCCATCGACACGACGGCGGGAGAACGGGAGCGTCAGTCCCTGGAGCCGCTGCTGGTCAACCCCGTGTCGCGGAGCGCGCTGACGGCCGGCAAGTGGCTCACCACCACCGTGTTCAGCCTCGCCTCCGCCTGGCTGACGCTGGCGGCGTTCGTGTTCATGATGCGCTTCGTGCCGCTCGAGGATCTCGAGATGCAGCTCAGCCTCGGCGGGCAGCAGCTCCTGCTGATGGCGGTCGCCTGCGGGCCGATGGCGCTCTTCGCGTCGTCGCTGCAGATGTTCGTCGCCACCTTCGCCCGCAGCTTCAAGGAGGCCCAGACCTACGTGAACCTGCTCATCTTCGTGCCCATGATCCCGGGCATGGTCGCGCAGGTCTACCCGCTGCAGCCCGCCATGTGGATGATGCTCGTCCCCGCCCTCTCGCACCAGCTCCTGCTGATCGACGTCATGGGCGGCGAGCCGGTCACGGCCCTGAACCTGGCCCTCTCGGCGGTCGCCACCACCGCGCTCGGCGCCGCCTTCTTCGGCATGACGGCGCGCATGCTGCGCCAGGAGCGCATCGTCTTCGGCCGCGGGTAGCCCACGCGGACCGACTCAGCGCTCGGAGTACTGCGTCAGGTGCTCGACGAGCAGGGCGGACAGCTTCTCCGCCGCCATCTCCGGGATCCAGTGGTCGATGCCCTCGAGGACCTCGAAGCGGTACGGCCCGTCGACGTATTCCTCGGTGAGGACCGCCCCGTCGATGCACAGCGCCGTGTCGCCGTCGCTCCAGGTGAACATCGTCGGCACGGTGACCGCGCCGGTCGCCGGACGCTGCAGGTTGCGATCGCCGATGTTGGCGCGGTACCAGTCGAGGGCGGCGCCCAGGGCCGGCTTCGACCCGAGGACGCGAAGGTACTCGGCGACCGCGTCGTCGCCCATTCCGGCGTAGAGGCCGCGCAGCAACGCCTGGTCGTTGGCCAGGAAGCCGTCCTCGGAATCCGGCTGGATGAACAGGTCGAAGTAGGACGACGCCGCGACCTGGCACGAGTCCGGGTCGCTCAGCACCCGGGCGAAGGCGTCCGGGTGCGGCACCGAGACCGGGTTCGCCGTGATGACCCGGTCCGCCGCCGCGACCGCCACCGCCCACGCCACGATCGCGCCCCAGTCGTGGCCGACGATGTGGAAGCGCTCGGCGCCGACCGCATCCGCGAGTCCAAGGACGTCCTCGACCAGCAGCGGCAGCGCGTAGTCCGCGGTGTCCGTCGGCCGCGCCCCCGCCGAGTAGCCCCGCTGATCGGGCGCCACGACCCGGAACCCGGCCTCGGCCAGCGCCCGGATCTGGTGGCGCCACTCGTAGGAGGTCTGCGGGAACCCGTGGAGGAGGATCGCCACCTCGCCGTCTTCCGGCCCCGCCGTCCGCACATCGAACGTGAGGTCGCCCAGCGCGATCTGCGTCATCGCGATGTCGCCGGCCGCGCCACCGGCTCCGGCCACCTCGCTCTGTGCGGTCGCCGTTCCGCTCACGACAATCCCCGCCAATCCCAACACCGTCGTCGCCGCTACCATTCGTCTGGTCATCTTCTTCTTCAGTTCTCTTCCGACTCCATTCGACGTCACCGCAATCGAGCGGGAACGTCCACGTTGACCGCGTCGGCGGACGGAGCGGGCCATCACTTCGTGCGGCGGTCCCGCTCGCACCCACCACGTAACGGACTCGCCATCTAGCCGTCCACGAGCGGCGCCAGGTCGGTGATCGCCGCGACGACGCGATGCGCCTCGAAGCCGAGCTCGTCCGGGGGCTCGGCGGCGGCGCGCTGGATCCAGCACGTGATCAGGCCGGCCGAGGCGGCGCCGGCGACGTCCCAGGCGTTGGACGAGACGAACCCGAGCGCCGACCGGTCGACGCCGAGCCGCTCGACCCCCAGGTTGTAGACGCGCGGGCTGACCTTGAAGATCTTCACCTCCTCGACGCTGATGATCGTGTCGAGGAGGGTGTCGATGCCGGCGCTGCGGGCCGCTGCCTCCAGCATGCGGGGCTCACCGTTCGAGAGGATGGCGAGCCGGAGGCCCCGGTCGCGAAGGGCTTCGAGCCCCGGGCGCACGTCCGGGAACGCGGCCAGCGAGAGATAGGCGTCCATCAACCGCTCTCGGCGGGCCGGCGTCAGATCGAGGCCCAGGCTGCGCGCGGCGTACACCAGGGCATCGCCGGTCACCACCCAGAAGTCCCGGTGCCGGCCCATGAGGCTGCGCAGGAGGCTGTACTGGAGCTGCTTCGCGCGCCAACGCTGCGACAGCGCGTCGCCGCTGCCCGGGAACAGCTCCTCGCACAGCGCGGTCACCGAGAACACGTCGAAGAGCGTGCCGTAGGCGTCGAATGCGAAGGCCTCGATGCCCTCGGCGCCGCCCGCCGGCTGCACGAGAGGCGCAGTCGTCTCCGGCCCGGCCGCGGCGCTCGTCGACCCGCCCGCGCTCGACGCGGCCTTCCCCGAGGCTGCCGCCCCCGCGGCGCCGGCCGCTGCCGCGCCCACCGCCCGGACGAACGCCCTGCGGCCGGTCTGCATGGCTCCCCTCCTCCCGCTCGCGCGGGTCATCACGATACTACGACGCTCCCGCCCGGGGCCGTCCAGCCCGCCGCGGTCCGACGACTCACGCGTCCGCCGGGCCGCGGTCCGCAGCGCCCGCCAGGTCGAGCAGGAAGGCGTACTGCAGCGCCGTCTCGCGGTACTGCCGGTAGCGCCCGGAAGCCCCGCCGTGCCCGGCCTCCAGATTGGTCCTGAGCAACAGCCGCCGGCCGTCGGCGGGCTGCATCGCGCGGCGCTTCGCCACCCACTTCGCCGGCTCCCAGTACTGCACCTGCGAGTCGTGCAACCCGGTCATGACCAGCAGGTGCGGCCACGTCACGGGCGCCATGTTGTCGTAGGGCGAGTAGGCGCGGATGCAGGCGTAGTCGTCCGCCTCGTTCGGGTTGCCCCACTCGTCGTACTCGCCGGTGGTGAGGGGTATCGAATCGTCGAGCATCGTCGTCAGCACGTCGACGAACGGCACCTGGGCGACCACGCCGTGGAACAGCTCGGGGCGCAGGTTGATGACGGCTCCCATAACGAGGCCGCCCGCGCTCCCGCCCATCGCGAAGAGCCGCTCGGGAACGGCGAGGCCCTCCGCGACCAGGTGCTCGGCGCAGGCGATGAAGTCGGTGAACGTATTCTCCTTCTTCCGGAGCTTGCCGTCTTCGTACCATCGGCGTCCGAGCTCCTCTCCACCCCGCACGTGCGCGATGGCGTACGTGAACCCCCGATCGAGCAGGCTCAGCCGCGACGACCGGAACGTCGGCTCCATGCTGATCCCGTAGGCACCGTACCCATAGAGCAGCAGCGGAGCGGCGGTGTTCGATGCCCCACCGCCCCGCGCGGCTCCCTCCCGAATCGCTGGGCCACCGCCGGTCGATCGGTCCTGCAGGCTGCCGAGCGCGCCAGCCGCGTGCCCCCCTCCCGTGGGCTTCGGAGTCCCCTCGTCCGCGGCCGGCACGCCGCGCCGCCGCACAAGCGAGATCGGAACGCGCACGCCGTCCCGCGCCGTCGCGAATACGCGCCGCGTTTCGTAGCGCGCCGGTTCGAAGTCGCCCAGCACCTCCTCGCGCTTCAGGAGCACGCGCGTGCGGGTCGTCATGTCGTAGTCGTAGACCGACCTCGGCGTGGTGAGCGAGCTGTACTCGAACCGCAGCGTCGCCGTGTCCGGTTCGCGGTTCGTGCCGATCCAGACCGCGTAGGCCGCCTCGTCGAACGAGACGTGGTGCTCGCCGCTCCCGCCCTCCGCCTCGTCCGCCGCACCGCCGTCCGCTCTGCGGCCGCCGGACACGCCAGCGCCCCACGGGCGCACGCGGAGCCGCGTCAACCCCTCGTGCCGCTCCGCGACCAAGAGGTGATCGCGGAAGAGCTCGAACCCCTCGACCAGCACGTCGTCCCGGTGCGGCACGAGCTCCCGCCATGCCGCCCTCTCCGTCCGGTCCTCGTCGGCCTCCAGCAGGCGGAAGTTGCGGGCGCCGGCGTTCGACCGGATGGTGAAGCGCCCGCGGTAGTGGTCGATCTCGTACTCGTGGCCCCTCTCCCGCGCCAGGAATGGGATCGGCGGCGCCTCGGGGTCCTCCGCGTCGAGGCAGCGGATCTCGGTCGTTACCGTCTGGAACGAGCCGATCAGCACGTAACGCTTCGATCGGCTGCGCCAGACCGCGCACGAGAACGTCGGGTCGGTCTCCTCGTAGACGAGGCGATCGGCCGCCGGGTCGTCACCCAGGCGGTGCCGCAGGATCTGGTACGGGCGGAGCGTGGTCGGGTCGTGGCGCGCGTAGAAGACGATGTCGTCGCCGGCCGCCCATGTCACGTTGGCGGTGACGTTCGGGATGACGTCCGCGAGGTCGGCGCCCCGGGCGAGGTCGCGTACGCGGATGGCGTACTCGCGCCGGCCGACGGTGTCGACGGCGTAGGCGAGCAGGCGGCCGCTCGGGCTCACGACGCGTGATCCGACCTGGCAGAAGTCGTGCCCCTCGGCGACCTCGTTGACGTCGAGCAGGACCACCTCCTCCTCCGCGGATGCGGTCGGCGGTGGCACGCCCGGCGCGTCAGGCGGCGCCGGCGGCGGCGGTGGCACGCCCGGCGCTTCCGGCCCGGCCGGAGCGCCGACCGTCTGCCGGCAGTGGATGGGGTACTCCCTGCCGTCCTCGAAGCGGTGGTAGTAGCGGTACCGCCCCTCGCGGTACGGAACGGACATGTCCGTCTGCCGGATGCGTCCCTTGATCTCCTCGAACAGCCGCTGCTCCAGATCGGACGTGGCGGCCATCGACTCCCGGAGATGCTCGTTCTCCGCCTCCAGGTAGGCGCGGACCTCGGGATCGTCGCGCTCGCGGAGCCAGTGGTAGTCGTCGACGCGGACGTCCCCGTGCCTCTCGTGGCGGTGCGGGCGCCGAGCGGCACGGGGCGGCTGCGCAATCATCATGCTGCTCTGCGATACGGGCCGGCGGGTTGCAGTCCGGGCCGGGGTCACTCGGCCGACGGAAGCAGCGCCGGCCAGTTCAGGATGACGGAGACCGGAGGGTTCGAGTCGTTCCGCGCGGTGACGAAGCGGCCGTCCGGGGCGACGTCGTAGGAGGGCGGCTGCTCGAACACGGGGAAGTCGGCTTCCAGGAGGCGCACGGCCGCCGCGAACTCGAACCGGTTCGACGCCCCAACCGCGACCTGCATCAGGGTGCGGCGCCCCTGGACGTAGTACAGCGCCGCGCCGTCCCGCGCCCACACCGGCTCCGTGCCGCCGGCCGGCGAGACGCGGACCGGCGCGCCCGGCCCGGCGTAGGGTCGCACCCAGACCTCGAGCGACCCGGTCGCGTCCGAGGTGTAGGCCAGCCACCGCCCGTCGGGCGAGAGCGCGGCCGAAAACCCCTCGTTTGCCGGCGACGGGAAGATCTCGCGCGCCTCGGAGTCGGGCGCGGCCGCGAACTCGACCAGGAACACCCGCTCGCCGGAGATGGAGACGGCGATCAGGTTGCCGTTCGGAGCCCAGGCGTGCGCGTGATAGTGACCCCGGGGGCCGATCCGTTCCGGCTGGCCCGCGCCGTCCGCGGGCACCGAGAAGAGGGCCCCGTCGCCCTCGTAGACGATACGCTCTCCGTCGGGCGTCCAGAGCGGCGACGCGGCGTCGCCGCCATCGAACGTCAGGCGGATCGGCGGCCGCCCCTCGAGGTCGAACACCCAGATGTCGTCGTCCACCACGAGGGCCAGGCGGCGCCCGTCGGGCGACAGGCGGGGGTTCTCGGGGTCGTCGAGACCGCCCATGCCGGTCGCGGCGGACTGCTGTCCCGTCGGCTCGATCCAGAGCAC
>JAPOYG010000061.1:9799-18875 GCA_026706755.1 Acidobacteriota bacterium
TCCACCGCCCCGCTGGCGAGATCGATTCGCCGGAGGGAGCCGGCGTCCGAGAAGGCCACGAATCGGCTGTCGGGGGACCAGAACACCGTGAAGCCCGAGGTGTCGGCCGCGGCCAGCTCGCGCGCCTGCCCGCTCTCGAGCGAATGGACCCACAGCCGCGCCTCGCGCCCCTCGTCCGACTCGAGGTAGGCGAGATGGCGCCCGTCCGGCGACAGCTCGACGAACGGCACCATGTTCGGTGCAGCCGGGATCGTGAAGCGCACCGGGAACGCCACGGACGGCGCCGGCGGCGTCACGATCCAGACGGCCGGCCCGACCGCCACCGCGGCAATGACGACGGCTGCGCCCGCCAGTCCGACCCAGTATCGCTTCCACCCTCCCCCTGTATCGGTCGGCGCGCCGTCGGCCGCGGGCGGCGCCGTTGCGCGCCGCGCGGGGTCCTCGAACCCTCCGAGCAACCCCAGCCGCACGTCGCCGATGTCCCGCATCCGCTCCTTGGGGTCCTTCTGCAGGCAGCGGCGCAGGACGCCGGACACCGCCGGCGGCACGTCGACGGACAGCGTCGCCCAGGCCGGCTCGGTCTTGATCACCTCGGCCAGGATGCCGGTGACGTCGTCCCCCGCGAACGCCCGCCGGCCGGTGAGCATCTCGAAGAGCACGGCGCCGAACGCCCAGACGTCGGTCCGCCGGTCGACCGTCCTTCCCCGCGCCTGCTCCGGAGACATGTAGGCGGCCGTGCCGACGATGAACCCCATCCGGGTGGCGGCCGTGGCCATGGTCGGCGACGTGTGCGGATCTCCGGATCCGGCCCCCGCATCCAGAGCCTTCGCCAGCCCGAAGTCGAGCACCTTGACCGTGCCGTCGTCGCGCACCTTGACATTCGCCGGCTTCAGGTCGCGATGGACTACCCCGGCCTCGTGCGCCGCCTCGAGGGCGTCGGCGATCTGCGCTGCAATCTCGAGCGCGTCGTCGAGCGAGAGAGGCCCGGCCGCGATCCGCTCCTCCAGCGTCGAGCCCTCGACGAGCTCCAGGACGAGCGCCCGCGTCCCGTCCTCCTCCTCGATGCCGTGGATCTGCGCGATGTTCGGGTGGTTGAGCGATGCCAGCAGCTCCGCCTCCCGCTGAAAGCGCGCCAGACGCTCGGGATCGGCGGCGAAGGCGTCCGGGAGGATCTTCAGGGCGACGGCACGGTTCAGGCGGGTGTCGCGGGCGCGGTACACCTCGCCCATGCCGCCCGCCCCGAGCACCGCGGTCACCTCGAAGTGCCCGGCGAAGCGATCGCCGACGGTCAGCGACATGCGGCCCTTCCTACTCCACGCGCAGGGCGTGCATCGGATCGATGCGCGCCGCGCGACGCGCCGGCAGCCAGCTCGCCAGCAGGCACACCCCGACCAGAATCGTCGATACGCCCAGGAACACGGCCGGGTCGAGCGGACTGGTCTCGAACAGCAACGCCTGCAGGCGCCGGGTCAGTGCCACGGCGGCGCCGATGCCCAGGGCGGCTCCGACCACGGCCAGGCCGCCCGCCTCGGTCAGCACCAGCCGGCCGACGTCGGCCGCCCGGGCCCCGACCGCCATGCGGATGGCGATCTCCCGCCGCCGCTGCGCCACGGTATAGGAGACGACCCCGTAGAGGCCGACCGAGCCGAGGAGCAGCGCGAGCCCAGCCGCGATGACGAGCAGCACCATGACGAACGCCCGCTCCGCGCGCGCCCGGCCGACGAGCGTCTCCAGCGTCTCCACGTCGGCGATCGGCAGCGTCGGGTCGACCCCGCGCACTGCCTCCCGCACCGCCGCGCCGAGGCCGCCGGCGTTCCGGGCCCGCACGGCGTAGCGCATCGTGGCGGGAGCGCCCGAACCGCCCGCGGTCCCGGGCAGGGGGTAGTAGACCATCGGGAGCGGGTCCTCGTGCAGCGTCGTCTCGTGCACGTCGCCGACGACCCCGACGATGCGGGACCATTCCTGATCCTCACCCTCCGGCGGCCCTCCCGCCCGGATGCCCTTGCCCAGCGCGCTCTCCCCCGGCCAGTAGGCATTCGCCACCGCTTGCGACACGACGACCACCGAATCTCCGCGCTCGCCGTCCAGGGGATCGAATCGCCGCCCCTCGGCGAGCTCGATGCGCAGCGTGTCGAAGTACTCCGGCGAGACGGTCTTCGACATGAACACCGGCGGCACCTCGCCGTCGTCCAGGGGACGCCCCTCGATGCTGTAGCCCGAGCCGGAAACCGCGCCGCCCAGGGGGACGGTGGAGGCCGCCGCAGCGTCGCTGGCGCCCGGCAGCGCACGCAGCCGATCGACCAGTTGCCGGTGGAATCCGAGACGTGCGTCGGCGCCGTAGTCGCGCTCGGGCAGCGCCAGCCCGAACGTCAGCACATCGACGGGATCGAACCCGGGATCGACCGCGGCCAGCCGCCCGAACGAGCGCACGGCCAGGCCGGAGCCGACCAGCAGGGTCAGGGCGAGCGCGATCTGGACCACCACCAGGCCGCGGCGGGCGAGCTGCCGTTCCCGGCCCGCGCTCGCTCCCCGCGCGCCGGCCGTCATGTGGCCGGCGGCCCCCGCGGCGCTCGCGCGCAAGGCCGGCAGAACGCCGAAGAGCAGTCCCGCCACGATCGACACCACGAGGCCGAACGCCAGGACCGCGGCATCGGCCGAGATCTCGTCGAGGCGCGGCAGGGCCTGCGGGCCGAACCGGACGACCAGCCGCACGGCCAGGAGCGCCAGCGGAAGCGCGGCGATGCCCCCGGCCACGCCGAGGACGACGCTCTCGACGAGGGCCGATCCCGCCAGCCGGCCGCGGCTGGATCCGAGGGCGGCGCGGATCGCCGCCTCACCTCGGCGGGCCTCGGAACGGACCAGCAGGAGGTTGGCGACGTTGGCGCAGGCGATGAGCAGCAGGAAGCCCACCGCGCCGAGCAGAATCCACAGCGTCGGCTCGATGTCGCCGACGACGACCTCGCGGGCGCGATCGACGAGCGGGCGGAAGCCGGCCGCGGCGAGGACCGGCGCCGCCGCCTCGTCGGGGAAGACCTCGACCAGGTTGGAGAGCATCGTGGCGAGCTCGGACTGCGCCTGCTCCAGCGTCGTCCCGTCGGCGAGGCGGGCCACGCCGGCGATTCCGAAGGCCCCGATCTGCGTGTTGTCCCGATCGAGCCGCAGCGGGCGCCACAGCTCCGCCTCCGGCTGCGAGAAGGAGAACCCCGGCGGCATCACCCCGACCACCTCGACGCGCGCCCCGTCGATGTCCGCCATGCGCCCGATGACGCCCGGGTCGCCGCCGAAGCGGACGCGCCACAGGCCGTCGCCCAGCACGATGACGGGCGCGGCCCCCGGCCGGTCATCCTCCGGCGTGAACGTCCGCCCGAGCTGCGGCGGGGTCCGCATCACGTCGAAGAACGACGCAGTGACGGCGGCCGCCTGGACTCGTTGCGGGTTGTCCGCCCCGGTGAAGCTCGCCTGCAAGGGCTGGTACGCCGCCACGCCCTCCAGCGTCCGGCTCTCGGCGGCATAGAAGAAGTAGAGCGCGTCCGACAGCGGCAGCTCGTCGAGCTGGGTCAGGCCCGGGGCCGCGTGGCGCAACAGCACCAGCCGCTCGGAGTCCGGCATCGGGAGCGGCCGCAGGAGCACCGCGTTCACGACGGTGAAGATGGCGACGTTGGCGCCGATCCCGATCGCCAGCGTCGCCAGCGCGACCAGCGTGAAGCCGGGGCTGCCCACGGCGCGGCGCCAGAGGAGACGAAGCTGCAGCGATAGCGACATGGTCCCTTTTGCCTGTACGTCGTACGAGGCGCCCCGTCACAAGGCGCGAAACACCGGATCGAGCGCCAGTTGAACGCGAATGGCCTCGTCGACGCGCCGCATGTCCTGCGCGGCGAGTCGTCCCAGCCGCTGCGTCAGGCGGCGCTTGCTCGCCGTGGTCAACTGGTCGGCCAGGACCTTGCGCCGGGAACCCCGAAGCATGACGAGCGCCTCGCTGGGGAACACCCGGTCGACGGAACTGGTCAGAGGAACGACCTGCACCCTGTTCAGGTGTCGGTTGGATTCGTCGTTGCTCACAACCACGGCCGGGCGCCTCTTGCGAATCTCACCGCCGACCGAGGGGTCGAAGCTCACCCACCACACGTCACCGCGTTTCATCGCCGACGTCCCCGATCATCGCGTCCGCCCACTCCACGGCGTCCGCCTCGCGCTGCTCCTCGGCAGCCATCTCCCGGTACGCCGAGTCGAGGTGGCCTCGGAGCACGTGGGGCCGCACCAGCCTCTCTATGAACTGACTGATCCGCCCGCGACCCACGACGTCGTGAAGGCGCTCGTACACTTCCGCGTCGATCGTGATGGTGAGCTTCCTCTGCACTACTACACGTATGTTACACGTATTGACCGGCGGCGCCGACGTCGGGCGTCTCACCACCTCGGACATCCCGAGGGCGGCGGTCTACGGCGTCTTGATCGGCGGCGCGGGACGCTCGGGCAGTGCCTTCGGGTTGTCGCGCATCATGCGCAGCACCTCCTCGACCGCGCGCTCGAGCTGCGGGTCGCGGCCCGCGATGACGGAGCGGGGATCGTTGTCGACCTCGATGTCCGGCTCGACGCCGACGTTCTCGACCACCCAGCTTCCGTCCGCCCCGTTCGTCCCGAACTGCGGCACGTTGACCGAGCCGCCGTCGATGAGCGGGCCGTGGTTCGTGATGCCGATGACGCCGCCCCACGAGCGCTTGCCAATCAGCGGCCCGAGCCCCGCCTCGCGGAAGCGGTAGGGGAAGATGTCGCCGTCGGAGGCCGAGTCCTCGTCGAGGATGCAGACCATGTGTCCGTGGAACGCGGTGTTCGGGTAGGTGCCGGGCGTGTCGAAGGTGCGCGCGAAGCGGGTCCCGAGCACGCGCCGGCCAAGGCGCTCGATGAGCATCTGCGAGACGTTGCCGCCGCCGTTGCCGCGCACGTCGATGATGAGCCCCTCCTTGCGGATCTGCCCGTAGAACCACTTGACGAACTCCTGGATGCCCTGCGCCCCCATGTCGGGGACGTGCAGGTAGCCGACGCGGCCGTCGGTCATCTCCGACACGATCTCCCGATTGGCCTCGACCTCGGCGAGGTAGCGCAGGCTCCGCTCCTCGGTGACCGGCGTGAACGTCACCTCCCGCGCCCCGTCGAACGTCGGGGCCTCGTTCAGCGTCAGGCGGACCGGACGATCGGCGCGGTGCCGCAGCACGCGGTAGGGGTTGTCCGAGCCTGCGAGATCCTCGCCGTCTATGGCCATGACGTAGTTGCCGACCCGCGCGTCGACGCCGATCTCGGTGAGCGGCGCCCGGTAGCGCGGCTCCTCGTTGTGGCCGGCGAAGATCTCCGCGATGCGGTAGCGGCCCGCCGTGCGGTCGAGCTCGAAGACCGCGCCGGGCAGGGCGACCTGCGCTCGTTGGGGCGCCTCCCAGTCGCCGCCCGCGATGTAGGCGTGGCTGACGTTGAGCTCGGCCACCATCTCGCCGATGACGTAGTTCAGGTCCGAGCGGTGGGCGACGTGCTCCAGGAGCGGACGGTACCGGTCGCGAAGCGCCTCCCAGTCGTACCCATGCATGTTCTCGACATAGAAGAAGTCGCGGAAGCGCCGCCAGACCTCGTCGAAGATCTGCGCCCACTCATCGGCCGGCACGCGGTCGACCATCAGCCCGCGTGTCGACACCCGGGTGGCGTCGCCGCCGCCCGCCGGATAGACGTTCCAGGCGCTCCCCTCGCGCACCAGCACCTTCCGACCGTCGTGCGACACCGCGTAGCCGCTGATGCCGTCGGCGATGGTCTTCGTCTCGCGGTCCTCGAAAGTGAAGCGCTGGAGCGCCGGCCGCACGTCACCGGCCCGCCCGTAGTACTGCGCGCCCCCGCGGATGAAGAAGACGCCGTCGTCCGCCCCGCTCAGCCCGACATAGTTGTCGAACGTGACCGGCAGGCGCACGACGCGGCGCGAGAGCCCGTCGAAGTCGATGGCGATCGGGCCCTCGCCATCCCCGTCGTCGTCGCCGCCGTCCTCGCCGCCGGTCGCGCCGCCTTCCCCGCCGCCATCCGACGACGCGTCGTCATCGTCCTCTGCGGGCAGCTCCACCTCGTCGCTCTCGGGCGGCAGCGGATGGGGCACGTCCCTGCGCAGCGCCAGGGCGTAGATGCCGGTCTCGCGGTCCACCAGGTAGTTCCACTCGAACGACCCGAGCTGCGGCGCGAACTGGCGGTCGGAGAGGTAGTAGAGGTAGTCGCCGTCCGGGTCCCAGGCCGGGTTCCACTCGTGGAAGAGGTCGTCCGTGATCCGGTGCAGCTCGCGCTCGGCGAGACTCCAGACCCAGATGGAGCTGAACTCGGTCGGTTCGGTCATCGAGAAGGCGAGGTAGCCGCCGCGCGGCGACCAGACGTAGTCGCGCAGCGTCCCGCGCGCCTCGTCGGCGACGTCGATGACGTCCCTCGTCCCGACGTCGAGCACGTACAGCTTGCCGTCCTTGTCGCTGAAGGCGAGGTGCCCGCCGTCGGGCGACCACGCCGGCGCATAGCGCATCGCGGCCCCGCCGGTCGTGAGCTGCTCCGGATCCCCGGAGCCGTCCTGGGCGATAAGGTAGATCTCGTCCTCGCCGGTCGCGTCCGAGACGTACGCGATCCGCCGGCCGTCCGGAGACCAGCGCGCCCACTTGTCGTGCGCCGACGAGCTGCGCGTCAGGTTGCGGGTCGGTCCGTTCTCGATCGGGGCGCTGAAGATGTCGCCGCGAGCCACGAAGAGCGCCCGCTCGCCCTTCGGGCTGAGCTCCCAGTCCTCGACGAGCCCCGCCGCGGCGACGCGCGACGGCCGCTTCGCCAGACCGTCGTCCGGGACGGTGATCGGGACGGCGCGCGACGTGCCGGCATCGAGGCTGTAGATCTGCAGCTCGCCGTTCAGCTCGTAGACGATCCGGTCGACGCCGTCGTCACCCGGCCAGCGGACGTCCCACGTGTCGCTGTCGGTGAGCTGCGTCGTCTCCCGCGAGGCAAGCTCGTAGCGGTAGAGGTTGAGCGTTCCGTCCCGGTCCGAGGTGAAGTAGATGGCGTCGCCGATCCACATCGGGTCGCGGTCCGCGCGCCGGTGCGACGTGATGCGCTCCACGACGTGCGTCTCGCGGTCGAAGATGTAGAGCTCCTGCGCCCAGCCCCCTTCGTAGCGCTTCCAGGTCCGGAAATCGCGGAACAGAGGGGAGTAGACGACGCGGGAGCCGTCCGGCGAGAGATCCCCCGCGCCGGACTCCGGCATCGGCAGCGGCACCGGAAGCCCGCCGTCGACCGACGCCAGGAAGAGCCGGCTGTCGGAGAGGTCCGTGCTGTAGCGGAGCGAGCGGAACAGCACCGCCCGCCCGTCCGGCGACCAGTCGTAGACCTGGTTGTCGTAGCCCCACCGCGGCGCCAGCGGACCTCGCGCCGGGTAGTACGTGAGTTGCCGCGGCACGCCGCCCGAGGCCGGGATGACGTAGACCTGCTCGTCGCCGTCGTACTGCCCCGTGAACGCGATGCGCGAACCGTCGGGCGAGAAGCGCGGGAACAGCTCCAGCCCCGGATGCGCCGTCAAGCGGGTCGCCCGCCCGCCGTCGGTAGAAGCCAGCCAGAGGTCGCCGGCGTAGCTGAAGACCACCCGGTCGCCGTGGATGTCGGGGAAGCGCAGCAGCTTGGTCTGCGCCGCCGCCGGCGCTACCGCCGTCGCCGCCAGGGCGAGGACGACGGTCCCTGCCGCCAGCCCGTTGGAGACTGCTCGCACCATCTCTCCTCCTCGGTCTCGTTCGTCACGACACTCTCGCCGTCCTACTTCCGGAGCGTGCGGTCCACGTAGGCGCGGACGGCGTCCTGCACGCGGGCGGACATCCACGCCTCGAGCACCTCCCCGTCGACCGACCGCGTGTACTGCACGACGCGGTCCCGGCTGGGCTGCCGGATGGTCCGCTTGGTCAGCGCGAACGAGGCCGGCGGCAGCGACCCGAGGTGGGCCGCCATCTCCACCGCGCGGTCGACGAGCGTCTCCGGCGGCGCCAGCTCGTCCACGAAGCCGTTGGCCAGCGCCTCGTCGGGAGTGCAGGTCAGCCCGCGGTATACGACGGACTGCAGCCGGTGCCCGGGCACGATCAGCCGCAGGATCTCCATCGCCATGGTCGGGAAGGGCACTCCGATCGACAGCTCGGGTGTCCCGATCCGGCCCGTCCCCGCCGCCATGACGCGGTAGTCGCAGGCGCAGGCCAGGATGCAGCCGCCGGCGATGGCGTGTCCGTTCACCGCGGCGATCAGGGGCTTCGGGAACGTGAACGTCTTGAAGAAAGCGTCGCCCAGGAGCGGCAGGAACGCCCGCACGTAGTCGCTGCCGCCCTCCGTCAGGCGCCGCAGATCGACGCCGGCCGAGAATACCGTTCCCGTGCCGGTCAGGACGACCGCCGCCGTGTCCGCCTGCTCCAGCCGCGCGAGCTCCGCCGCCCAGCCGCGCATCAGCTCCGAATCGAACGCGTTGACCTTGCCGTGCTCCAGGCGAACCACCGTAACGTCGTCACGAGACTCCGTCGTGATCATTCCGTCGTGTCCTCCGTCGCTGCCGTCGTCGCGGGCGGCGCATCGACCCAGCGTCCCCGCCTCCGGCGCAGCGACACTATACACACGGCCCGCGTCGCGCGGGAGTGAACCGCTCGACGCGGCGCCCGTTCGACCGCCCGACGCGGGCCGCGTGCGGGCGCGACTACTCGACCCGCAGCGCTTCCATCGGATCGATGCGGGTCGCCCGCCGGGCCGGCAGCCAGCAGGCAACGAAGGCGACGCCCACCAGCAGGAGCGGGGCGGCGGACAGCGTCAGTGCGTCACGGGCTTCGACGCCGACCAGGAAGCTCTCGATGAGACGGCTCGACGCGGCCGCTCCCAGCATCCCGGCAACCGTGCCGGCGGCCACGAGCAGGGCCCCCTGCCCCACCACCAGGGCGACGATGTTGCCGCGCGTGGCCCCCAGCGCCATGCGGATGCCGATCTCGCTGCGTCGTTGCGCCACCGTGTAGCTGAGCAGGCCGTAGACGCCGAAGGCGGCCAGCAGCAGCGCGAGCGCCGC
>JAPOYG010000180.1:0-6571 GCA_026706755.1 Acidobacteriota bacterium
CGTCATCCCGGTAGACGGCCCAGTGGAGCGCCGTCGTCCCGTCGACCGCCGCCGCATCGACGTCCACGGCCTGGGCGAGCAGACGCGCGATCACTTCCCCGTCGCCGTCGCGCGCCGCGTCCGAGAGCCGGTCGTCGCCCGCCGCGGCCGGGGCCGCGAGCAGGGCGGTGACCGGCAGGAGACAGAGGGCCGTCAAGCGGGCGGCGACGAACGCTCCCCGGGGTCGCCGCAGCGGCATGGGTCGACCTTGCATGGTTCGATCAGGGCGCCAGCGGGTGCGGGCGGACCTGGAAGCGGACGATCTCGCTCGTCATCCCCTTGCCGCCCTCGTTGTGCCAGTTCGCGATGGTGTCGTTGCTCGCCCAGACGCCGCGCCCCTTCCAGCCGGCGTCCGGATCGTCGATCCGGCCGTCGAGCCCGCGCGTGTAGAACCCGAGCGGGTAGGGGACGCGCAGCGTCAGCATCTCGCCGGTCTCCGGGACCAGCGCGATCAGCGAGTCGGACGTCGTCCCGTTGACCAGCGGCACGTTGGCCCCGAGGCCGAGCGTGTCGAACTGGTCGACCCACATGTAGTAGTGGAAGTCGGCGCTCCCCGCCGCCGAGACGCCGGCCATCTGCGGGCCGGGGGTCGGATAGAGCGTCCAGCCCTCGGGGCAGTGCTGGCCGGTGGCGTCCGGTCCGTTGAGCACGGCGCACCGGCTGCGGTCGAAGCTCGCGAGGTGGCCGCTGCCGCCGAGCGCCGTCCAGATGAGGCCGTTGCGGTCGACGTCGATCCCGCGCGGTCCGTGCCCCCACCGCTCGGGCGGCACGGCGTCGGTCTCGAACGGCGGCTCGTAGACCTCTGCGAGGCACGTCTCGGGATCGAGGCGGACCAGTTGCCCCGGGACGGGGTTCGGGTACGGCCGCGCCACCCACACCGAGCCGTCCACCGGGTTCGGGATGATGCCGTAGGCGAAGCCGTTGATGCGGGTGTCCTTCATCGGGTCGGGTGCTTCGCCCGGCTCGACGTAGGCCCCGGCGCGCCCGTCGCCGTTGGTGTCGAGGATGGTCGGGCACCAGCCCTGCGAGGCCTGCTCGTTGGCGGTTTCGTCGTAGAGGCGGGTGTTGATCCAGCCTACGACGTTGCTGTCGCCGCTGATCCACAGCGTGTCGTCGGCGTCCTCCGCGAACTGCAGGTGGTGCGTGTCGAAGCAGGTGTCGATGAGGACGAACTCCTCCTGCTCCGGGTCGTAGAAGGACATCTGCCGCCCCGCGCGCTCGAGCGGGAAGCGCTCGACGGACGGGTGATCCGACTCCTGGCACCACGACGGGTTCTCGCGGGGCCGGATGGTCGACGTCATCCAGACGCGGCCCTGCGCGTCCATCATCGGGTTGTGCGGATTCGCGGGGCCGGTCCGCTCGACGACCTCGTCGCCCCAGTAGGGCGAGGGCACCGGGGCGACCGTCGGGGCGCCGTAGCCGGTGCCGCGGCGGTCCATCGGGGTCCGGGTCGGGATGTCGAGCTCGAACGCCAGGTGGCGGACCGGGTCGGCCACGGCGAGCTTGCCCAGCATGTCGACGCCGTAGACGGGGCCGTTGGCGTTGACGGTCGGGTTCCGCTTGTCGGTCGTGATCTCGTCGTGGATGAACCCGCGCTCGCTCGACCAGCCCCACTGCGTCAGGACCACGTTGCGCTCGGCGCCCGCCGGCCGCGGCGGTGTCGGCGGTACCGCGCCGTCCATGATCCGGTCCGTCCAGGTCGCGAACGCCGCGAGCGACCGCTCCCGGCCCATCCGGTCGATGCCGGCGTTCATCCCGGCCCCGGTGGCGCCGATCAGCACGCGCTGCTCCCAGGCGTGAAGCGTCGAGTCGTAGTCGTCGAGGTTCGGTACCTCGCGGGTCGCGAGGTTGCCCATCTGGTGGCAGAGCTGACAGCCGTCCTTCAGCCGGTCGACCCACTCCGCCTGGTTGCGCATCTGGCGGCTGATGCCGTTGCCGCGCGGGCCCGTGCCCGGGAATTCGGCGACGTCCGGCACCTCGAGCAGCGCGTACCAGTAGTTCGCGGGGTAGATGGCCGCGGCGTCGCGCGGGTCGGCGGCGACCGCCGGAGCCAGCTCGACGTCGTCGCCCGGTCGGGCCGCGACCGCCGTCGAGTCGATCAGGCCGTAGCCGCGGGACCAGACCTCGTAGTCGGCGTCCGGCAGGTCGGGAACCAGGAACCGGCCGTCGTCGCCGGTGACGACGATCTTGCGGAACACCGTCTCCAGATCCGAGGTGGCGGCGATGACCCAGACCCCGGCTTCCGGTCCGGCCTCGCTGCGAACGATGCCGCGGATGACGCCGTCGTCGCCGGCCGCGGGAAGGGTCGCCCCGCCCAGCCACAGCACGCCGGCCGCCGCCGCGAGCGCCGCTCCGGCCAGCCACGTTCGCCGCACGATTGAGCTTCTCACTGTCGCCTCCCTCCGTCCCGAGCCCGGGAACTCCGACCTCGTGCCGCTCGCGGGAGCCGCCGAATGGTCGTGAAGGGTGTATAACATGGATCGGCGGCTGGACGAACTGCCCGGCAACATGATGGCGAGACTCATCCGTGGCGCGCGGTTCGCCGCCCTTGCGTGGGGGCTGGCGCGCCTTGCGGCGGCCGATGCCGCTTACGCCCAGGACGCGGTCACCTTCACCGAGGACGTCGCGCCGATCTTCGCGGCGAACTGTGTGGCGTGCCACCGCCCGGACGGGATCGGCCCGTTCAGCCTGCTCGACTACGACGCCGCGCGTCGGCGGGCGGCGCAGATCGCGGAAGCGACGGCGGACCGGGTGATGCCCCCCTGGAAGCCGGTCGCGCCCCCCGGCGCGTTCGAGGGGGAGCGGCGGTTGAGCGATTCCGATATCGCCGCGATCGGCCGCTGGGCCGCCGCCGGCGCACCGGAGGGCCCCCCGGGGGCGCTGCCCGCGCCGCCCGACGCCGCCGGCTGGCAGCTCGGAGCGCCGGATCTCGTGGTCTCGATGCCCGAGCCGTACGTCCTCCCGGCCGGCGAGTCGGACGTCTACCGGAAGTTCGTCCTGCCGGTCCCGACGGAAGAGGAGCGCTGGGTCCGCGCGGTGGAGATCCGGCCCGGTCCCGCCAGCCCCATCCACCACGCGACGATCCGCATCGACACGACCGGTCGGGCCCGCGACCGGGACGCGGAGGATCCGCTTCCCGGCTACTCCGGCTTCATGGTCGAGACGGCCCGCTTCCCACCCGGCCACGTACTCGGCTGGGCGCCCGGCCGGACGGTGACCGAGCAGTCGGAGGAGCTCTCCTGGGCCCTGGCCCCCGGCTCCGACTTCGTGCTGCAGCTCCACATGCTGCCGGGGGCCGCGCCCGTCCCGGCGCAGCCGGAGGTCGGCCTGTACTTCGCCGCCGCCCCCGCCACCGTCGAGCCGGTGTCCGTCATCCTGCAGTCGATGACGATCGACATCCCGGCCGGCGAGAGCGCGCACGCCGTGCGAGACGCCTTCCGCCTGCCGGTGGCCCTCGACCTGCTCGCCATCTATCCCCATGCCCACTACCTGGGGCGCGAGGTGCGCGCGACGGCGACGCTGCCGGACGGCACGGAGCGCATGCTGCTGCGCATCGACGACTGGGACTTCAACTGGCAGGACGAGTACCGCTACCGCACGCCGGTCCACCTGCCGGCGGGGACGCGGGTCGAGATGCACTACGTCTACGACAACTCGGCCGCCAATCCGCGCAACCCGCACGACCCCCCGCGGCGCGTCGTCTTCGGCCCGCAGTCGAGCGACGAGATGGCGCAACTGCTGCTGCAGGTAGTTCCCGCGGGCACGGAGGATCGGGAGGCGTTGACGAACGCTCTGCGGGTCAAGTCGGCGCGGGACGAGATTCTCGGCTACCAGGCACGGTTGCGGCGCGACCCCGAGGACCACGAGAGCCGTACCGGTCTCGCCGTCCGCTACATGGAGGTGGGGCAGGTCGCGCTGGCGGAGCAGGAGCTCCGCGAGGCCCTCCGGCTGGCCCCCGACTTCCCCGACGCGCATTACAACCTGGGCAGCGTGCTGCAGGCCCAGGGGTCGGTTCGGCAGGCCATCGGATCCTACCGCCGCGCCATCGCGATCGACCCGACCTACAGCGAGGCGCACAACAACCTGGGGGCGCTCCTCGACACGACCGGCGACCGGGCGAACGCGCTGGCGCACTACCGGCTGGCGGTCGAGTTCGGACCCCGCGAGGCGGCGGCCCACTACAACCTCGGGCTGGCGCTGATGGCCCGCCGCCGGGCCGACGAGCCGGTCACGGAGGCGGTGGAGGCGTTTCGGCAGGCGGTCGCCCTGGACCCCGGCTACGCGGACGCCCGGGCCAGCCTCGGCGCCGCGTTGCTCGTCGAAGGCGATCCCGAGGCCGCCATCGCCCAGTACGAGCAGGCCGTCGCGCTCGATCCCGCCGCGCCGCGCGCCCTGGTCGAGCTGGCCTGGCTGCTGGCGACGGCGCCGGAAGGGGCGCTGCGGGACGTGGGGCGGGCCATAGCGCTGGCCGAGCGCGCCCGATCGCTCTACGGCAGCACGCACCCCGTGGTGCTCGATACGCTCGCCGCCGCGTATGCGGGGGACGGACGCTTCGAGGAGGCGATTGCGCTGGCGCGCGAGGCGGCAGCGCGCTCGAGCGAGACGGCGGGCTTCGAGTCGCGCACGGCGGCAATCAACGAGCGCCTGGGCTACTACCTCGCGCACCGTCCCTACCGCATGACGCGGTGAGGGCGGGCAGGGAGGCGAGTCGCTCCGGGGGGAGCCGCATCGGTTCGCGGGCCGGCGCCGGTGGCCGCGGCCGGCGACGGTCGAGGGGGGCAGCCATGGGACGTTCAGCGATCGCACGGTTCGGCCTCGCGACCCTGGTCGCGCCGGCGCTCCTCCTCCCACCGGTCGCCTCGGCGCAGCCGCCGGAGGGGCAACTGACCTTCCGCAGCGGCGTCGACGTGATCGAGATCGACGTCAACGTCATCGACCGGGACGGCCGTCCCATTACCGACCTCGCGGCGTCGGACTTCCGCGTCCGCATCGACGGCGAGGATCGGCGCGTCATGCAGGCGCAGTACGTGTCGCTGCGGTTCGAGGCGGAGCCGGCGGGAGCCGACGCGCCACGGTCGCGGAACGTTCTCTATACGTCCAACGCGGCGCAGCAGCGCGGCCGGTTGATCGTCCTCGCGGTCGACGAGGAGAACATCCTCACCGGCGAGGGCCGGCACCTGATGCGCGCCGCGGCGGAGTTCGTCGACTCGCTGAGCCCGGCCGATCAGGTGGCCCTGATCGCGATCCCGCAGCCCGGCATCTATATCGACTTCACCACGGACCACGATCGCGTCCGGCGCGAGACCGCTCTCATGGCCGGACTCGGGGAGCCGGCCCGGCGCGCCCTGAACATCGGGTTGCACGAGGCCTTCCGCATCGCGGTCTACGGCGACCGCGATCTCGAGGAAGAGGTCATCGACAGGGTCTGCGAAGAGAGCCCCGCCTGCGCCTTCCAGGTGCGCAACGAGAGCATGCAGATCGTGCAGGAGGCGAAGTTCCACTCCACGAACGCCCGGCGCGGGATCGAGGGCATCCTGCGCGCGCTGCGCGACGTGGAGGGGCCGAAGCACGTCGTCTGGGTGTCGGGCGGGCTCGTCATCGACCAGAACGCCGCCCTGCTGCGCGAAATCGAGGATCTGGCCGCGGCCTCCCGGACGACGCTCTTCGTGATGATGGTCGACGAGCCCCTCACCGACGTGAGCCAGCCGCTTCCGGCGCCGTCGCCCCGCCAGGACCGCTACATGCGGGAGCGCGGCCTCTCCGCCGCCGCCGCCGTGGCACGGGGGGAGCTGTTTCGCGTCACCGCGAACCCGCGGGGCATATTCGAGCGGCTCGAGGCACAGATCTCGGGCTACTACCTGCTCGGGGTGGAGGTCGGCCCGGAGGACCGCGCCGAGGACCGCCGTCGCATCCGCGTGTCGGTGGACCGCGACCGGGCGCGCGTGCGGGCCCGGCGCGAGGTGCGCTTCCTCGAGGAGCCGGAAGAGGAGCGAAGCGTCGACGAGCGCCTGCTGGCCATGCTGCGCTCGCCCGTGGCCACGACCGAGCTTCCGTTGCGCGTCGCGACCTACGCCTTCCCCGACCCCGACGACGGCCTGGTCCGCGTGTCCGTGGCCGCCGAGGTCGGAAGCGACGCGAACTACGTGGAGGACGTGACGCTCGGATTCGCGCTTCGCGATCCGGACGGCAGGGTGGTCCTGACGGGCCGGCGGAGGGTGTCCGCGACGCTCGCCGAGCGACCCGGGAGCGTCGGCTACGAGTACACGCTGCCGATCACCGTGCCCCGCGGGCGGTATTCGCTCCGGGTAGCGGCGATCGACGGGTTGGGGCGGCGGGGCAGCGTCGACCATCTGCTCCTGGCCGGTCAGGCCTCGGACACGCCGCTCGCCTTCGGGCCGCTGCAGGTGGCCGATCAACGGCCGTCCCTCGACAACCTGCTCGAGGTCGTCGAGCCGGAGGTGTCGAGCGGACGCGTCATCGCGTCGCTGGAGGTCTATGCCGAGTCGTCCTGGGCCTTCGAGCGGACGAGCGT
>JAPOYG010000180.1:6863-11365 GCA_026706755.1 Acidobacteriota bacterium
CGCCCGATGGATACAATGCGGCTGTCTCGTTGTCCCGTTCGGACCCTCGGCGAAGGGGCCGGACGGGGTGCGGCGCACGGAAGACAGGGAGGGCAACCATGGATCGCTGGATGACGCGAATCGTCTTGCTGGGCTTGGTGGTTGCGGGTGTCGGCGCGGGGGCGTACGTTGCGGACGCCGAGGCGCAGACCATGGCCCGCGTGCGGGGTGAGGTGACCGACGAGTGGGGGAACGCGATCGAGGGCGCGCAGGTCATCGGCCGCCGCGAGGGCGCCGATCCTCGCACGACGAACACGAACGACGACGGGCGCTTCAACCTCGTCAACCTGCCGTCGGGCGACTACGTGATCGAGTTCCACGCCGCCGGCTACACCCCGACCGGCGTGGCGATGTACCTCGACCAGCGCGATGCCCGACAGCCGCAGCGGCCGCTCGAGATCGAGATGGTCGCGTCGCCTCCGGGGAACCGGCTGCGGAACGACGTGGAGTTCGAGTCGGCCGACGGACGCATCAAGCTGGAGCTGAAGGACGACGGCAAGTTCGAGTTCGAGGACGCGGACGGCGAAGAGGGTGAGGGGACCTACGGCATCCTCGATCTCGAGGGTCGGCTCACCGTGCGCGACTACGACGGCGACGACGACAAGTACAGCCTCGACACGCCGATCGTCATCACGTTCGCCAACAACCTGTACCGGTCCCTGACCTGGGACGGCGTCGAGCTGACGCAGAGGTAGGTGCCCCGGGCCGCGGCGCGGCGGCGACCCGGATGGTGACCGCGGATGCAGCCGGGGCAGTTGCAGCCGGCGAAGAGCCGGGGCATCCCGTGAGGTCGGTGGGCCGTGACCGGCGAGATTGGCGGGCGACCCGTCCCGGCGGCTGGCGGGCCGCACCGCCCGCCTTCGCGTTGCTGGTCGGTCTCCTCGCCGGGAGCTGCGGCGGCGGTGGGGTCCCCGCGGAGCTCCACGCGGTCCCGTCCCCGGACCTCTCCCGGCTCCCGGCATCGCTCCGGGAACAGGTCGGCGGCCGCTGGGAGACCCTCACCGAACGAATCGCGGCGGGGGCGCCGGCGGCGCAGCTCGCCCGTGCCTACGGCGACGCCGGACTGCTCCTCATGGCGGCCGAGTTCGAGGAGGCCGCCATCGCCTGCCTGCGGAACGCGGAGGCGCTGGCGCCCGACGATCCGCGCTGGCCCTACTACCTCGGGCAGTTCCACCTCCTGCGGGGCGAGCAGGCCGAGGCCCCCGCCTTCTTCGAGCGGGCGCACGCGCTCCGTCCGACCGACGTCCCCACGCTCCTCCAGCTCGGTGAGGCGCGCCTCGACCAGGGGCGGCCCGACGACGCGGCGGCACGGTTCCGCGAGGCGCTGGCCATCGAGCCGGGCTCGGCGCCGGCGCTCTGGGGGCTCGGCCGGGCGCTGCTGGCCAGCGACGCGCCCGCCCAGGCCGCGCGGCAACTGGAGCAGGCGCTGGCGCTGGCGCCCGAGGCGAATCGCATCCACTACGCCCTGGCCCGGGCCTACGAGCGCATGGGGGACGCGCAGCGGGCGGCCGCGCACCTGGAGCGGCGGGGCGGGGCCGCACCCGCCGCGGCCGACCCGCTGATGGACGCCTACCAGGGCCTGCTCGAGAGCGCGCTCGCCTACCACAACCGGGGCTTCGAGGCGTTCGCCGCAGGTCGCTGGCAGGAGGCGGCCGAGGCGTTCCGCGCCGGGCTGGCGCTGGAGCCCGACAACGTCGCGATTCGCCATACGCTGGGCACCGCCCTGCACCAGATGGGCAACGTCGCAGGCGCCGTCCGGGAGTTCGAGGCGGCGCTCCGCATCGAGCCCTCGCACACCCAGTCCCTCTTCAGCCTCGGGGTCGTCCTTGCGTCGGAGGGCCGCTTCGACGCGGCTCGGCGCCGGTTCGAGGCGGCGATCGACCACGAGCCGGGCTACGTGCAGGCGCGCCTGGCGCTGGCGGACCTGCTCCAGGGGCTGGGCCGCCCGGAGGATGCGCTGGTGCAGTACGAGGCAGTGGTCGACGTCGATCCCCGCCGGGTGGAGGCGTGGATCGAGGGAGCCAACGTGCGAATCACCCTCGATCGATACGCCGAGGCCGACACCTGGCTCCGCGCGGCCCGGCAGGTGCATCCCGACGTCGCGGATCTGGCCGCGCTGCACGAGACGGTCGAAGCGGTCCGCGCCATCCGGCGCAGCCTCCGCTGACCGCGGCGCCGGCGGCCCGGACGGCCCCCGGCGGTCTCCCCGTTGCGGCGCAAGCTCCTAGATGTCCGACAGCTCCGTGAGGGCGCCCGTGCTGTCGCCGATCCGCTCGACCGGCACGCCCATCTTCCCCAGCAGGCTGACGTAGAGGTTGGTGAGCGGCGTCCCCTCCGCGTAGCGGACGTGGCGTCCGCCCCGAAGCTGTCCCGCGGCCCCGCCGGCGACGACGAGGGGCAGCCCGAGCGCGGTGTGCGCGTTGCTGTCCGCCATGCCGCGGCCGTAGACCGCCGCCACCTGGTCGAGCAGCGTTCCGTCGCCGTCCGGCGTGCGGCGCAACCTCTCGAGGAAACCGGCGACGAGCTGCGTGTGGTAGGTGTTGATCTTCGTCAACTGGGACAGGTTCTCGGCCTTGTCCTGGTGGTGCGAGAGGGCGTGGTGCGGGTCCGCGACCCCGATCTGCGGGTAGGCCCGCGAGCTGATCTCCGGCGCCACGATGCAGGTGGCGACGCGCGTCAGGTCGGCCTGGAAGGCGACCACCTGCAGGTCGAACATGAGCCCCGCGTACTCGTCGAACGCCGCCGGGACCCCCGACGGCTGCTCCACGACGGGCAGCTCGCGGTCGCTCTGCGCCTCGGCCATCCGGATGCGGCGCTCGACGTCCCGCACGGAGTCGAGGTACTCGGTCATCTTGGCCCGATCACGGGCTCCGAGACGGGCCTTCAGGCTCGCCGCCTTGTCGGCCACCGAGTCGAGGATGCTGCGATCGGTCCGAATCCGCTCGAGGCGCGCGGCGGGATCGGTGCTCTGGCTGTCGCCGAAGAGCCGCTCGAAGACCGCTCGCGGGTTGTTCTCCATCGGCAACGGGGTGGTCGGCGTGCGCCAGGAGAGCGTGGTGATGTAGGCGCAACTGAAGCCGGCGTCGCAAGCGCCGGCGAAGGCGGTCGCTTCCAGGCTGAGCTCCAGCGACGCGAGCTGCGTCTCGCGGCCGAGGTGGCTGGCCGCAATCTGGTCGATCGACACGCCCGCCTCGAAGTCCGCGCCCTCGGTCGGCTTCACGTGCACGCCGGTGAGGTACGAGCCGCTGATGCGGCCGTGACCGCCCGCCGGCTCGCCGGGCCGCCGCTCGCCCGGCTGGTTGTCGAGGCCGCTCAGGACCAGCACTCGGTCCCGCAGCGGCGCCAGCGGCGCCAGGCTCGGGCTGAACGCGAAGTCGGTGCCGGTCGCGGCCGGCGTCCAGTCCTGCATGACCGCGCCGTTGCCGAAGTAGAGGACGCTCAACCGGGGCCGCGGCCGGGCCGCGCTGTTGCGAATGGCGGCAAAGGCCGGCACCATGCCGTCGAGGAGGGGGAGGGCAATCGCGGCGCCGAGGCCGCGCAGCACCGTACGGCGGGGGAGCGCCTTGCGGGTGACGATCATGGCTCGGACCTCCTCATCGTGAACGGCACGCTCTGAGCGATTCCCAATACGAGCGAGGACCAGCGGTAGTCGGGCGCCGCCTCGCGCACGATCCGGCGCACGGCGGGCCGATCGTGCGCCTCGAGCCCGCGGCCGAGGGCGTAGGTCAGCATTCGGGCGGCGACCGTGCGGACGAACGCCTGCCGGCGCTCGGCGAGCACCGCCCGCAGTTCCGCCGGCCCGTCGAACGCGGTGCCGTCGGGGAGCGTGGCGGACGTGTCGAGGGCGGCGCCGCCGTCCGCCTCGCGCCAGCGGCCGACGCCGTCGAAGCCCTCGAGCGCGAAGCCGAGCGGATCCATGCGGGCGTGGCAGCTTGCGCAGACCGGGTTCGCGCGGTGCTGCTCCAGGCGCTCGCGCACCGAACGGTGCGGCCCGCCCGGAGCGTTCTCGTCCAGGGCCGGGACGTCGTCGGGCGGCGGGGGAGGCGGGGCGCCGAGGATGTTCTCCAGCACCCACTTGCCCCGCAGCACGGGAGAGGTGCGCGTAGCGTGCGAGGTGACGGTCAGGATGCTCCCGTGGCCGAGCAGGCCGCCCCGCCCGCCGGGCGCGTCCGCGCCGAGCTCGACGCGCCGGAAGCGGCTGCCGTAGACGCCCGGGATGCCGTAGTGGCGGGCCAGCCGCTCGTCGACGAACGTGTAGTCGGCGGTCAGGAGGTCCGCCACGCTGCGGTCCGCCCGGAGCTCGCTCGCGACGAGCAGCTCCGTCTCGCGCGCCAGCGCGTCCCGCAGGTTGTCGTCGAACTCCGGGAAGCGGTTCACGTCCGGGGTCACCCGGTTCATGTTGCGCAGGTGCAGCCACTGGGACACGAAGTTGCCGACGAGGGCCCCCGAGCGCCGGTCCGCCA
>JAPOYG010000180.1:11607-18606 GCA_026706755.1 Acidobacteriota bacterium
AAGCCGCCCTCCGCCCGTCCCGCGGCGTAGAAGTCCATGAGCGTCGCCACGTCCGCCTCGGTCGCGGGCCGGCGGTAGGCCCGGCGCGCGAGCGTGGCGAGAATCCGGCGCGCGCAGGCTGCCTCGACGGGACCGGCCCCACCGCGGGTTTCACCAGCAGCGCTCGGTATCGCCTCGCCGGGCCGGCAGGCGAAGATGCGGTGCCGGCTCGCGGTATCGCCGGGGCCCGCCGCTCCGTAGGGACCGTCGACCACCAGTTGGTCGATGGCCATGCGCTCGGAAGCCGGCGGGTCCTTCGCGGCGCTCAGGATGAAGCTGCTTACCGGCACACGCCGCGGGGTCAGCCCCTCCGGGGCGAGCGTGCGCCGCAGGAAGGCGGTCCCCACGTCGCGGGTACCGGCGCGGACCGCGACCCGCGCCACGAGCTCGTCGTCGGCGTCCATGCAGCCGTGGTAGCCGGCGAGCGAAGTCCTCCCGCAGTTGCCGTCGCCGCCGACCCGGAACACGGCGACCTGCTCGCCGTCGATCCGCAACTCGATCCGCTCCTCGCGGGTCAGCCCGTAGATGTTGCCGACGATGTCCCGTTGCAGGCGGACGCGCAACTCGTACTCGCCGTCGAGCGGGAAGCGGTGGCGCACCGCGATCCCGCCCCGGGACCCGAACGGCAGCGCATCCCCGGCGCGCTGGTCCTGGACGCGGGTCCGGGCAATCTCGTAGGTCTCGGCAGTCGGCCGCAGCCGACGGTCGCCGACCGCCATCCGGCTCACCTTGTGCGCGGCCGCGACGTAGCGCTCCATGAGCGCGGGGGAGACGTTGAGGAGGTCGGCGTTGTTGTCGAAGCCGAAGCTGAGGTCGTCCGCCGGCAGGAGCGACGGCGCGTCGATCTCGAGGCCCAGCAGGTCGCGGACGGCGTTGGCGTACTCCGCCCGGTTGAGCCGGTGAATGGCGGGGCGGCCGGGGTCGGGGGCGGCGTCCGCGGCCCGGTCGAGGGCGGCCTCCAGCCACGCTGCCGCGGCATCGTAGGCGGCCGGCTCGGGGCGGGCGCGCCGGCCGGGGGGCGGCATCGCCCGCTCCTCGAGCTTCAGCAGCACCTTCTCCCAGACGTCGGCCCGCTCGCGAATCGGGTCGAGCGGCGTCGCGTCGAGGGCCAGATTGCCCGTGCGCAACCGCTCGTTGTGGCAGGTGACGCAGTACCGGTCGAGGAGGGCCCGGAAATCCTCGGCGCCGCCAATCGGCACCGCCGCCCCGGCCGCTACGGCCGGCGCGAGGACGACGGCGGCCAGTGTGCAGACAACGCCGCGAATCCACGGCTGTCGCATGAGGACCTCACCGGGAGTCTGCGCCGTCGAGCGCGCCACCGAGTGGCTTCGTGCGAGCGCCGACTCCCAACGCGCCCGCCGGGTGCGCTGGCGCCCACTATAGCCCAAACGGGTCTCGTCGATCGCCGATTCTCGGTGCGCCGCCGCGACGGCAACGTGCCGCGGCGCTCGCTCGCAGGAAGGCGCTAATCCCGGCCGCCCTCGAGCCGATAAGGGAGGCGAGCCCGGGGCGTCCCCGGGCGGAGGCCGGCTTGACCGGCCGCGGGCGGCGCGTGCTAGACTCTCGGGTCGATTCCGCCCGGTTTCGCGATACTCAGCGCGCGTGAGAGCGACTTCGTGACGGCCCACCACTTCATCGGCGAAGGCGACTTCTCGGACCATCTGCAGAGCAGGAACGGCGACGCGCCGCACCTTCTGTCGGCCATCGCGGATGCGGTGCGCGGGGCCGGGTTGCAGGTGGTCGCCGACCAGGCGGTGCCGTTCACCGGGGGCGGAGCGACGCTCGTCTGGGTGCTGGCCGAATCGCACCTCGTGCTGCACCTCTGGCCCGAGTTGAACCGCGCCACGATCGATCTCCACATCTGCGACTACCGCGACTCCAATCGCGGCAAGGCGCAGCGGCTGCGCGACGCGCTGGCCGCGCTCTGCTTCGCGCCCGGCTCCGCCGCCTGGCGCGAGCTGTCGGTCGGCGCCGACGGGCCGGCCGGTGGCTGACCAGGACCACGAGGAGCAGTACCGCGGTTTCTGGGCGAACGTCGGGGCCACGTTCCCCGACCTCGCAGGGGCGCGCTCGACCACGCAGTACCGCAACGACGAGCGCTGGCTCGTTTCCACCCAGCTCCCGACGATCGCAGGGCAGCGGATCCTGAAGACGGACCTCTGGGACGAGGCCAAGAACACCCACATCCTGCGCTGGACGGCAGAGCAGGGCGCCGAGGCGGTCGGCGTCGACATCTCGCCGGCCATCGTCGCCGACGCGCAGCGCGGCTTCGCCCAAGACGGCCAGCGCCTGCTCGGCGTGCAGGGCGACGTGCGCGCGCTGCCGTTCCGGAGCGGCAGCGTCGACGCCGTGTACTCGATGGGGACGATCGAGCACTTCGACGATACCGAGGGGGCGGTGCGCGAGATCTTCCGCGTCCTGCGCCCCGGCGGACGGGCCATCATCGGCGTTCCCAACCGGCGCGACCCGTTCCTGCGCCCCCTGCTCGTGGTGGCGCTCTACTACCTGGGCCTCTACGGCTACGGCTTCGAGAAGTCCTATTCGCGCCCCGCCCTGCGGCGGATGCTCGAGCGGGCGGGCTTCGAGGTGGTGGCCGAGAGCGGCATCCTCTTCATCCCCGGCTGGCTGCGGATGCTCGACCTCGCGTGCCATGCTTGGCTGCGCCCGCTGGCCTGGCTGACGGGCGCGCTCTGCGCCCCGTTCGACTGGCTGTCGCGCCGCTTCCCGGTTCTGCGCCGCCACGGCTACCTGATCGCGTCGGTCGGGGTCCGGCCGGCGTCGGAAGGCGACGCCGGCTGAGGTCGGGGCACTCCTCCGCGGCGCCGGCCGGGAGTCGGTGTCACCGAGGGTCCGGCAGGCGGACGGAGCACTCCGTGCCCAATCGGAAGGGAGTTCCGTCGAGCGGAAACCCCTGCGGACACTCGGCGCCCTGCCGGGGATACGCTGGCACGAGCGGCGCCGTGACCGCCGCGGGGCTCGGAAAGGACAGGCCATGAGCGAAGCGGTTCTGACTCCCTATCTCGGCGTGCACGACTGCGCGGCGGCCATCGACTTCTACCGGCGGGCGTTCGGGGCGGAGGAGACGGGTCCCCGCTTCACCGCGACCGACGGGCGGGTGGGGCATGCCGAGATCGCGATCGGCGGTTGCCAGGTCTTCATCAGCGACGAGTATCCGGAGGTCGGCGCACTGAGTCCGAAGCGGCTCGGCGGCTCCCATGCCGCGCTGCACCTGCGCGTCGCAGACGTCGACGGCGCGGCACGACGCCTCGTCGAGGCGGGGGCGACGGTGCTGCACGCCGTAGCCGACCAGGCGGACGGCGAGCGCCGCGGGACGTTCCTCGACCCGTTCGGCTACCGCTGGATGATCGGCCAGCTCGTCGAGACGCCGTCGAAGGAGCAGATGCAGGAGCGGATCGGCGACGGCTTCCGGGTGGACTGATCCCGCGGAGGCGGGCCCTCGCCGCGGGCGCCCTCCCGCCCGTGACGAGGTGTCCCGGCGCGGCGCGACCGCGAGCCGACCCGCCTCCGCAGGTGGCAGTGTCGGATCGGCCGCACCTGCTACCGCTCGATGCGGTATACGCGGTTGTCCCGGTAGGCGGAGACGAAGATCACCCCGTCCCCGACCGCGATCCCGGCCAGCTCGCCGACGGACGTCGCCCCGCCGAGCGCTCGCGGCTCGGGACCGCTCAGCGCGAGGCCCTCGACGACGGCCGTTGCCGCGCCGGACGCCGCGTCGAGGCGGGTCACCCGTCCGGCCTCCACCTCGACGACGTACAGCGAGCCGTCGTCCGCCACCGCGATCCCCTCGGGGCCGGACAGCCCGGTCGCCACCGGGCGCGGGGTGGCGAGCACGGCTCCGTCGTCCAGAATCTGGAGCACCGAGCCGCTCCGGTCCGCCACGTACAGATTGCCGTCGCCGGCGGCGAGTCCGGCCGGCTCCGACAGGCCGCTCGCCACCACCGTCCGGTCGTCCGGCGAGTCCGGATCCAGACGTACCACGCTGCCCGTGCCGTACTCGCTCACGAAGAGGTCGTCGCCGTGCGCGAGTGCGTCGATCGCGTCCTGGAATCCCTCGACCCGTGCGACCACCCGGTCCTCGTCCGGGTCCCAGATGGTCACCGTCGTCGGGCTCGAGAGCACGAGGTGCTCCCCATGGGGGTGGACCGACATCGCCTGCCCCACGTCGGTGACGAACGCGCCCGCAGTGTAGACGCTCTCGCCCGTCGTGGGATCGAGTCCCCGCAGCGCGGCCCCGTCGGCCAGGAACAGCCGCCCTTCCGTCGTGTAGGCGACGCCGCCCGGCGAGTTGACGTGGCTCGGCAGGACCTGCCGGTTCATGTCCGGCCCGGTCACCTCGACGATGGATCCGTCCACGAAGCTCGACACGAAGATGCGGTCGTCGTGGTCGAGGGCCAGGTTGTCGACACCCGTGCCGGGCCGGCCCACGACCTCGCGCGTCCCGTTCGCCAGGTCGAGCCGGACCACCTCGCCGGCCTGCGTGTCGAGCACGTGCAGGCGGCCCGCCGAGTCGAACTTGACGGCGGCGGGAATCCGGAAGCCCGTGGCGACGGTCTCCACGGCGCCGCTGTCGACGTCGACCCGCGCCACCTCGCCGCGGAACCAGCGCGGCCCGTACAGCTTGCCGTCGGGGCCCCAGTCCATGCCGTTGAGGCCGCAGCCCGGCCCCAGCTCGTCGTTGATGAGCCGCGGCTCCTCGACGCCGTCGGGGTCGATCTCGAAGAGATGGTCGCCGAGGAAGCACTGCGAGACGAACAGCCGGCCGTCGTCCGAGAACGTGATCGGATTCGCACCGGGGCCGGGCGCGCCCACGATGCTCGTCACGCCGTCGGGCGTGCGCCTGCTGACCTCGCCGACGGCGATGTCGGTCCAGTACACGGAGCCGTCCGGGCCGAACGCCAGGTCGTCGGGTCCGTTCACGCCGTCGTCGGCGCCCCAGCGGCTCACGGTCGCGCCGCTCTCGGAGTCGATGGCCAGGATCGCCGAGCTCACGACGCTCGCGATGTAGAG
Organism: Acidobacteriota bacterium; assembly: GCA_026706755.1. GTDB lineage: Bacteria > Acidobacteriota > Vicinamibacteria > Vicinamibacterales > UBA8438 > JAGWAJ01. The sequence goes on from JAPOYG010000180.1 coordinate 16,675, forward strand.
GTTCCCGTCCGGGCCGAACAGGATGCCGTTCGTCCCGTGCAGCGGGCCGCCCTGGGCCAGCACCGTTACGCTCGGTGGCGCCTGGCCGGAGGCCCGGGGGGGGTCCGCGCCGGCGAAGGCAAAGAGGACGGCAGCGGCGGCGAAAGCGACGACGGACTTGCGGACGCGAGGGATTGGCATGCCGATGGCTCCTTCCATTTTGCGGACCAGAGCATACCGGGAGTTGCCCCTCCCCGGCTCTTGGACCCGCCGGGGCCCCGCCCGCCATTCGTCGCCTGCGGCTCCGCTCGGCGCCCAACCAACCCTCCAGGAGTCCGCGCCGTTCTACGGCGCAGACTCCTCGCCGCGCCGAACGCCGGGCGGGCGAAAACGGCTGGCGCCCGGCCGCCCTCGCGTGGCAGAATCCAGCGGGATGGCGTATATGGACCGCGTGCTCGCGGACTGGTGCCGGTGCGCCGTCGTCACCGTCGTCGCGATGGCGTCGGGTGGGGTCGGCCTCGGCGCGGCGGAGCGGGACCGGCGCCTGCTCGACGCCGTCCGCGAAGGCGACACGGAGGCGGTGACCGCGCTCCTGGCCGCGGGCGCCGAGGTGGACACCGCGTCGGCCGACGGCGCCACGGCCCTGCACTGGGCGGTCTACGCGGACGATGCAGAGACGGTGCGGCGCCTGCTCGATGCCGGCGCGCACGTGGACCCGGCGAACGACCACGGCGTCACGCCGCTCGCGCTCGCCTGCGGCAACGCGAGTGAGCCGCTGGTGGCGGCCCTTCTCGACGCCGGCGCGGACCCCAACGCCGCCCTCTGGAGCGGGGAGACCGCCCTGATGACGTGCGCGCGCACCGGGAGCGCCGGCGCCGTCGAGGCCCTCCTCGCCGCCGGCGCGGACCCCGGCCGAGCGGAGCCGGAGGAGCACCAGACGGCCCTGATGTGGGCGGTGTCCGAACGCCATCCGGCCGCCGCGCGCGCCCTCATCCGGTATGGCGCGGACGTCGCGGCCCGTACGAAGCGCGGCTTCACGCCGCTCCTCTTCGCGGCCCGGGAAGGCGCCTACGAGAGCGCGCTTGCCCTGCTGGCCGCGGGCGCCGATCCGGACCAGGCGGCGGACGGTGCCCCGACGCCGCTCGTCGCGGCGACCGTGAGGGGGCATGCCGCGCTCGCGGGGAGGCTGCTCGAAGCGGGCGCCGACCCCAACGCGGCCGGCTCCGGGTACACGGCCCTGCACTGGGCGGCCGGGTCGTGGGAGACGGAGCTGACGGGGCCGGTGGGCATCGAGGCCTCGCGTGACGGCGAGTGGCGCGCAACTGCGGGCTTGCCCGAAGGCGGTCCGGAGCTGGTGCGGGCCCTCCTCGCCCACGGCGCGCGTGTCGATGCCCGGGTGGAGCGAGCGCCGCCCCGGGTCGGGTTCGGAGGCCGGCGCGACGCGGTGGGCGCCACCCCGTTCCTTCTCGCGGCGCGAGAGGCCGACGTCGACCTGATGCGCCTGCTGATCGATCACGGCGCCGACCCGCGCACGCCGAACGCGACGAACCTGACGCCGCTGATGGCGGCCGCGGGCGTCGGCCGCCGTCTGGCGGAGACCCGCGTGACCGCCGTGCGCGCCCTGGCCGCCACCCGCTTCGTCTGGGACCTCGGCGGCAGCGACGTGAACGCCGCGACCGACGCCGGCGACACGGCGCTCCACGGCGCGGCAGGAACCGGCGCGGCGGACCTCGTCGCTTTCCTGGTGGAGCGCGGCGCCGTCGTCGCCGTGGAGAACAAGCGCGGCCGGACGCCGCTGATGGCCGCCGCGGGCACCGCGGCCGAGAGCCTGCTGCGCGAGCTCGCCGGCCGGTGACGTGACACGCGGCAGGACGAGCGTCGCACGATGGGGCGGCGCCGTCGCAAGAAGGCCGCGAGGACGCAGAGAGTGGCGGGTGAGGAACGGGTGGACGA
>JAPOYG010000113.1 GCA_026706755.1 Acidobacteriota bacterium
TATCGCTGAAGTCGCAGACCATGTGCCGGTCGTCGAGCGACTCGGTCCGCACCTCCACCTCCGCGACGGCGTTGTGGCCGTGGGGGTGCTTGCAGACGCCGTCGTAGTTCAGCAGGCGATGCCCGTAACAGAAGTCGATGCGCTTGGTGACTGAGTACATGATGCGCCTTCAGAACGCGTAGCGCAGCGAGAGCTGCAGGCCGTGACTCGCGAGGCGCGCGTGCGTCTCACCGAGGCGGAACTCGTTGGGCCGGCCGTTGCGGTAGTGGATGCTGCCGTCGTGGAAGAGCACGCGGCCGGTGCCCGCGCCGGTGGCGGCGCGGCCGGACGCCAGGTAGCGCCAGGCGAGGTCGAGCGTCGCCGCGGCGCCGAGCGGCATCGCGAGCCCCGCCGCCGCCATCCAGGCGAGGCTGGTCCGCCGGCCCGCGGGAACCAGGGTCATCGTGCGCGGGAACGTCATCGTGGTCTCGTCCAGGGCGATGCGCGAGACGCCCGCCCCGCCGCCGACGAACGGGCGGAGGTGGCCGAGCCCCGGCAGGCCCAGCTCGGCCAGGTCGGCGTACGCCACGGCCAGGCCGGAGAGCACGGCCAGGTCGGCCGACACCGATTGCCGGCGGTCCGCGGCGAGGAAGTTGGCGCGGCCGGCGTAGGCGGCGCGCGGACGGGACTGCACCAGACCCTCGATGCGGAGGGCGGGTGCCGCGCGGTAGCCGACGCCGACCTCGAGGCCGGTGATGGCACCGAAGTCCCCGAGCGCGCCGAAGGGAGCGCCGTCCGTTCCCGCACCGCAGCCGTACAGGCCGTCGGTTGCGCAGTCCGTGTCCGTGAACCGGGCGTCGGAGGAGCGGTCGAGCCCCACGCCGGCGCGCAGGTAGACACCGTCCGCCGCGGCAACGCCGGCGAGGATGGGGGATGCCGCGGCCAGTGCCAGGAGCACCGCGCCGACCCGCGCGCCCGCCTGTGCCCTCGTGGGCCCCGTCACGGAGAGGTCGCGGCCGGGTGCACGGTCACCGTGACGTCGACCGGCGTGGTCTGGATGGAGTCGTCGGCGTAGCCGCGCAGCACGTAGGTGCCGGGCTCGTCGAAGCGGACGGTGGTGACGGCCTCGCCGCCGCGGCCGCCCTCGACGGAGATGGCCTGCGGGTCGAACGTGGCCGTGCCGGAGCCCCGGTACTGCGTCCAGGTGAGGGCGAGGCCGGTCTCGCCGGCCACCCGCGCGCTGACGACGGCCTGATTGTTGGGGCTCGGGAGCGACGCCCGCAGCCGGGCCGCGGCCGCCGCCCGGGCGTCCGACGGCGCCCTCGCGGGCGGACGCGGTCCCGGGATCCCGTCGTCGCTGACGACGGCGGTCAGCGTCAGCGTGTCGGGGAGCGTGACCTCGAGCTCCGTGCCGCCGGGGAGCGAGATGGCCGGCCGCTGATTGTCGGCCGGCGCACCCTGCAGGCCCATGCCGCGGTTGGCCCGCAGCACGCCCCCGTCGAGCTCCCAGGAGAGCCAGATCGACCCGTACGCCTTGTCGGTCCGGCCCGCATGGGTGAGGGTCCAGACGAGATCGCGCTCGCCGTCGCCGAACTCCGCCGGCACCTCGACGGTGAACACGAACTGCTGGCGCCGCGGGTAGAAGTGCGTCGGCTGGCCGCGGTCGGAAGGGCCGGGCTCGAAGAAGTTGGCCTCGCCGAGCGGGATGTGCGGCCTCTCCCGGTAGTTGCGGTTGAGGTACCCGAAGTACAGCGTGTAGGAGCCGTCGTCGTTCTGCGTCCAGCCCTCGTAGACGGGAGCCACGTTCTGCCCCCGATCCCAGCGCACCTGCGCCCCGGCGGGCGCTGCCGCCACGGACGCCACCAGCGCGAGCCCGACCGCCGCGGTTACCGCTGCCCGCTGCCCTTCCCTGGTCATGACAGTCCTCATCGCCGCCGTCGGCGCGCGGCGGACAGCGCCGTAACGCACGTTGCTCCGGCGCCGTCCCCGCAGCCGTTCAGTTGTCGTTCGCGGTCAGGGCCTCACGTTCGGCGACCGCCGCCTCGTACTCCTCGTCGCTGAGCTCGAACCAGCTCGTCCAGGTGAAGCTCATGTCGTCGCTCGACCGCTGCCCGAAGCCGGCCCAGTTGCGCGGATCGGGGTTCCAGCGGTTGGCGCGGGAGTTGTCGTGCCACGTGATCGTGTGCAGGATGGTGTTCTTCGGCAGCAGCGGCTGCACGTCGTCCGCGTAGTTGTAGACGATGTGCCAGCCGAAGTCCCAGTCCGCGCAGCTCAGCGTCTCGACCTCGCCGTCCGGGTAGATCGCCTCGATGCACTGCCGCTTGCCGCGATTGTGCAGGTGCGGCTGGAACCCGGTCAGGCGGACGTTGGCGTCGAACGTGTGGTAGCTGTCGTGCCGCACGTCGTCCTCGCCGGGCGGGATGTCGAGGTCGTAGTTCTGGCCGAGGCCCCGCGAGAAGAGCTCGTGCTCCGGCTCCTCGCCCTTCGGGTAGAAGGTGAGGCCGACGCTGGTGCGGTCCGTCCGCTCCTCGCCGATCGACGCGTAGTGCATGTTGAAGCGGATGATCGACCCCGCCTTGACGAGGCGCCCCGTGCCCTCGGGGAAGACGTCGCCGTTCTTGCCCTGCGCGTACTCGTTGAGGAAGTCGCCCTCGTCCGAGTCGATGGACTCCTGCAGCCGGGTCACCGCGTGGTGCACCACCGGGAAGCCCTCCGCCGACGGCTTCGTCTCCACCGCCTTGATCCAGCGGTCCTCGGTCAGGCCCGACTCGGAGAAGAGGTCGCCCCACCAGTTGGCGCCCTCCGCCGGAACCACGAAGGGCTCCGGAATCGGCACGATCCAGTCGGGCTCGCCGGTGTGCCAGATGTCGCGGGCGGCGAATTCCACCGGCGGCGGCATGTCGGCGGGGTTGCCGCGCGGGGCGCCCGCGTCCACCCAGTCGACGATGGTCTCGATCTCGGCGTCGCTCAGCGAGCGGTCGTACTTGAAGCCCTGCACGCCGATGTTCTTGTCGATGAACCAGGGAGGCATGGTCCGCGTCTCGACCTTCTCGCGGATGGCGCGGGCCCAGGGCCGCGTCTCCTCGTAGGTCAGGAGCGACATCGGGGCGATGGCGCCCTCGCGGTGGCAGGTCTGGCACGAGCGCTGCAGGATGGGTGCCACGTCGCGCGTGAACGTCGGGTCGTCCGCCTGCGCGCTTGCCGTCCCCGGAACCAGCAGCAGAGCGGCGGCGACGGCGGCAACGCCGAGCGAACGGATGCCTCGGGCCTTCATGGAACTGCCTCCCCTCGCGGATAAGCGTACGCGGAACGCTGCCGGCAGTCCGACCACCGACCGTCGTCCGCGTGATCTGCTTAATGTGCAGCGTGACGGGCCGCGCTGTCAACCGGCGGCGGAGGCCGCAGCGCGACCTTGCGGTCGCGGCGACGAACGGCGGGCCAGCGGTCCGCGCCGTAGAACGGCGTGGACTGCTGAAGGATTGGGTTGGGCGCCGAGCGGAGGCCGCAGCGCGACCTTGCGGTCGCGGCGACGAACGGCGGGCTCAGGGGTGCGTGCCCCAGAGGAGCTCCGCGACGAAGCCGGCCGGGATGCCGACCACCAGCAGGGCCAGGCTGACGAGGAGGAAGCGCGAGTAGATCGGCACCTTCAGGGCGCGGTGCGTGAGCTCGACGCGCACCGCCTCGCGCTCGTCGATCGCCTCGTAGGCGCGCTCCAGGCTGTCCTGGTCGGTGACGTCGAAGTAGTCGCCCCCGAAGTCCCGGATCTGCTCGATGAGGGGCGGGGTGGACGAGACCTCCAGGCGGGCGGCGCGCGCGTCGGTCGTGTTGATGTAGATGACGTAGGGGACGATGTTGCGCTGGTTCAGGGCCACGAACTCGGCCGACGGCATCTCGTCGACGTCGGCGTCGGTGATGATCAGGACCGCGCGGTGGGCGGTGACGTTCGTGCCGAGTATCGCCTCGTCCTGGTCGAAGTGCCGGATGACCGCCTTGAGCGCCCGGACGATGTCCGTCGTTCCCTCGCTGGGGATGATCTGGACCCGGTCCTGGGAGACGTAGAAGCGATCGCGCGCCGTGCCCGGCTCGGGGGCGAGGATCTTCACCGTGACGTACGGCGCGTCCATCACCTGGTAGTAGTAGAGCTCGTCGTCGAGCACGAAGTCGTCGACCATGTAGGGGTACGACGAGAACATCCACAGCGACACGCGGTCGTTCTTCTGCCGCCGCATCTCCAGGAACGCGAGGTGCGCCTCGCGGGCCACCTCCGCCCGCGACCGGTCGGTGTTGGCGAACTCCCACGCCATCGAGAGCGACGTGTCGACGAGGTCGATCCGCACGCGCGACTCGACGTCCCCCGTAACCTGCTCGGTCGCGGTCAGGAACGGATCGGACGCGGCGACCAGCAGCGCCGCCACGGCCAGCCCCAGGAGCAGCTTGGGGACGACGTAGAGCACGGCGGCAATGGGCCCGCGCCGGAAGCGGCGGGCCACGGAATGCCCCGAGTGCTGGCGGGCGTGGGCGCGTCGTGTCAGCGAGCGCCGGGCGAGCGTGAGCAGGCAGGCGGCAACCAGGATCAGCGCCAGAAGGGACGCCGTCCCGGTGTCGCCGTACCGGACCTGATCGAACTCCGTCCGGGCCAGCTCGTCGAGCTGCGCCCGCAGGAACTCGGCGAACTCGGATGCGGTGATCAGCATGCTCGGGGCCGTCGTGCGAGGGGACGCGGGGCGGTGGTCGCCGTCGCGGGGCCCGATGCCGCCAGTCTCATGGGCCCGGGCTCATGTGCGTAGCGCTCCGATGAACGTATCGGCCAACGCATCTGCCGACCTGCGGTTCCAGGTCTCGTTGACCGCCAGGAGGAAGCGGGCCCGGCCGGGCTCGCCGCCATCGGAGTCGCCGCGGCCGAGGCCTCGCGGCGCGCCGAGATGGATCCCGCGCCGGCCGAGCCGCGCCCGGAAGGCGGCCCCGTCCGCCTGCGCGACCCGCAGGGTGAAGAGGTTGGTGCCCGCCGGGACGCGCTCCACCGCGAAGGCTCCGTGGCCGCCGAGGCGTTCGATGAACGCTTCCGAGACGGCGAGGGCCTGCCGGAACCGCTCGGTGAAGCCCGGCGCGTAGTGCCGGGCGAGGGCCGCGAACGGCCACGCCCCCGGCAGCCCGGCGCCGAACATCCGGCGCACGTGGTACAGCTCGTCCAGAAGGGCGCGCGGACCGGCCAGGACCGCGCCGGAGACCGAGTTGAAGTACTTGTAGAGCGATACGTAGACGGTGTCGAAGGGCCGTGCGTAGTCGGACACGGCGCGGCCGGTGGCGGCGCTCTGGAGAAAGATGCGCGCGCCGTCGAGGTGCAGCCCGATGCCTTCCCGCTTCGCGAACGCGGTGATGCGGTCGAGCTCCGCCTGATCGAAGGTCTCCCCGTAGCGCCTCCGGACCGGAGTCTCGATCGAGATGACCGAGACCGGCCGCGACACGCGTCCCCCCGCCGTGCGCGCGATGACCTCCTGTACCTCGTCGAGGCGGAAACCGGCCCGGCCCGGTCCCAGCGGCATCAGCGTGATTCCGCTCAGCGTCTGCACGCAGTCGCCGGAGTCGTTGAACAGGTGGCTCTCGGCCTGCACGACGGCGCGCCCGGTCCCGCCCGCCAGCGTGCGCACGGCCAGGTGGTTGGCGAGCGTGCCGGTTGGCAGGAAGACGGCGCGCTCCTTGCCGAGCACCTCGGCGAAGTGCGCCTCGAGCGCGGCCACCGCGCCGCCGTTGGAGTAGCTGTCGCGCTCGACCCGGCCGTCGGCGGCCAGCTCCGTCCAGCGCGCCGCGGTCTCGGCCGGGGTCAGCCCGAGACCGTCTCCGGTCATCCGCACCGGCCCGGCCTCGGGCGCTGCGCCGGCCCCGGCGTGCGGCGACGGTTCGCCGGCCGCCGCCCCCGCCACGCCCGGCGACGACGCAAGACCCGCCGGTCGTCCTGCGATCGCCGGTGGTCCGACGAAGGCCGGTCGCCCGACGACCGCGGCGGCCCCGAGCGAGCCGAGCGCGAGGAAGCGCCGTCGATCGAGGCGGGTCGCGGTCATCGGGATCTCCTTCCGGGGGAGTGGCCCGCCGTCAGTTCGAAGTGCCGCCCGCGCCCAGCCACTCCAGGATGCGCGGCGTCACGATCCCGGGCGCCTCGTTGTGCGGGCCGTGCCCCACGCCCGGCAGCACCTGGATCGTCAGCTCTCCGTCGACCCAGCGCCACAGATCGTTCAGCGTGCCGGGCTTGAACGGCTGGCTGTTCTTCCCGTAGATGAGCAGCGTCGGCGCCTGCACGGCCGGGAACTCCCCGATGCGGAACCCGAAGCCCTCGGTCTCGAGGCTGAACGGCGGCCGCGGCCAGTTGGCCTTGTAGAAGTTGACGACCGACTCGGCGTTGAGGCGCTCGATCGCCTCCGCGCGGAGCGCGGCGAGCGGGTCGTCGCCGCCGGCACCCTGGGCGGCCCCGGCCCGCATGCGGGCGCCGAAGTCGGCGGCCGCGTTGGGGTTCTCCTGCATGCCGCGCTGGAACATGCTGGCCTGCTGCTGCTCGGGGTCCGAGGCGAGCTCGCGGATGAGGCCGGCGGGATGGACGGTGCCGAGCGAGATCAGCCGCTCGGTCCGGTCCGGGTGGGTCATCGCGAAGTGCCAGGCATAGAAGCCGCCGCTGTCCTGGCCGACGATGATCGCGCGCTCCTCGCCGAAGTGGTCGATGATGGCGGCGATGTCGCCCGAGATCTTCGCCATCGTGTAGTTCTCGACCCCGGTCGGCTTGTCGCTCTTGTCCGTGCCGCGGGTCGACATCGCCACCACGCGGTAGTGCTCCGAGAGCGCGACCATCTGGTTCCGCCAGTCGAACCAGGGGCCGACGATGCTGTGCACGAAGACCACCAGCGGCCCCTCGCCGGCGGTATGGAAGACGATGTTGACGCCGTCCGAGTCGACCGACCCCTCGCGGGCCGTCACCGACTCGCCCCGCCAGTCCTCGATGGTCACGTCGGCGGCGGCGCCCGCCGGTGCGAATGCGACAAGCGCCGCGGTGAGTAGCCCCAACCAGATCCGCATGCTGATTCCTCCCTGACGGCGCGCCGGGACGCGCCTGCAACACGGCGAGCTCGAGCCTGCGACCGATGCACGCCAGCGCCCGCACGGACGGCGGCCGCCACGCACTCGCCAAGGGTCGCCCGCCGGCTCCGCTTGGCGCATCCATCCTACAGGAGCCCGCGTCTTCCGGGAGCCTGCGTCGCCGAACGCAACGCAGTGGAGCCCAATCCTTCAGGCGTCCTTCAGGAGTCCTTCAGGCCTCCTTCAGGAGTCCCGGGCCAGAGACTCCTGCCTCCCGATCGCCATCCCGTCGGCGCGGCTCGCCGCCTCCCGGTCGAGCTGCGCCAGCTCTCGTCCAAGATGGGAGGCGATGGCGTGCATTCCGGAGTGGGGCGTGTCGCGCTCCGCCGCGCTGTTGTAGTTCGTATTGGTGTTGACGTCGTAGGTGTAGGCGACGCCGTCGCGGTCGACGATGAACTCGATGCCGGCGATGTGGATTCCGTTGCCGTGCAGAAAGCGGGTGTACGGCCCGAGGAGCGGGTGGTTGAAGTCGTCGAGGATGCGGAACAGCCCGTCTTCGCCGGCATCGCCGGCGTCCCCGGCGGGGCAGAACGCGTCGTCGACGCGGCAGGCGTCGGCAGGGCAGAGCTCGAACCCCTGGCTCGTGTCGACCCGCACCGCGTACAGGAAGTGACCCCCGACGAACTCCACGCGCGTGATGCACGGCTCGGGCGCGTCGATGTAGCGCTGGATGAGCGTGATCCCATCGACGGACGGCTCGAAATCGTCGCTCCGGGCGTAGCGCGCGAGGGCCTCCGCCTCGTCGAAACGCCGGACGCCGAGGCCCTTGCCGGCCCGGTTGTGCTTCGTGATGAACGGCGTCGGGAAGTGGCGGGCGGCCTCGACGAGCGCGTCTCGCCCGATCGTGGCTACCGTCTCGGGGGTGCGGATGCCGCACGCCTCGAGCGCCGCGTACTGCGCCACCTTGCTGATCTCGAGCTGCAGGGCGCGGCCCGAGTTGACGACGTGGCGGCCGTGGCGCTCGAGCCAGGCGAGAACCGCGGCCGTGTGCTCGGGGGCATAACGATGGCCGCGGGTGTGCGACGAGGCGCTCATCCGGTTGTAGAAGACGCCGTCTGGGGGTGGCACGGTGAGGTCGAGCGTGCCCTCGTCCAGGAACCACTCCGTGAAGGGCACGGCGAGCTCGTCGAAGGCCGCCCGGAGCGGCTCGACCCAGGTGTCGTTCTCGTGAATGACGTAGACGCGGCTCATCGCGGAGGCCTCACCCTCGTGCCGGCGCGAGGTGCGTGAACCAGCGCCAGGCCAGGTACGACACCGCGGCGGCGCCCGCCAGCGAGCCGGCGAGGGCGCCGCCGTACGCCTGCTCCATCGCGCGCTCCAGCAGGCCGGGCACCGTCATCGCGCCCGCCGCGACGACGATGAGCGCCGGGTGCGCGCGCAGCACCCATACGTAGGCCCCTAGCAGCAGGCCGCCAGCCAGAATCCCGGTCACCGTCCACGCCAGCAGGTCTCCCGACGCCGTTCCGGGTCCCAGAAGCGCTCCGACGAGCACCAGCGCCGCACCGCCCGCGGCTCTCCGGCGGGTCCAGCCTGCCGTGAACGAGTTGACGGCCGTCACCACGAGCAGCGTTCCCAGCGCCAGCAGCAGAAACGAACGGATCGGGGAGAGCGCGGCCGCCAGCCACGGGGCCGCCGAGGATGCCGCGAAGTAGGCCGACCAGGGGGGAGCGGCGCCGTCGACGACCAGCTCCGCCAGGGCCAGGATGCCCAGGAATGCAAGGCCGAGCGCGAGTCCCGTCAGGGTGGCCGCCTGCCTTCCGGTGCCCGGTTGCCCGGCCGGGTCGCCGGCGGGCGCGGCGACCACGAGGGCATGGGTGTGACCCGCCAGCAGCCCCTGGACGATCGCGATCAGTCCACCGCCGATCAGCGCTCCCACGAGACCGATGCCGAGCTGCAACGGGAGCGGCTGGGCGGTCGAGAGCCCGTCCATCAGGATCGGCCAGTCGTTCGCCAGGCCGACGGCGGCTACGCCGAACGCCACTCCGGCGAGTGTGAGCCCGGTTCGGACCCGGAATCGTCCTCGGGTCCAGCCGACGACCGCGGCGACGGCCCCCGCGACCAGGAGCAGTCCGCCGAGCAGGTTCGACGCGATGAAGCCGATGGACAGCGTCGCCACCCGCTGCTCGTCCGCCCGGCGCCATGCCTCGGGGACGAACACGTAGCGGCGCAGGTCGACGACCTCGTCGCCGGCGATCTCGACCTCGACGCGCGCCTCGCCGCCCGCCAGGCCGCCGACCGCCTCGTCGCGGAAGGTGAAGGTCCAGTCCGTGCGCTCGGGCCGGCGCGTCGACTCGGCCGACACCTCGGCGAGGGTCTCCGCTTCGCCGAGCGCGGAGTGCGCCAGTCGCCGCGCCGCCGCCTCGGCCAGCGCCGCCCCGGCCGTGTCTTCCGCCAGCCGGTGCTCCCGCCGTCCCGCCGCGCCGTCCGCGCCGACCCAGACGATGTGCTCCTCGGCGCGCGCCGCCACGTCGCCCGTGAAGCGGGCATGCCGCACCCGCCACCGCGGGGGCGCGAGGTAGGTGCCCAGCAGCGCGCGGTGCCGTTCCGGGCCGGCCTCGCTCCAGACGAAGCGGTGCTCGACGCCGAGGCCGCCTCGTGCGGTGCTCGTCACCGTCCACTCGCCCGGATCGATGCCCTGCGCGGCGAGCGTCTCGCCGGCCGCGGCCAGCGCCGCCCTGCGATCCGCCCCGAGGCGCGGCGCCTCGTTCGGCGTTGCCGCCGCGTACGCCCAGAGCCCGAGGCCGGCGACGCAGACCGCGATCGCCGCCCGTGCCGGCGGCAGGGCCAGCGGTCGGGCGCCCGGCGGCGGAGCGGGGTCGGCGCGGGCCTCGACCGCGGGTGGGGTCCACCCTTCGTTGCGCAACTCCGTCCCCGCCTCGATCCAGCCGCCGCCCTGCCGGCGGGCGCGGAGCACGACCCAGAGCGGCGTCAGGAAGAGAAGGAGGAAGATGGCCTGGTCCACCCGGGCGCCGGGAGCCGACGACACGAACAGCGGCATCGCGAACAGCACGGCGTCGAACGCGAAGTGCATGACGATGGCCGGCAGCAGGCCGAAGCGCAGGTAGAGGAGGCCGAAGATCGTCGACGGGACGACGAGCTCGACGACCCGCGCGTAGGACGGCTGCGTCGGATAGGCGGCATGGCCGGCCCCGAAGATGAGGATCTGCAGGACGAACGCGCCCGCGATCCAGGCGCGGCGGTGACCGAACCGCTCGCCGATGAGCGCCGCGCCGGCCAGCGGCACGGCGCGGAAGAGACACTCCTCCCAGAAGCCGGCCTGGAGCGACAGCGCGATGGGGCCGAGCCAGGGAAACGGCGTCGCGAGCGAATCCGGGTTGAGCAGCGTGTCGGAGGGCGACCACCAGCCGAGATAGCCGGTGGTGATCCAGTAGAAGCCGACGAGAAACGCCAGGTCGATGCCGACGATGAGGTAGCCGGCCAGGGTCTGCCCCAGCACGGGCCACGAGCGGGCGCCATCGCGCGACCACGAGCGCCAGAACTGCACGTGGTGCGGGAAGGCGCAGCGCGACAGGCTCTCCGCGGCCATGAACGACAGCGTGAACAGTGCGGTGAACGCCAACGTCAGGGCGACCAGCGACGTCGCCTGCTGCAGGGCGAAGCCGGTCTCCGAGACCGCGGTGTCGTACCCCATCCAGAGCAGCGGCCACTGGTTGAGTCCGGCCAGGAGCTGCGCCACGGCCACGCCGGCGCCCCAGGCGAGCGGCGCCCGCCACAACACCCGGCGCTGCCGCAGCATCACGAACAGGCCGACGCCGATGCCGCCCACCCCGTAGAGGAGGATGGTCAGGAAGCCGCCGCCGATCGTGATGCCCTCGTTGGCGGAGCGCATCTCCTCGAAACGGCGGTCGAACGCCTCTGGCACTTGCAGCACGTGCGTCAGCTCGGTCAGCCGGTCGCCGCTCACGACGAGCCGCAGCCGGAAGCGCCCTTCGCCGGCCTGCCGATCGCTCCGCTCGTAGACGAACGTGTGATCGACCCGGCCGCCGGGCCGTTCCTCCTGGGACGACTCGACGGCCTCGTAGTCGTCGAGGGCGACGTTCCAGGGAGCGCCGGTTCCGCTCTCCTCCGCGATGGCGCGGGCGGCTTCGGTGCCGAGCGCGGCGCCGGGCGCGTCCTCGGGCAGCCGCTCGCGGAAGCCGTACGGCGCGCCGTCGGGCCGGAAGCGGACTTCGACCTCGCGCACCTCGCCGCCGCGGAAGTGCCGGACGATCCACTGGTAGGGATGGAAGGGGCCGTCGCGCAGGAGGCCCTGGAAGGCGGGGGCCCCGCCCCCTTCGAGCTCGACGAAGCTGCGGACGCGGTCGTCTACGCGGAAGCTGGCCGCCTGGCGGTAGTCCGGCGGCCCCCAGTCGAGCTCGCCGGCCAGCCGGCGCGCCTCGGCCAGGGCGCCCGCGCGGTCCATCTCGAGGTCGAGCTCGACCATCGAGAACGCCCGCGGGAAGTTCAGCACCGCGAACGCCGCGCAGGCGGCGGAGGCGGCGGCGAACGCGGCCCAGAAGGCCGGCCGGCGGAACATGGCTAGCGGGGTGAACTTCCGCCGCGGATTCGGCCCTGCGGCGCGTGCGCTACTCGTCGTTCGCCTGCGCCTCGCGCTCGGCCAGGCGGCGGGCGTACTGCTCGTCGGTCATGAACGCGACGTCCGTCCAGCCGTGGCCCATCTCGTCCATCGTGCGGCCGCCCCAGCCGACCCAGCCCGACGGGTCCGGGTTGTGGCGGTTGTTGGCGGTGTTGTCATGCCACGACACGGTGTGCAGGATGGTCCCCTTCGGGAACAGGTGCGGCTCCCGGTAGGGATAGACGATCTGCCACGTCTGCTCGTAGTTGACGACGTCGGTCAGCACCTCGCGGCGGCCGTCGAGGTGGATCGCCTCGAGCAGCATGCGCTTGCCCCGGAAGTGCATGTGGGGCTGGAAGCTGAGGACGAGCGCGGCCTGCGGCAGCGGCCAGAAGCGCTCGTGGCGCACGACGCTGTGCGGCGGGATGCTCAGCAGGGCCACCCCGTTCAGCGTGTTGTCGTCGATCAGGGCGCCGGCCGGCATGCGGTCGGCGTGGAGGTCGAGGTCGTAGCCGGCGCGCAGCAAGCGGTCCTCCACCGCCTCCCGGTTCAGCTTCCAGTCGTGGCCGATGCCCGTCCGGATGCGGTGCGCGGTGACGATGAGCTCGGGAACCTCGCCCGGCGGGTAGAACTTGACGCCCACCTTCTGGCGGTCGATCGTCTCCTCCCCCCACGGGTGGTAGTGCGGCGCGAAGCGGAACAGGCCTCCCGCCGGGAGCTTGCGGCCGGTGCCCTCCGGGTAGTACTGCCCCGTGCTCCCCATGGCGTACTCGATGAGATCGATCTCCTCGGTGTTCGACCCCATGCCGAGACGGAACTCCTCGAGGTCCTCGGTGGTCTCGGGCACGCTCACGTAGACGTGGGAGTGGTGCACGCAGCAGTAGGCCTCGGGGATGATCTGCACCCACTTGACGTAGCGGTCCTCGGTGAGACCGGGGTCGACGATCTCGGAGGGGTAGAAGTCGGGCCCCTCGGCCGGGATCCGGAACCCCTCCTTCATCTGCACGACGAGGTCCGGCTCGCCGTAGGTCCACTCGTTGAGGCTGGCCAGGTCGAGCGGGGGCGGCGCATCCGCGGGGTTGCCGCGGGGCGCTCCGGCGTCGACCCACTGCGCGACGGTGGCGATCTCGGCGTCGCTCAGCGACGGATCGGCCGTGTACTCGCCGATGCTCCGGTCGAGGTGCCACGGCGGCATCTGGCGGGTGATGACGCGGTCCTTGATCGCCCGCGCCCACGGGCGCGCTTCCTCGAAGGTCAGGAGCGACATCGGCGCCCCGGTGCCGGGCCGGTGGCAGCGCTGGCACGAGCGCTGCAGGATCGGCAGGACGTCGCGGTTGAAGGTCGCTTCCGACGGAGCTGCCTCGGCCTGTGCGGCGGCCGGGGCGGGCGGTGCTCCGGACCCTCCGGCGGCGGCGACCGCCGCGCCGGACAGGGCGACGAGGCTGGCGAGCACCGCGCAACGCGCGGCGGGATTCCGGCTTCGACGCATGGCAACACCTCACGGTCCGCGCCCGCCGGGCGCGCTTGAAATCTCGGCTCGTTCCCGTCAGTCTACACGCTGATTCGGGGGGCCAGGAGTCGGGGACATGAACGTTCGTCGCGTCGCGCGGGGACTGCCCGCGGCAGTGCTGACCGCCGCTCTGTGCGGGGGGTCCGCCGCCGCGCAGTCGAGCCAGCCGATTTACCCGGTCTACGACGGTTTCCACGTCACCGATGACGGCGTGTACGTCATCTCCTACGCCTACTTCAGTCACAACTTCGACGAGGTCACCATTCCACCGAGCGCCGGCAACGCGTTCGGCACGGAGCCGGCCGACCGGCGGCAGCCGACGACCTTCCGGCCGGGCCACCACCGCTTCCAGTGCGTCATGGTGATGGGGACGGACTTCACCGGCGGGCTCCGCTGGAGCCTCTCCCACGCCGGCACGACGACGTCGACCAGCGAGGACATGCTGCAGTACAACTGGGAGCTCGACGACCGGACGCGGGGCGCCGTGCTGCGCGAGGTCGACCTCGAGACGGCGCCGCACGGCGTCTGTCTGAACCGGTCGCCGCTCGTCCGCTTCCTCGGACTGCGCCGCGGCCCCGAAGGCGAGCCGCCCGAGGTCGAGGTGGCGGTCGGGGTAGAGCTCAAGCTGTTCGGGAGCGTCCGCGACGAGGGCCTGCCGCGCGGGGGCCAGCTGACCAGCGCCTGGCGCGTGCTCGATGGCCCGGGCGCCGTGCGCTTCAGCGCGCCCGGCGAGCCCCGCACGCTGGCGTGGTTCGACGCGCCGGGCGTCTACGAGCTCGAGCTCCGGGCGAGCGACTCGGAACGGGAAGCGGCAGAGCGACTCGTCGTCCGCGTCGGCGCGGGGGAGTAGGCCGCCACGCCGAGCAGTTCAGGCGGGCGGCAACTAACACGTCCCCGACCTCGGCCGGCAGCACGACCCCGACGTTCGACCGGCCGCCGGCCGTGCTTCGAATGCGCAGCGGGAGGACGATCCCCTGCGGTCCGGGACACATCCCGATGCCAACCGCCAACTTGCCGTTCCTGGCCCTGCTGCGCGGCCTGAACGTCGGCGGGCAGAACGTCATCTCGAAGGCCGATCTGATCCGCTGCTTCGAGGACCTCGGATACGCGGGCGTCCGGACCTACATCCAGAGCGGCAACGTGCTGTTCCGCTCCCCGGAGACGCGGGTCGCGGAACTCACGCGTGCCATCGAGACGCGCCTGTCGGAGCGCCTGGGGCAGCCCGTGCGGGCCGTCGTCTTCCCCCGCGCGCGGTACCGGGCTGCGGTCCGGGCGGCCCCTGCCGGCTGGGGCCGGGACGACGATCGGAAGCACAACGCCCTGTTCACGCTGCGCGGCGTCACGCCCCGGCGTGTCGTCGCACAGTTGCCTCCGCCGAAGCCGGACATCGAATCACTCGCCACCGGGCCCGGCGTGATCTTCTGGTCGATCTCGAAGGAGCAGGAGACCCGCACGACGTGGATGAAGCTGGCCGCGACTCCGGCCTATCAGCAGGTGACCATCCGGAACCACCGCACGGTCTTCCGCTTGCTGGAGCTCTTCGAGGAGCAGGACGCGTCGCTCCTATAATCCCGGGGTGCAGGCGGCATATGACGCGTTGCTCGCCGATCTGACCGGGGCGTGTCGGAAGCACTACGGAGACCGGCTGCTGTCGGTAGCCGTGTATGGATCGGTCGGCCGCGGCCTGCCGCGACCCGATTCGGACATCGACCTGCTGATCGTGGCTGAGGGGCTGGCGGATCGGCACTCGCTCCGCCTGCGCGACTTTCGGGCCGTCGAGGATCGTCTGCGCCCCTCCCTCGATGCCGCCCGGACGGCCGGCCTGCAGCCCGAGCTCTCGCCGGTGCTGATGACCCCGACGGAACTCGAGCGCGGCTCGATGCTGCTTCTCGACATGACGGAAGACGCCTGCATCCTCTTCGACCCGCAGGATTGCCTGGCCGCGGCGCTCGACCGTCTGCGGCGCCGTCTCCGTGCGCTGGGCTCGAGGCGAGTCTGGCTGGGCAACGCCTGGTACTGGGATCTGAAGCCCGACTACAAGCCGGGCGATGTCTTCGACCTCTTCGCGGAATGACGAACACGTCGCTCGCCGAGAGCTACCTGGCGAAGGCGAAAGTGCGGCTCGAGGTTCTGGACGTGTTCCTGCGCAAGGACGCGTACTCCGACGTGGTCCGGGAGGCGCAGGAGGTGGTCGAGCTCGCGCTCAAGGGGATGCTGCGACAGGTCGGCATGGAGCCGCCGCACTGGCACGACGTCGGCAGGCTCATCCGGCAGCATCGCGACCGGTTTCCGGGTGTTACGGACGATGGAATCGAACGACTGGGGGAGATCTCGACCGCCCTTCGGAAGGAACGGGAGCTGGCGTTCTACGGAGCGATCGACTTCATCCCGACTGAGGAGTACGACCAGGAGCAAGCGGAACAGGCGCTCGGCGACGCCAACTGGGTCGTAAGCGTCGCCGCTCGCATAATCGCACCGGAATGACACCGTCGATCCCGTCGCAGGGCTTCGTGGGGCCTCGACTCTCCTGACGCGGTCAGGACTGGGCCGGGCGCTTGTCGGAGCGGATGCGACTGGCGAGCAGCCGGTCCGGCAGGTGCCGCACCAGGTGGCGCACGAGGAGCGACATGCGCCACGGGAACTCGTAGACCTTCTTCCGGCGGCGGATGGCGCGGGCGATGAGGCGCGCCCCGCGGTCCGTTTCCATCAGCAGCGGCATGCGGTAGCGGTTCCGGTCCGTGAGCTCCGAGCGGACGTAGCCGGGATGGACGATGGTCGCCCCGATGCCGGCGCGGGCCCAGTCGGGACGCATCCCCTCGACGAGTCGGGTGAGCGCCGCCTTCGTCGCGCAGTAGCCGGCCGCGCCGGGCAGCCCGCGATGGCTCGCAAGGCTGGAGATGGCGACGACGTGGCCGCTCCCGCGCTCTCGCATCGCCGGAAGCACCGCCTCGATGGCATAGAACGCGCCGAAGACGTTGACCCGGAACTCGGCTTCCAGAGTCTCCGCGTTCGGAGCCAGCGCATCCGTGCCGAGTCCGATCCCCGCGTTGGCGACCAGGAGGTCGACGGGACCCAGCCGCTCGGCGAGCGCCGCGAGGGCCGCGTGCGTCTCGTCGCGCCGGGTGGCGTCGGCACTCTCGTACTCCGCCCGCGTGCCGCTCGCCCGGATCTCGACCGCCAGGCTCTCGAGCCGGTCCCCGCGGCGGGCGGTGAGCCCGAGGTCGTAACCCTCCCGTGCGAGCTCCAGTGCGAGGGCCCGCCCGATGCCGCTCGAAGCGCCGGTGACGATCGCGACCTGCCCCATCTCAACCGTCCAAGTTGAATAGCCTAGGAGCTTGCGCCGCAGAAACGCCAACGGCGTGCGTGCTGCGGCGCAAGCTCCTGGGACGGTGGGGCTGGGGCCGACCCGGAGCTTGCGACGGGTTGGCGGCGCTATGATGGCCAGATGAAGAGCGCCAGTGTGAGCGACGCGAAGAACGGCTTCAGCGCCCTTCTGGACGAGGTGCGCCGGGGCGAGACCGTGCTCATTACGCACCGCGGACGCCCGGTGGCCCGGATCGAGTCGTGCAGGACGAGCGATGGCGGCGCCGGCGAGAGCGAGGCCGAGCTGGTGCGGCGGGGGATCGCCAGTCCTCCCCGCGCTCGGCTCGACCTCGATCGTTTCCTGGCCGCTCCCGTCCCTAGCCTGCCGGAGGGCGTCAGCGCCAGCCGCCTGATCGTCGCCGAACGCGAGGGAGAGCGGTGAAGTACTGGGACTCCTCGGCCCTGGTGTCGCTGCTGGTCGACGAAGCGGCGAGCGAGAGCCGGCGCGCGGTGCTTCGCCAGGACGAGGGGATCGTGACGTGGTGGGGCAGTTGGGTCGAATGCGCGTCCGCCGTATGCCGCCTCTACCGGGAAGGCGCCATCGACGATGCGGGGCTCGAGCAGTCCCTCGGGCGGCTCGCGGACCTGGCGGCGGGTTGGGTCGAAATCCGGCCGCTGGATCGGATTCGACGCCGGGCCATCCGCTTGCTGCGCGTGCACCCGTTGCGCGCTGCCGACGCGCTGCAGTTGGCGGCGGCCCTGACTGCATCCGCGGAGGAGCCGGCCGACCTGGAGGTGGTCTGCAGCGACGCCCGGCTCTCGGCAGCCGCCCGGAGGGAAGGCTTCGCCGTCCGGTAGAGTAGCGGTCGCCGACGTCGCGGCGGCGCGGGCCTACATGCGCCGGAAGAGGTGGCCGTACGCGGCACTCACGCGGAGCACCTCCGGGCGGTCCTTCAGCGTCAGTCGATAGCGGCCGCGCAGGTCGCGGCGCGCCGCCCGGATGGCGGCCACGTTCACGATGCCTCCGCGATGGATGCGCCAGAACCGCTCCGGATCGAGCCGCGCGGCCAGTTCGGTGATCGACGTGCGCACGAGGTGCTCGCGGTCCCGCGTCACGGCGGCCGAGTACTTGTGGTCGGCCCGGAAGAAGCAGACGTCCTCGACCGCGACCAGCTCCACGCGCTCGCCGTGTCCCACCCGCAGCCAGTGCAGGTACGCCGGCGCGTCGGCCAGACGGCGCATCAGCTCCTCGATCGCGCGCGGCTCGAGGCTGGTCCCGCGCCTGCCAGCCCGCCACCGCTGCAGGCGTTCGACCGTCGCCCGCAGGCGGGTGGCGGAGACCGGCTTGACCAGGTAGTCGACCGCGGCGCGCTCGAACGCCTCCACGGCATGCTCGTCGTAGGCGGTGACGAATACGACCGCCGTGTCCGGGCCGACGCGGCGGGCGACCTCGAGGCCCGACGGCGGCGGCATCCGGATGTCCAGGAAGAGGACGTCCGGCTGCAGGCGCGTGAGGGCTTCGAGAGCCGCCGCGCCGTCCCCCACGGACGCCGCGACGACGAGCTCCGGCCACGCGTCGGCGAGCAGCCGCTCGAGGTCCGCCCTGAGCGCCGGCTCGTCGTCGGCAACGAGCGCAGTGGGTGGTTCCGTCCTGCTCATTCCGCGCGCGCGTCCGCCGCGGCGCCGGCGGGGACCCGAAGCTCGGCGCTCACGCCGCCGCCGGATGTCTCCGAGAGCGTCAGCCGGGCGCGGTCGCCGAACGTGGCGCGCAGGCGCTCCCGCACGTTGGCGATGCCGATTCCGTGGCCAGCGGTCTCCGGATCGAGGCCGACCCCGCCGTCCGAGACCCGGATGCGCACGTCCCCGTCGCCGGACTCCGCGTGCACCGCGACGTGCCCTCCCGCCGCCGCCGGCTCGATGCCGTGGAGCACCGCGTTCTCCACGAGCGGCTGCACGAGGAGCGGCGGCAGGGGCACGGCTTCGAGACCGGCATCGGCGTCGA
>JAPOYG010000010.1:0-2623 GCA_026706755.1 Acidobacteriota bacterium
GCTAGCTAGCGTCAGGCCGGTCCGCCCCGGAGCACCCGGCCGAGCTCCGCGGCGTGCTCCACGACGACCCAGCAGCTCAGCTCGGCGAGCAGGTTGACCTGCGGCGCGGTCAGCCGGACGAGGCAGCCCGGGTTCTGGCCCTCGGTCCGGTAGAAGGGGAAGCGGGCGAACGGGCCGGACGGGTCGGGCGGCTGCCCCGCCTCGATCGCCCGGCGCACGTCGGCGTCGAGGCGCGCCTCCCAGGCGGGCGCCCGCTCGTTGTAGACCCAGCAGACCTCCACCTCCCAGCCTCCGGCCACCCCCCACCAGACGTTCGGCTCCACCGTGAGCCGCGTGGTCGCCACCACGCCGCGCCCGCGGCGCCGGGCGCCCTGCAGCGCCTCCACGACGCCGCCGAACGCCGCCCGCGCGAAGACCTGGTTGTGCGGGCACTTGCGGGTCGGGTAGCCGAACAGCGGCGGGATGTAGGGGTCGATGCCGGCCGCCTCGGGCGCCGCCGCCTCGGGCGCGGCTTCGGGCCGCACCTCGCCGGCAATCGGGTGCAGGGTGTTCACGAAGACGACGACGCGCTCGACCCGGCGCCGCAGCAGGGCGATCAGCCCGAAGTTCTCGACGTCGCCGCCGTCCGCGAACGAGTGCTCGCGGTCGGGCTCGCCGCCGCCCTCGACCAGCGGCCAGTGCCGCGCGCGCGGAACGAACGCGACCGCCGCCGCCCGGGTGGAGCTGGCGCTCGTCGCGGCCGTCGCGGCGGCGAGCGTGAACGGGCGCGGTGGGGCGGCGACGCGGACCCGCCCGCTCGCGTCGGGGCCGCCCGCGGGAGCCGGGCAGCCGAAGGCGAACGGCTCCACGAACCCCCCGCCGACGGTGCAGCTCGCGCCGGAGGGCGCGCGCAGGACGGAGCGGCACGGCGTCCCCACGCCGAGCGGGGTGAACTCGAATCCGATGCGCTGCCGCTCGTCGGCGGCCTCCGCCGGCAGCCGCGGCCAGACGAGGCAGGCATTGACTACCAGGTGCGGCCGCCGCGCGCCGCCGCGGACGGAATGGAACGGCGTCGCCGCCAGGTGTGGATTGACGGCCCGGATCGCGGCCGCGGCGGAGGCGTCCGACGTGAACCACGCCGGCGCACGGGGGTCGAAGAGCCCGAAGGGAGCGAGATACGTCGCCCCGACCGCCCGCGTCCAGACCTGGTCGCGGGGCAGGTCCGCATCCCCGATCGCGGACGCGAGGTGCCGCTCGAAGCCCGCGGTCGCCGGGTGGTCGAGGCGCACTTCCGGGAGCTCCGCGAGAGCGGGCAGGCGGAGGCGCTCGGGCGGAAGAGCCGGCCCGAGCAGCTCCGCGTCGTCGCGGGCGCCGGCCGCCTGGTAGGTGTAGGGAACGGCCGCCCACGCGCCGCCCGACACGCAGGCGACGTATCCGACGTCGGCGATGAGGCCGGTCGCCGTGAGGCCGCGCAACTGCCCGGCCGTCGCGACCAGCGAGCGCGTACCGCCGCCGGAGAAGCAGACCCCGGTGGACGGCCGCCGTGCGGACGCCGAATCGCGCTCGGGAAACCGGTACGGCGGCCCGTCGCTCACCCAGACGCGGGCCTCGGTAGTTGCCTCGGTCCGCGCCGGGCCGGCGCCGACTCCTAGCAACCGGCCTCCCCGGCCGCGCGCCGGCGCCGTTCGAGCTCGTCCTTCGCGGCCCGGATGCGGCGGCCGTTCTCCTCGAACGAGAGCGGGACGTCGTGCCGCTCGCGCGGCGGATAGCCGCCGGCGCGATACACGGGATAGGCCTCCGTGCGGAGGTGCGCCGGCATGTGGTGGCCCACGCGGGTGGCGCGCTCGTGGCGGAGGGCCGACACGTCGATGGGCGCGACCACGATCCGCTCGCCCGGACCCGGCGACGCCTCCGCCAGGACCCGGCCGTCGAAGTCGACCACCTGCGAGCCGCCGGGCCACGAGTACGGCGGATAGTGGCGCAGGCTGGCGCCCTGGTTCGCGGCCACGACGAACGCGACGTTCTCCAGGGCGCGCGCGCGGTTGACCACCGTCCACCACGCCATCGGCTCCGTGGCGCCCCACGGATCCATGTAGGCGGAGACGCGCACCAGGAGCTCGGCGCCGTTGGCCGTGAGCTGGCGCAGCGCCTCCGGGAACAGCCAGTCGTAGCAGATGGCGCAGCCGATGCGGCCGATGGGCGTCTCCGCTACCGGGAACAGCGGCAGGTCGAAATCCGGCACGTCGTGGGGGCTGGCGTGCACCTCGTACGGCACCCAGGTGTTCACCTTGCGGTAGGTGGAGAGGATGCCGTGCGGCCCGATGAGGCAGGTCGTGTTGAACACGACGCCGGGCCACCGCGCATGCTCCTCCAGCATGGACCCGCTCTGGATGTAGAGGTCGTGCTGGCGCGCCTTCTCCGCCAGGCGCTCGGTGTGCTCGTTCGGGATCGGCACCGCGAGCCGGCGGCGCAGCTCCTCGACCGTCGGGAACACGGGCGCCGCGTGCGCGAACTCGGGAAACACCACGAGCTTCACGGGAAGAAACGGTGCGCTGCCCGCGACGGCGGCGTCGACCATGGCCAGCATGCGGTCGGTATTGGCCCGCATCTGGCGTCGGTCGAGCGGGTTGGTCAGGTCGGTCTG
>JAPOYG010000010.1:2877-18415 GCA_026706755.1 Acidobacteriota bacterium
GCAGGAAGTAGGTCCGGGTCCAGCCCTCCGGCAACGGCTCGAGCCCCGTCGCATCGAACGTGAGCGCGAGCTCGTCGCCGTCCCGGGCGATGACGAACATGTCCTCCGCGTCGGCCACGAGCTCCCGCACGTCCCCCTCCCGGGTGTAGCGGCCGGCCATCGTCTTCCACGGCGACACCTTCGACACCCGGGCGTAGTCGTAGGTCAGCGGCGCGGGGTGGCCGGCATGCACCTCGGCCGAGAAGCCGCGGTGCCGGAGATCCGCGCTCCGGGCCGCGAGACGAGTCGTACGCACGCCGACGTCCTCCGGAGACAGGCCGTCGGCCACCTGGATCCGGTCCCAGTAGATCCGGAAGGTCGTCGTGAGCCGCACCTCCCGCTCGCCCGGGCGCAGCACGCCGGCGAGATCGACCGCAATCGTCTGCGGCCGCCCGACGGGGATCCCGACGTCGACCGGGGCGCGGCGCCACCCGCCGCCGGCGGCACGCACCTCGAGCAGGGGCATCATCGGGGCGATGCCCGCCTGGTAGGCCGCCACGTTGTCGCTCGAGAACGCGTAGTCGGTCCACCCGGTCAGGAGCAACGTCGTCGGGCCGCTCGTCTCTCCGAGATCGAGCGTCAGGGTGTGCTTGCGGGCATAGCCGCGGAACTGCGCGAGCGGGAGCCGTTCGGCGTAGCGGCCGTCGAGCCGGGCGATGCGGTCCGTGACGTCGCCGCCCGCGTCGTCGACGGCCCGGACCGGCGGGCGGACGTTCCGCACCGCGTGGAGGCGGTACGGCTTGGGCGTGGCCGGCATCCCCTCGTTCGGGTGCACCTCCACGTCGCTCGGATGCGCCAGCGCCAGCAACTCGAGCTGGTCGACGAACAGCACCTCCTCCAGCTCGTTCGTCACCCGCAGCTCGAGGCGGCCCTCGCGCGGGCGGAGCTGGTCGCCCCGGATGCGGATGTACTCGACGGGATCGGGCGTGTTGTAGATGCCCGGCCCGTGCCAGTAGCCCATCTCGCCGCCGCCCAGGAAATCGGTCACGAAGATGAACCGCTCGCCGTCCCAGGTGAAGAGGATGGGGCAGGACGACGGCTTGCGGTCGAGCTCCTGCACGGCCAGCGGCGACGGCAGAACGGGTGGCGGCCCGGTCGCAACGGCCGGCTCCGCGGCGGGGTCGACCGGCTCGGCGGCGGCGTCGGCGGCCGTCTCGGCCTGGAGGATCCCCGAGGGCCAGAGCACCCGGACGACGTCGGCGCCCTCGCGGGTTCCGAGCCCGAACACCAGGTCGGCGGGCGCCACGGCGGGCGTCGCGGCCGAGGTCTCGAGCCGGGTCCGCAGGCTGCCCGCGCGCATCTGCACCTTCGCGCCCACGCCCGTCCGATTGCTGGCGAGGCCGGTGATGCGGACTCGCAGCGAATCGTTGCCCGGATCGCCGCCGTTCACGAGCAGGGCGAGCCCGCCGGCGTGGCCCGCCGCGAGGTCGCTGGCCCCGTCTCCGGTGAGGTCGGCCACCACTGCGGCGTGCGCGGACCGAACGGCGCCGACCGCAGACGGGGCGGCGGAGAGCCCTGCCGGCCCCGTGATGTCCGACCATGCAGTCCCGAGATTGCGGAACAGGCGGGGGCCGTCCGCCAGCCACGCGAACAAGTCGGGAAGCCCGTCGTTGTCGTAGTCCACGAGTCCCGCCGCCGCCGCGCCGGCCGCATCCGGCCCCGGCTCCACGGTGAACCTGCCCCGCCCGTCGCTCTGCGCGACGACGAGCCCCGACGCCCCGGCGAAGAGCAGGTCGGGGTAGTCGTCCTTGTTCACGTCGCCGGCCGCGGCGGCGCGGATCGCGCCGGCTGCCGGGCCCACCTCGGCCAGCCCCACCTCCCCCGCCACCTCCCGGAAGGTGCCGTCCCGCAGGTTGGTGAAGAGCCGCGGCCCGGCCGCGTGATCGACGATCAGGAGGTCGACGTCGCGCGAGTTGTCGAAGTCGGTCGGCACGACCGCGACGACCCGCCCGTCCGACTGCAGCCCGGACTCGGCCGTGACGTCCTGGAAGGTGCCGTCCTGGTTGTTGCGCAGCAGCCGCAGCGGAGCCGGGGCGAACTCGTCCGGAAACAGCACCGGCGCGTCCGCCGCGGCGCGGGTGGCGGCGAGGTCGGCCAACCCGGCCAGGAGGATGTCGACGTCGCCGTCGTGATCGATGTCGGTGAAGGCCGCGGCGCCCGGCAGGGTCGCGTCCGCCGGCAGGCCGGCGTCGCCGGTGACGTCGTCGAAGCGCCCCGCCCCGTCGTTGCGGTAGAGGCTGCTGCCTCCGTAACGCAGCACGAACAGGTCGGTCGCCAGGTTGTTGTCGAAGTCGGCCGCGATGGCCCCGATGCCCACCGCCCCGGGCGGGGAGGTGCCGAGCCCCGACGCCTCGGTCACGTCGGTCCACTCGCCCGAGCCGTCGTTGCGCAGCAACTGCTCTCCCTCGGGCGCCACGCGCAGGAGGTCGAGGTCGCCGTCGCCGTCCGCGTCGAACGCCGCGACCCCGCCTCCGAGCGACGCGGCCAGGGCGCGGGCCCCGCCGGCGTCGAGCTCCGACGCGGCGAAGCGGCGTCCGAACGGCGTGGGCGCCGCGTCGTCCGGCGCGAGCACGAAATCGAGCGGTACCGCCGCGAAGGCGGCGGCGGGTGGTGCGGCATCGACGAGCTCCGGCTCGGCGCCCGTCGACGCGATGGCCCGCGCGTAGCGGCCCTCCTCGAGGTAGCCCGACCCGTAGGTGACCGCGTAGCCGCTCGACCGCAGCGTCTGCGCCTGCTGGAGCAGCGCGCGCCCCTCGTCCGTCTCGCCGCTGCGGGCGAGGGCCAGCCCCAGGTTGTAGACCGCGGTGACGTTGAACGGCTCGGCGTCCGCGGCCAGGCGCAGGCGCGGGATCGCGGCCGCGTAGTCGCGCGTCTCGAGCTCGATCTGCCCCAGGTTGACGTTCGTGCCGACATCGGCGGGATCCTGCTCGAGGATCTGCTCGAACCAGCCGCGCGCATCCTCCGGACGGTTCTCCGCGCGGGCGATCAATCCGAGCAGGTACGGCGGCTCCAGCGCCCCCGCCAGGCTCTCGGCCGCCACCGCGGCCTCGCGCCCGGCTCCTTCCAGATCCTGGTCGTAGAACAGGGCCAGGGCGAGGTTGAGGCGGGCGATCGGGAGCGCGTCCCTCGCCGGCGGCTCGGACGCGCCCGAGCCGCCGACCGGCGCGCCGACGGCCAGCGCCTCGCGGAACGCCGCCGCGGCCGGCGCGTAGTCGAACTGCTCCAGGCGCGCGATGCCCCGGTTGTTGGCCCGGTAGGCCGCTTCGCGCAAGGCCAGCGGATCCGGACCGTCCGCGGCGCAACCCGCCGCCCCGGCCGCCGCCAGCACCCACGCTCCGCACCGCCGCGCGATTCCCGTCATCGATGCTCCCCCCCGATGGCCTCCGATGCCACCAGCCCCTCGCCCTCCCGGACCGTCAGGCGCAGGTTCGCGGGCGTCCGCCCCAGGAGGTCCACCTGCCCGCTCGGCCAGGTCACGCGGACGGAGTCGACGGCGTCGGCCCGCCCGAGACCGAAGGTCAGCGGCAGCTCGCTCTGCGAGGCGTAGCTCGAGCCCGTCTTGACGCGCTGCCACGACGTGCTCCCGTCGGGCAGGGTCACCTCGACCCGGGCGCCGACGCCGTCGCGGTTGGAAGCGACGCCGACGGTCCGCACGCGCAGGAGGTTGTTGTCGGAACCGCCGTCGTTCCGCAGCAGGCGCGCTGGTCCGTCGTTGATGGTCACGAGCAGGTCGAGGTCGCCGTCGCGGTCGTAGTCCGCGTAGGCCGCGCCGCGGGCCACCATCGGGACGGCGAGGGCCGGCCCCACGCTCGGGACCGCCTCCACGAACCGGCCTCCCCCGAGATTGCGGAACAGGTGCGGCGGCTGTGCGTAGGTCACGCGCGCCTGCACCCGCTCGATGTCGTCCGCCACGTGGCCGTTGGCGGCGAAGATGTCGGGGCGGCCGTCGAGGTCGTAGTCGAAGAAGAAGCAGGCGAAGGCCAGCGTGAGGAGCGACGTGCTGCCGACCTCGGAACGCGGCGCCTCGTCGATGAAGAGGCCGCCCCCTTCGTTGTGGAAGAGCGCGATCATCTCGTTCGAGAAGTTCCCGACCACGAGGCTCGGCCGACCCGAGCCGTCGTAGTCGGCCGCGTCCACCCCCATCCCGGCCCGCGCCACGCCCCCCTCGCTGAACGCGACTCCGGCCACCAGGCCGACGTCCTCGAAGGTGCCGTCGCCCCGGTTGCGGAACAGTTGATCCGGTTCCGTGTCGTTGGCCACGAAGAAGTCCATCCAGCCGTCGGCGTCGAAGTCGAGCATCGCCACGCCGAGGGCCTTCGATGAAGGCACGTCGAGCCCCGCCGCCACCGTGACGTCCTCGAACGTGCCGTCGCCCCGGTTGCGGTACAGCGTCGGCCGCTGGCCCGGGTAGGACTCGGGCGTGCAGTACGACTTCGCCTCGCCGTCCAGCGTGCAGAAGATGTCGGTCTCGGGCGTCCACTCGACGTAGTTGGCGACGAAGAGGTCGAGCGAGCCGTCGGCGTCGTAGTCGAACCAGAGCGCGCTCGTCGAGAACCGCTCGTCGCCCACGCCGGCCGGCGAGGTCACGTCCTCGAACGTGCCGTCGCCCCGCCCCCGGAACAGCCGGTTGGGTCCGAGCGCGGTGACGTAGAGGTCCGCGTGGCCGTCGTTGTCGTAGTCGGCGGCGGCGGCGCCGAGCCCGTAGAGCGCGACGCGGAGGCCCGAGCCGGCCGTGACGTCGGTGAACGTGCCGTCGCCGTCGTTGCGGTACAGCGCCGGGAAGGCCTCGCCGCCGCCCCGCCACGGCGTGGAGTTGACGAAGAAGGCGTCCTGCCAGCCGTCGCCGTCGACGTCGAGAAACACGGCGCCGGAGCCGAGCGTCTCCGGGAGGAACTTCTCACCCTCCGCGCCGCTGACGTGCACGAACTCGATTCCCGCGGCGTCCGTGACGTCGACGAACTCGACGCGGGTGGGCGCGGCCTCCGGCGGCGGGGTCCCGGCGTCCGGCGCGGCCGGGACGGAACCGTCCGGGGAGGGCGGAGCCACGGCGGCGTCGCCGCACGCCGCCGCGGCGAGGCCGAGGGCGACCATGCCGGCCGCGTATGTTGTCCGCAGCACGCTCGCCTCAGTCTACGCCACGGAGGCCGGCGGCCGCGGCCCCGCGTCCGGCGCGGCGTTCCGGGCACGCTCGAACAGCCGCGGCTCGTTCACTCTCGCGCAAAACTCGAAGAAGGCCGGCGTGGGGCCGCCCCAGCGCAGCTCGTCCACCGAGGCGAACAACGGCAGGTCGCGCCTGAGCGTCGCGAGGTCGCGGAACAGCCGGGCGTCGTCCCGGTGCGCGGCCAGGGTGCGGGCCAGCGACGCGCGTCCCCGCACCTCGACGTCCCAGGCGTTCGCGTCGTCGG
Source organism: Acidobacteriota bacterium (assembly GCA_026706755.1). Lineage (GTDB taxonomy): Bacteria > Acidobacteriota > Vicinamibacteria > Vicinamibacterales > UBA8438 > JAGWAJ01. The sequence continues at coordinate 8,322 of JAPOYG010000010.1, forward strand.
GGATCGCCTCCAGCCGCCCGTAGCGGGCGAGCACGGCCGCGGACGACTTCGCGCCCCAACCGCGCAGCCCCGGAAACCCGTCGGCGCTGTCGCCCATCAGGGCGAGGAAGTCGGGGATCGACGCCGGGTCCACGCCGAAACGTTCCCGCACCCCGTCCACGTCCCGGATGACGCCGGCCCGGCGGTCGAACTGCACGATGCGCCGCCCGTCGACCATCTGGGCAAGGTCCTTGTCCGGCGTGCAGATGAACACCTGCTCGACGCGCGCATCGGCCGCGGCGGTGACGGCGGCGGACGCCAGGGCGTCGTCCGCCTCGTAGCGCTCCATCTTCCAGACGGCGACGCCGAGCGCCTCGAGCGCGTCCTCGAGGGGGTGGAACTGGTCGAGCAGGTCGGGATCGACGCCCTCGCCCGTCTTGTAGCCGGGCCAGAGATCGTTGCGGAACGACTCGATGACGTGGTCGGTGGCCACGCCGACGTGGGTGGCCGCCTCCTCGAGCATCATGACGACGGAAGCCACGACCCCGCGGACGGCACCCATGGGGCGCCCGGACGCGTCGGTCACCGGCGGCGCGCCGTAGAAGTGCCGGAACAGCTCGTAGGTACCGTCGATCAGGTGGACGTTCACGGCGGCCGGTGCGGGTGCCGGCCGATCAGGCGACGCCCTGATCGGCCAGCCCGGCGCCGCGCCGGCGGTCCGCCCGCGGTCCGCGGCGCGGCTCGACGAACGAGCTCAGCCGCCGGCTCAGCGAGGGATCGCGGAGCTTGCGCAGCGCGGCGGCCTCGATCTGGCGAATCCGCTCCCGCGTCAGGGAGAACTTCTCCCCCAGCTCGGCCAGCGTCGGCTCCGCGCCGTCGCTCAGGCCGAAGCGCATCCGGATGACCTCGCGCTCCTTCGGGCTGAGCGTCTCGAGCACGGATTCGGTCTGCCGGCGCAGGTCGAACGCCACCGTCGCCTCGGCCGGGTTGACCGCCTGCCGGTCCTCGATGAAGTCGCCGAACTGGCTCTCGTCGCTGTCGCCGATCGGCGCGTCGAGCGAGACGACCGTCTGCGCAATCTTGCGCGCCTTGCGGACCACCGACGGAGGCAGGTCCGCCCGCTCGGCGAGCTCCTCCGGGGTGGGCTCGCGGCCGAGGTCGCGCGTGAGCGTCTGCATCGCCCGGTTCAGCTTGTTCAGCGTCTCGATCATGTGGACCGGAATGCGGATGGTGCGCGCCTGGTCGGCAATGGCGCGCGTGATCGCCTGCCGGATCCACCACGTGGCGTAGGTCGAGAACTTGAAGCCGCGCCGGTAGTCGAACTTGTCCACCGCGCGCATGAGGCCGATGTTGCCCTCCTGGATGAGGTCCAGGAACGCGAGGCCGCGGTTGACGTACTTCTTGGCCACCGAGACCACGAGCCGCAGGTTGGCCTCCGTCAGCTCCTTCCGGGCCTGATCGCCTTCCGCACTCCCGCGCGCCATCGCCCTGCGGATGGCCAACAGGTCGGCCGCGCTCTCGACGAGGGCGTCGCTCTGCTCCCGACCGGCCTCGGCACCCGAGGCCCCGGCGGCCTGCGCGCGCCGTTCCGGGGTCGCACCGTGCATCCGCACGGCGTCGCGAACCAGATCGGTCAACTCGCGCCGGAGGGCGGGCGTGAAACTGAGCCCTCGCACCGCGCGCGACACCTCGATGCGGGCGCGTAGAATCCGCCCCGTGGTGCGCTTCGAGGGGCGGCATCCCCGCTTCCGGATGCCGTCCGACAGGGCTTGCAGGTGCGCCAGAGCCTTCAGGCGGTCGCGAACGACCTCCGTGCCGGCGGCCAGCTCGCTCGTGCACCTGGCGTGCTGGCGCTCGGTCAGCTCCGCATCGGGCAGGACGACCGTGTCGCGCAGCGACCGCGTGCCCCGGTCCACCTCGTCCGCGAGGCGCCCGACGTGCTGCGCCACGATGAGGCTTCGCGAAAGCGCTTTCATGATGCGCACCTCGCCCCGCTCGATGCGCTTTGCGATTGCCACCTCGCCCTCGCGCGTCAGCAGCGGCACGCGGCTCATCTGCCGCAGGTAGGTGCGCACGAGATCCTGGCCCTGATCCTCCTCGTGCACCGGAAGGTGCACCTCGCGCGCCCGCGGGACCGGGCGCCGCTTGGTGTCCGTGACCTGCTCGGCGCCGTCGACTTCGATGCCCTGGCTCTCGAGGTCCTGGAGCAGGGCGCTGATATCTTCCACGTCGAGGTCCGCCGGCGCGTGGTCCAGCACCTGATCGAGGGTCAGGGACCCGTTCCCCTGGCCCAACGAGACGAGCTCCCCTACGATGTCCTGGCGTTCCTGTGTCAGCAAGTGCAAGCTCTCCTTCGCTCCGCCACATCCCGGATATCGGCAGCAGGGCCCGGAACGCGGAGCCGGCGGGCGTTAGTACGTGCCTCCCTCACTAGCTTTTGACGCAAGGGGAGGGAAAATGGTCGCAGAAAAATCTTCCAATTCTATCAACTTCACTGCGGAAAATGCGAGCCCTTTCTGGCATCGCCCCTGACTCCCGCCCGCCGGGTCGATGGATCCTGCACACCGGGACGGGCGGTCGGGAGGCCGCGGGCGCGCCAGGGCTGTCGCGTCTCACGTATCCGCGGCGCAGGCTCCCGGACCGAGAGACGAGGGCTCCCCGGAGTCAGTTCCCGGCGACGGCGAACAGGTGGCGGGCGCCGCGCACGTACATCACGCCGCCGGCGAGCGCGGGCGTGGCCATCAGCGGCTCGCCCATGTCGTTGGTCGCCAGCAGGTCGAAGCGCGCCCCGGCGCGGACCACGAAGATGACCCCGTCCTCCCCGGAGAGGTAGAGGCGCCCGTCCGCGGCGACGGGCGAGGCGCTGAAGCCGAAGCCGGCGTGGGGTATGCGTCGGCGGTAGATCTCCGCGCCCGTCCCGACGTCGTACGCGTCGAGTATGCCGGCGTCGTGCAGGGCATAGAGGCGTCCCCGGTAGACGATCGGGGTCGGCATGTAGGGACCGCGCCGCTCGTGGCGCCAGGCGACGGCCGGGCTCGACGCCTGGCGCGGCCCGAGGGTGATGTCGCCCGCCGCCGCGACCCGCACGGCGAAGAGGGGCGCCTCCGGCGCGCGCCCGCTCGCGACGACGAGGAGCTCGCCGGCCACGACAGGCGTCGGCGCGGTGATGCGCGAGCTGCCTCCGAGGCGCCAGCGCTCCCGGCCCGTCCGCAGGTCGTAGCCCCGTATGAAGTTCGACCCGTTCGTGACGATGGCGCTCCCGGTCGGGCTGTCGTACACGGACGGCGTGCCCCAGGACGGAAGCTCGTCGCGCGGCGTGCGCCAGACCGTTTCGCCCGTGCGGACGTCGGCCGCGAGAAGGAACGACTCCCCCTGCGTGTCGCACTGCACGACCACCAGGTCGCCGACGATGATGGGCGAGCTGGCCGGTCCCCACTCGAGCTGCGGCACGTCGTAGGCCCCGGCGTCGAGCCGCCCCAGGTCCTTCGTCCAGACCCGCCGGCCGTCCATGTCGAAGGCATGCAGCCCCTGCGATCCGAAGAGCGCCACTACATAGCGTCCGTCGGTCGCCGGCGTCGCGCTCGCATAGGTGTTCTTGACGTGGCGCGCGTCCCGGGGCCTGCCCTCGGCCGCGACCGCCTCCCACAGGACCGCCCCCGTCTCTGCGTCGAGCGCGTAGACCATCCAGCGCTGGGGGGAGCGGTCGGGCGAGGCCGTGCCGGCGCCGTACAGGCCGGGCCGGAACGTGGCCTCCGGATCCGCGCTGATCGCCGAGGTGACGAACACGCGTCCATCCCGGACGATGGGGCTGGAATGGGCGAGCCCGGGAATGGCGGCCCGCCACCGGATGTTCGTGCCGTCCACGCCGCTCCACCTGTCGGGGAGGGATTGCCCGTCGGCCACGCCGCTCGCGCGCGGACCGCGAAACGACGGCCAGGCGTCGTCCCCTTCGGCGGCCTCCCCGAGGGACGAGCGGCCACCCGCGACGAGCAGCACCACCGCCAGGGCCGACGCGCCGAGCCGCGTTGCAGAGTGCATGGGGCGTGCCGCGCGAAGGACCGGCTGCCGGTTCGATGCGCCGGTTCCGATTCGCATTCTACGCTCAGTAGCGAAACAGGTACTGCAGCTTCAGGAACACCGCGCGGTTGGTGCGGCGCCGGCCCGCGCCCCGGAGGCGCCAGTCGGCGGCTTCGTCCCAGTCGGTCGGTCCGAGCTCGATGCGGTCGGCCTGCTGGTAGTGATCGTCGTAACCGGCATAGAAGACCGTCCCCGCGTTGACGCGGTAGGTGAGGAGGAAGTTCAGATCGAGCGTCCCGTCGAGCGTGTTGTACTCGCTGATGTTGCGGAGCAGCAGCCGGGTGGTGAACTGATACGTCGTCAGGGCGCGGAAGATGCGCACGTCGAACACCGCCGCGCCGCCCCGGCCCGGATCGGTGAACCGGTTCGTCGTGACGTTGATCGCCGATCGGAAGCGCGGCACGGGACGCAGGTTGATCGAGGCCGATATGCCGTGCTCGTGGCCCAGATAGGGATCGCCCCGGTCCAGGAAGCGCACCTGATCCCCGCGCCGGTACTCGAGCGAGATCCCGATGCGCCGGCTGGCGTCGACGCGACCGAAGACGCGGGACCGGGTCTTCACGAAGTCGATGCCCCGGTAGCGCTCCCTCTCCCGCCGGATGTTGCCCGCCACGAAACTGTTGCGCGCGAGGGCGAGGTTGATCCCGGCGTCGGCGATCTCGTCCTGCAGCACGCCGGCAAAGTCGTAGTTGCGGGCAAGGAGGAACTCCGGGCCCCAGTTCCGCAGCCAGTGCTCCGGCCACCAGCGGTAGCCGCCGGTCGCCGTGGCGTAGCGCTGGTCCGTCCGGCGCACGAAGCCGACGTCGGTCCGGAACTCCGGCGACAGCGCGTAGGTGCCGAGCGAGTAGCGCAGGTTGCGGCCGCGCTTGCTGAACACCGCATCGAGCAGGTAGCCCGACGTGCGTCCGCCGTGCCGGGCCTCGTGGTCCGTCCCCATCGCGCGGAACGCCACCGCATGCGTGTCTCCCAGGCGGAAGTTCGCATCGGCGCCCGCGAGCCGGCTGTGGCCGCCGGCGTGCTCGCGGCTGGTGAGCACGGTACCCACGTGCGATTCGGCGTACAGGTCGTAGCGCGCGCGGCCCACGAACACCTGCGCCGCCCCGCTGCCCGGCGCATCGGCGGTGACCTCGTCGCTCGCCTCCGCGTCGCTGGCGTACATGACGCCCAGCGTGGTCCGTCCGACCTTGCCGGTCAGCTTCGCGCCGAAGTCGGGATCGACGATCGTCCGCGTGTGCACGGCCGTGACGGGCCCGGGAATGTTGAAGATCTCCGCCCCCTCGAGGAAGAAGGGCCGCAGCTCGGGGTAGAAGAGCGCGAAGCGCTGGTTGATCTCGATCTGGGGCAGGTCGGATTCGATCTGCGAGAAGTCGGGGTTGACCGTGACGTCCGCGGTGAGGTCGGAAGTCACGCCGTACTTGACGTTGACGCCTCCCTCGGGCCGGAGATCTCCCTCCTCGAAGGCGCCCGTGCGGCGGTCGAGGGCGTCGAAGCGGATCGCGGTGAAGGTGGGGAGAACCTCCAGGTTGTGGCTGCGCGACAGGTCCGTCATCCCGTCGAGCGTGCCCATCTGCGGCAGGAAGCCGGCGATGTCGCGCGATGTCGGCGACCAGACGTCGGCTTCGTCCTTGCCGCCGATGATGCGCGCGATCTGCAGCCCCCAGCGGTGGGGCTCGCCTGCCTCGCGGCGCGGGTAGCGCAGGCTCTTGAACGGGATGGCCATCTCGGCGACGAACCCGTCGGCGACGATCTCGGCCGCCGTTTCGAACAGCACGTCCCACGACGCGTCGCCGCGCGGCACGCCGAAACGGCCGCCGCCCATGGCACCCGCCCGGAGTATGGCGTCGCCCTGCACGCCGTAGCCGTTCACCGTGAAGACGTAGGCGCGCTGCCGGTCGAGGAAGGGATCGAAGTAGATGAGGAACAGGTCGTCCTCGATGCTCTCGTCCCGGTCGCGGCGGTTGGCGCGCAGCATGCCCGGATCGCTGTAGTGCGCGTGCAGCCCCACGTACAGGTGGTCGCTGTCGTAGCCGAGGTAGATGTCGCTCGCCTCGCTGGCGGGCACGCCGTCGAGGGGGCGCCGCTGCACCAGCTCCGTGATGTGCGCGGCGTCGGCCCACACCCCGTCGTCGAGCCGGCCGTCGATCACCGGCGGTTGCGGCAGGCGCGGGGGGTGGACGACCGGCCGGACGATCCGGTAGCCGGCCTGGGCGGCCTCCCCGGTTGGAGGCGGCACGGGCGGAGCGGGGAAGGCCTGCCCGGTCAGCGAACCGCCGATGCCGGCGAGGCAGACGGCCCCGAGGATGAGCCGCGCCGCGCGCGCTCCGCTCGCCAGCCGGCGGCCCGCTGGTTCCTCCGTGACGGACACCGTCCCGCCATTTTCGTTCAGGACGGGAGCCCGCGCCACGACCGGCCCTCCCGGGCCGGGAGACGGCCGCCGCGCGGGGGATCGTTTGTGAGAAGATGCGGGGGTCATGCGACTCGGGAGCAGCGCGCTCCGCCTGACCTTGGCCGGCCTCGTGGCCGGCGTTGGCGGCGCTTCATGGCTCGACGTCTCGCTGCAGGCGCAGGCCACCAGAGCCGGCGGGCTGATACGTCACGACCGCGGACAGAGCGTGTCGCCCGTCTACGAAGGCTGGTACCGCCTTCCCGACGGCTCCATCGCCGCCTCGTTCGGCTATTTCAACCGCAACTACGTGGAAGAGGTACGGATTCCGGTCGGACCCGACAACCGGATCGCGCCGGGCGCGGCCGACCAGGGCCAGCCGACGCACTTCTTCCCCCGCCGCCACATCGGGGTGTTCGTGATCGCAATCCCCGCGGGGACCGAGGGCGACGTCACGTGGACGCTCACCTCGCGCGGGGAGACGCTGCAGATCCCGGTCAACTTCGATTCCGAGTACCTGATCGAGCCGCACCGCGCTGCCGCCGGGCCGAGCCCGGGCAACACGCCGCCGATGCTCCGGCTCGAGCCCGAGGAAGTGGGAGCCGAGGGGCCGCGGGGGAAGGTCTGGGAGCGGGCGGCGACGGCCGGCGCGCCCCTCGTCCTCGATGTCCGGGTCACCGACGACGGCCTCGGGTCGGGTCGCGACGAGCCGGAGCTGGCGGTCCGCTGGCGCAAGTTCCGCGGGCCGGGACCGGTGACGTTCGGGGAGGAGAGCCCGCCGGTTGTGGACGGGCGGGCGAGCACCACGGCCACTTTCGACGAGCCGGGAGACTACGTGCTGTACGTGGTGGCGACCGACGGGTCGCGCCAGAGCAACCAGTGCTGCTGGACGAACGGCTACGTGCGCGTGCGCGTGGCGGGCGCGGAGTGATCCGACGGCCGGCGCCGGACAGCACTCGAGCGCCGGTGACGAGCACCGGGCGCCCGCGGGGAGCAACTTCGATCCGAGGGGCCGATGCCGGCGAGGGCCGGAGCCTCTGTGACGGGCACGGGACGTCCGCAAGGAGCAAGTCGATGATGGAACGCAGCTTCACGACCACGCGGCAGCAGGCCGCCTCCGGCATGCTGGGCATTCTGATCGGTGCGCTCGCGCTGCTGGCGCCGGCGGGCGCGGGGGCCCAGCCGGCCGGTCCCGAGGTCACGTTCGCCCGGGACGTCGCGCCGATCCTGCAGCAGAAGTGCCAGACCTGCCACCGGGTGGGCAGCATGGCCCCGATGTCGCTGGTGACCTACGAGGAGACGCGGCCCTGGGCGCGCTCCATCAAGGCGCGGGTCGAGTCGCGGGAGATGCCGCCCTGGCATCTCGACAAGACGGTCGGCATCCAGCAGTTCATCAACGACCGTTCGCTGAGCGATGCGCAGGTCGACACCATCGTGCGCTGGGTGGACGCCGGCGCGCCGCTCGGCGACCGGGCCGATCTGCCGCCGCCGGTCGTCTGGCCGGCCGGGGACCGGTTCGAGCTGGAGGACCGGCTGGGGCCGCCCGACATCGTCGTGCAGTCGCAGCCGTGGACCATGCCCGCCGACGGGCAGGACGCGTGGTTCCGGCCGCGGGCCGAGCTGAACCTGACCGAGCCGGTGTGGGTCCGGGCGGCCGAGACCAGGCCGTCGCGCGAGGGGCGGCGCATCGTGCATCACGCGTCGACCTACCTCCACCAGCCGAAGGGCGAGGAGCTCCTCGAGGCCGAGCGCGCGCTCCGGGCGGGGCAGGTCGGCGTGGACGCCGTGCTCGCGGCGGCCCGGAAGCGCGCCACCGACCCGGAGGAGGTGCGCGAGCTCTTCACCGAGTGGGCCCAGGGCAAGCAGGGCGAGATCTATCCCGAGAACGTCGGGAAGCTCGTCCGCGTCGGGTCGCACGTCGAGTTCGACATCCACTACCACGCCGTCGGCGAGGAGATCACGGACCGGCTCGAGGTGGGCTGGTGGCTCTACCCGCAGGACGCGCCGCCCAAGTACAGCGCCCAGTTCGTCGCGATGGGGGCGGGCGCCGCGCGGAGCCTGGAGATTCCGCCGAACTCGGTGGTTCAGCACCAGGGGACCTACGTGCTGCCGGCGCCGGCGATCATGCACAACTTCCAGCCCCACATGCACTACCGGGGCAAGGCGTTCCTGATGGAGGCGCTCTATCCGGACGGGCGCCGCGAGGTCATCAACTACTCCGACCGCTTCGACAACACGTGGCACCTGAACTACATCTACGAGCCGGACCACGCGCCCGTGCTGCCGAAGGGCACCGTGATGCAGATCACCACGTGGCACGACAACACGCGCGCCAACCGGAACAACCCGGACCCGCGGCAGTGGGTGAGCTACGGGCCGCGCACGGTCGACGAGATGGCCCACGCCAACCAGCAGGTGATCTTCATCACCGACGAGGACTTCGAGCGGATCACGGCCGAGCGGAAGGCCCGCGCCGCGCGGACGGACAACTAGCGTCTCTGACGGACGCGCCGGGAACAGAGGGGGGATAGCGCAGTGCAGACGATCTCCGGACCACGCTTCCGCGCGTTCGGGCGGCTCGCCGCGAGCGCCGTCCTGCTCTCGTTCCTCGTAGCGCCGGCTCTCGGCCAGACCCGGCAGCGGACCACCTCGCTCAGCGGCGTGCCGGCGCTCGACCCGCCGACCGAGCCGGTGGTGCTCTACAGCGCGGACCAGCCCCGCATTCGGGTCGTCCCGATCACGACGGGCCTCTCGCATCCGTGGGGCCTCGCGTTCCGCCGCAACGGCGACATCCTGGTGACCGAGCGGAACGCCGGCGCGCTGCGGCTGATTCGGGACGGCGTGCTCGATCCGCGGCCGATCCCCGGCGTGCCGGAGGTCTACACGGGGACGCGCCTGGCGGGGCTGATGGACATCGCGCTCCACCCCGACGACGACCGCATCGTCTACCTCACCTACTCGAAGCCGGCGGAGCAGGACGGGCGGCGCGGCGCCGTCATCGCGCTCGCGCGCGGGCGGCTCGACAGCGGCGCGTTGACCGAGGTGCGCGACGTCTTCGTCTCCGAGGGCTTCGGCCGCGGCGTGGCCGCGTCCCGGGTCACGTTCGGACCCGACGGCAAGCTGTACATGACGGTGGGCGGCGCCATCCGCTCGCAAACCACGGGGCTCCGCGCCCAGGACCCGGCCGAGCACGTGGGCAAGGTGGTGCGGCTGAACGACGACGGCACGGCGCCGGCCGACAATCCCTTCGTGGGCGAGCCCGGCTACCTGCCGGAGATCTACTCGCTGGGCCACCGGAACCAGCTCGGGCTGACCTTCCATCCCGACAACGGCACGCTCTGGGCGAGCGAGAACGCCCCGCAGGGCGGAGACGAGGTGAACGTCATCCTCCCCGGCCGCAACTACGGCTGGCCGATCGCCTCGGACGGCCGCGAGTACACCGGCGTGCGCGTGTCGGACACGCCGTGGCTGGCGGAGTTCGAGCGGCCGGAGATCCTCTGGTGGCCGTCCATCGCACCGTCCGGGCTGACCTTCTACGACGGCGAGCACTTCCCCGCCTGGCGGGGCGACCTCTTCGTCGGCTCGATGACCGTGGGCCGCATGCAGCGGACCGGCCACCTCGAGCGCGTCGTCTTCAACCGGCGCGGCGAGGAGA
>JAPOYG010000047.1:0-7881 GCA_026706755.1 Acidobacteriota bacterium
GTCGACCTCCTCGAAGTAGTCGGGCTTGACCAGCACCTCGCGGGCCTTGCCGGCGGTGCCGCTCGACACCAGGCCCTCGGCCTCCATCATGTCGACCAGGCGGCCGGCGCGGCTGAAGCCGATCTTCAGGCGCCGCTGCAGGTTGGAGATCGAGGCCTGCTGGGTCGCGACCACGATGCGCGCGGCCTGGTCGAAGAGGTCGTCGTGCTCGGCGGCGACGGCGTCGACGGGGTTCTCTTCCTCCGTGATCGACGTGTCGTAGCCCGGCTTCCCCTGCTTGCGGAGGAAGCTCGCGAGCCGCGCCGTCTCCTTCTCCGAGATGTAGGGGCCGTGGACGCGGACGCAGCGCGACGAGGCGGGGGGCAGGAAAAGCATGTCGCCCTTGCCGAGGAGCTGCTCGGCGCCATTGGCGTCGAGAATCGTCCGCGAGTCGACCTTGGACGACACGCGGAACGAGATGCGGGCCGGCAGGTTGGCCTTGATGATCCCGGTGATCACGTCCACCGACGGCCGCTGCGTCGCCAGGATGAGATGGATGCCGACGGCGCGCGCCATCTGGGCCAGGCGGCAGATGCACTCCTCGACGTCCTTGCTGGCCACCATCATCAGGTCGGCCAGCTCGTCGATGGCGAGGACGACGTAGGGCAGGGGCTTCGGAACCTCAACCGGCTCCTCGCCGTTCTCGCCCGCCTGCGCGGCGCGCTCCGGCGCCTCCGCCGCGAGCCGGGCGACGTTGCGGTTGTACTGCTCGATGTTGCGAACCCCCTCGGCCGCGAGGCGCTTGTAGCGCTCCTCCATCTCGCGCACCGCCCAGCGCAGCGCGTTGGCGGCGCGCTTGGGGTCGACCACGACCGGGGTCAGGAGGTGCGGAATGTCGGAGTACATGCCCAGCTCGAGCCGCTTGGGGTCGATCAGGATCAGCCGCACGTCGTCCGGCGTGGCCCGGTACAGGATGCTGGTCAGCATCGCGTTCATCGAGACCGACTTCCCGGTCCCGGTCGAGCCCGCGATCAGCAGGTGCGGCATCTTCGCGAGGTCGCTGACTATCGGCTCGCCGTGAATCGTCTTGCCGAGCACCAGCGTGAGCTTCGACGGGGAGTTGCGGTAGACGTCCGACTCGAGCAGCTCGCGCAGCGAGATCTGGTCGCGGTTCGCATTGGGGACCTGGATGCCCACCGTCGACTTGCCCGGGATGCGCTCGATGAGCACCGACTCGGCCCGCATCGCCAGGCAGAGGTCGTCCGCGAGGCCGGTCACCTTGCTGTACTTGACGCCGGCCTGCGGCTTGAACTCGAACGTCGTCACCACCGGGCCGGGGTGGATTTGGGCAATCGAGCCTTCGACGGAGAACTCGGCGCAACGCGCCTCGAGCCGGCGCGCGTCGTCCATGAGCTGGCGCTCGTCGATCTTCTGCACGCTCTTCGGCGAGTCGAGGAGCGCGATCGGGGGCGTCGAGTAGCTTCCCGCCGGCCGCGCCGCCAGCTTCGGGTCGGGAGGCTGCGGCGCCCGGCGAGCCGGGGCGACCGCGGTCTTCGGCACGACGGCCGGCGGCGGCTTCCGAACCGGCGGCTCCAGCGGCAGGTCCAGGGACGGCTGGGGGGCGCTCGGGGCCGTCCGCCGTCGCGGGCGGGGGCTCTCCCTGTCCACTCGGGAACCCGACCCTCCGGCCGGCGGCACCGGGCGCGGCGGGCGGCCGCGCGGCGCCCGCGCGGAGGCCGCGGCGGGCTTCGGGATCTCGCGCCTGGGCGCCGCGGCGACCCTTCGCCGGCGCTCCGCGCGCTCGGCCGGGGCCGGGTCGGCGGCAGACCGCGCTCGCCTCCGACCGGGCGCGGTGGCGGACAGCTCGCGGACCATGCGCCCGAACGAGAACTGCGTGGCCAGGATCACCGACAGGAACACGCCGGTCAGGATGACGATGATCGACCCCGTCCGGTTGAGGTACTCGGCCAGCACCCGTGCCACGCCGTCGCCGACCAGGCCGCCGGCGCGGAACGGCGCGCCGGCTTCTCCCAGCGCGAGGCTCAGCAGCGCCGCGCCGGAGCCGAGCATCAGGCCCAGACCGACCACCTTGGTGCCGGCGGCCGGCATCTCCCGGCACCAGAAGTAGTGCCAGCCGGCCACGATCGCGATCACCGGCATGAGGAAGGCTGCGAAGCCCACCACCTGATAGGACAGCTCGGCGAGCAGGGCGCCGACCTGCCCGACGAAGTTGCTCGGCGGCACCACGCCGCCCGAGTTGAAGAACCAGACGGCGTCGGCAGGGTCGTAGGTCGTCAGCGCGATCAGCCAGACCAGCGCCAGGGCGAACAACGCCACGCCCGAGAACTCGCTGACGCGGCGGGAGATCATCGTTCCAGACACGGTCATCTCTCCATGATGACGGGTAGTACGATCGGCCGGCGTCCCGCGCGCCTGCGGAATTGCCGCTGGAGCTCGATCCGTACCCGCTCCCGAATCAGGCCCCTGTCGTCCCGCTCCGCGGCGCTGGCCGAGGCGACGACCGCACCGACGAGCGCCGGCACCCCGTCGAGGATCGGACCCGTGCGTTCGTCGATCACGAACCCGCTCGTCGTCACCTCGGGTACGCCCTCGGGCCGCCCGGTCCGCCGGTCGACCGTCACCACCGGCACCACGATTCCGTCGCCGGCGAATCGGCGCCGCTCCCCGAGCACGGTGTCGGAGACGGCGCCGCGCGTTCCGTCGAGGTGGAGGCGCCCCGCCTCGGCCCGCTCGTCCGTCCAGCCGCCCGCCGCGTCGAAGCACACCCGGTGCCCGTTCTCCCCGAGGAGGACCGTCGTGATCCCCCCGGACACCCGTTCCGCCAGCGCCGCGTGGCGCACGAGATAGCGGTACTCCCCATGTATCGGCACGAAGAAGCGCGGCTTGACGAGGGAGAGCATCGAGGTCAGCTCGTCGGCGCTGGCGTGCCCCGAAACGTGCACCGGCCGGGCGTCCGGATCGATGACCTCGGCGCCGCGCCGCGCGATGCGGTTCATCACCTTGCCGATGGCGGGCTGGTTGCCCGGAATGGCGCGCGCGGAGAAGACGACGACGTCGTCCGGGCCCAGGTCGAGGTGCCGGTGGTCGCCGGAGGCGATGCGGGCCAGGGCCGAGCGCGGCTCACCCTGCGATCCCGTGACGATGCAGAGCACGGAGGCCGGATCGGCCCGCCGGAGATCGACCTCCGGTAGCCGCAGGCCCTCCGGGACCCGGATGCGTCCCAGACTCCGGGCGATCGCGACGTTCTCGGTTACGCCGCGCCCGAGCAGGGTGACCCGCCGCCCGGCGCGGGCGGCGAGGTCGACCAGCAACTGGATGCGGTGGAGGCTGGAAGAGAAGGTCGTGACGACGAGTCGTCCCCGCGTGCCGGCGGCAATCTCCTCCAATGCCGGCACCACGTCGGTCTCGGAGCCGGTCCGGCCCGCGCGCTCGGCGTTCGTGCTGTCGGAGAACAGGGCCAGGACGCCGTCCCGCCCGAGCTCCGCCAGGCGGTGGCGGTCCGTCGGCTCCCCGTCGGGAGGCGAGGCGTCGAGCTTGAAGTCGCCGGTGTGCACGAGGGTGCCGACGGGAGTGTGTATCGCCAGCGCGAGGGAGTCGGGGATGCTGTGCGTCACCCGGATGAACTCGACCCGCAGCGAGCCGACCGTCGCCGTCGCGCCCGGCCCGACCGCGACGAGCCGCCCCTCCGGGTCGATGCCGTGCCCTCGCAGCTTCGCCTCGACCAGCGCCAGGGTGAGCGGGGATCCGTACACCGGCCCGTCGATCTCGTCCCAGACGTACGGCAGGGCTCCGATGTGGTCCTCGTGCCCATGGGTCAGGACGGCAGCTGCCAGGCGGCGACCGTCGGCGCGGAGGGCGGCGGGGTCGGGGATGACGACGTCGACCCCGAAGGCATCGGAGTCGGGGAACGTCAGGCCGGCGTCGACGAGCAGTCGAATGTCGTCGCAGCCGACGGCCGACATGTTCATGCCGAACTCGCCGACGCCGCCGAACAGCACGACGTCGACGACGGGCTGGCGTGGAGAACCGGAGACCATGCCGACGCGCCGCCGCAGGGGGCGCTCGTCGAGTATAGCAAGCGTGCCGCGGGAGACCCGTGGGCCTTCAGTCGGATTCGGCCGCCGCCGCGTCCGGCGACCCGAAGGCGTCCGCGGGCGGGAGGGCATCCGCGGGCGGCAGGGCATCCGCGGACGGGAGGGCGTCCGCCAGGGCGGCGAGCTCGCTTGGGGCGAGCTCGCCGGGGCGGCGACGCGCGTCCAGACCCGCCCGGCGGAAGACGTCGGGTCCGGAGAGGCCGTAGCGGGCGGCGAACGGACCGAGCGCGGTGCCGCCCTGCTTGCGCCGTTGCGTGAAGAGCGAACGCACGAGAGCGTCGAAGCGGGCTCGGTTCCGAGGCGACCGCGCCGGCGGCCGGAAGCGCAGGGCGACGACGGCGGAGTGGACGGCCGGGGCAGGCCGGAAGGCTCCTGGCGGGAGCCGCAGGCGGCGCACAGCGGCCGCCCGCAACCATGCCGCGACCGCCAGTGGACCGTAGGCTGGGACGCCCGGCCCCGCCGTGACCCGCTCGGCCACCTCCTCCTGCAGCATCACCACCGCGTCGTGGAGCCGCGCGCCGCGATCGCTCGCGCGCAACGCCTGCAGGAGGATGGGCGCGGAGACGCGGTAGGGCAGGTTGCCGACCAGCCGGACGCGCCCGGGCTCCGCTCCCGCCGGCGGCGCGAGCGACGCGACGAGCTCGACGAGGTCGCAGTCGAGCACGTCGCGGGTGAGCACCTCGACCATCGGTCCGGCACGCTCGCGCAGCCCCGCGGCCAGTTCGCGGTCGATCTCGACGGCCAGGACGCGCGCCCCGCGCTCCGCGAGGGCCCACGTCAGCGCGCCCCGTCCCGGTCCGATTTCCAGGAACCGGTCCGCGGGGGCCGGGTCGATCGCGTCCACGACGCGCCGCACCCAGGCCGGCTCGAGGAAGTGCTGGCCGTAGCGCCGGCGCCGGGCGCGGCCGCCCCTGGCTGCCGCTTCGCGTCCCGCGTCTCGCACCGGCCCGGGAGCCTGCGCCGCAGAGCGTGCCATGGTGGTGTTCTGGAGCCCTCTCGCGGGCACATCGGATATGGTACCCGGCGGGTCCCCGGCGGAGCGCGCACGGGACCCGTCGACTCGTTGTTGCAGGGTTGCAGGCCGCCGCGCCCGCCTCCGCGGGGCCGGAGACCGCGGGTTCGGGCACGGCAAGGGAGAGGAACAGCCGATGCGTCGTCCCATGATCGTGGCGTGCCTGCTGCTGGTGTTCGCCATCGAGGCCGCGCCGGCCGCCGACGACCGCTACTGGCCGCAGTGGCGGGGGCCTCGGGCTACCGGCGTGGCGCCCGCGGGCGATCCGCCGACGAGCTGGAGCGAGACCGAGAACGTCCGCTGGAAGGTGGCGCTGCCGGGCGAGGGCTCGGCTTCGCCGGTGGTCTGGGGCGACCGCGTCTTCGTGCTGGCCGCCGTTCCCGCCGGCCCCGGGGAGCGTTCGGGGGGCAACTTCTTCACGCGGCTGAGGCGGCGCATCATGGGTACCGTCGGCACCGGCGAACAGCTGCAGTTCATGGTGCTGGCGATCGACCGCCGGGACGGATCCGTCGTCTGGGAGCGGACGGCCGTATCGGAGCAGCCCCACGAGGGGCGCCACGGGACCGGGAGCTGGGCGCCGGCGTCGGCGGTGACCGACGGGGAGGTGGTCTGCGCCTTCTTCGGGTCGCGCGGCGTCTACTGCTACGACCTCGACGGCGAGCTCCAGTGGGAGCGCGACCTGGGCGACATGCGGATCCGCATGGGGTTCGGCGAGGGCGCATCGCCGGCCCTCCACGGGGATTCGCTCGTGGTCGTCTGGGACCACGAGGGCCAGTCCTTCATCACCGCGCTCGACAAGCGGACCGGAGCCGAGCTCTGGCGCACGGATCGCGACGAGATGACCTCCTGGTCGACGCCGCTCGTCGTCGAGGCGCCGGGCGGGAGCCAGGTCGTGACGAGCGCCACCGACGGCGTCCGCAGCTACGACCTCGAGACGGGCCGGCTGGTCTGGGAGGGCGAGGGAGTGACCGTCAACGCCATTCCCAGCCCGGTTGCCGGCGACGGCCTGGTCTACCTGATGAGCGGCTACCGCGGCAGCCGGCTCTACGCCGTGGACCTGGCCACGGCCCGCGGCGACATCACCGGGACCGACGCCGTCGTCTGGTCGCTCGACCGCGACACGCCGTACGTGCCGTCGCCCGTCCTCTACGACGGCACGCTGTACTTCACCAAGAGCAACTCGGGGGTGCTGTCGGCCTACGACGCCGCGACGGGCCGCCACCTCTTCGGGCCGGACAGGCTGCCGGGCATCCGCAACCTCTACGCCTCGCCCGTCGCCGCGGCGGGGCGCCTCTACGTGACGAGCCGCGACGGGGCGACCGCCGTCCTCGAGGCCGGCGATGCGCTCTCCGTAATCGGGATCAGCCATCTCGACGACGAGTTCGACGCTTCCCCCGCCATCGCCGGCGGGGAGATCTACCTCCGCGGACGGGGTCATCTCTACTGCATCGCGGCCGAGCCGCTATAATCCGACCGCACCGTGCGCATCATCTCCATCACGGCCGGCGCTGGCGGCATGTACTGCGGGAGCTGCATCCGCGACAACGCGCTCGCGAGCTCCCTGATGGCAATGGGCCACGACGTCGTCCTGCTGCCGCTGTACACGCCGCCGCGTACGGACGAGAAGAACGTCAGCGAGCACCGGGTCTTCTTCGGCGGCATCAGCGTCTACCTGGAGCAGTACTCGGCGCTGTTCCGTGGAACGCCCTGGATGATCGACCGGCTGTGGGAGGCGCCGTGGCTCCTGCGCGCCGTCTCGCAGCGCGGCGTGCAGACGCAGCCCGAGCTTCTCGGCGGACTCACCGTGTCGGTGCTCGAGGGCGAGGACGGGCGGCAGCGGAAGGAGTTCGGCAAGCTCCTGCACTGGCTCGGCTCGCAGCCGCCTCCCGACGTCATCGACATCTCGAACTCGATGCTCATCTCGCTGGCCCCGGCCCTCAAGGAAGCGTTCGGCTGCCCCATTTGCTGCACCCTGCAGGGCGAGAACATCTTCCTCGACCACCTGGAGGAGCCGTACCACACGCGGGCGCTCTCGCTGATCCGCCGCCACGGGGCGTCGGTCGACCGCTTCGTCGCCGTCAGCGACTACTACGCGGGGCACATGAGCCGCTACCTGGGCATCCCGGGGGCGAAGCTCGACGTCGTGCCCCTCGGCATCAACGTATCCGGCTACGAGCCGCGCTCCGGCGAGCGCGATCGGCCGTTCACGGTCGGCTACCTCGGGCGCATCGCTCCCGAGAAGGGGCTGCACCTGCTCTGCGACGCCTATCACCGGCTCCGGGAGCGGGGCGCGCTCGACGGGTGCCGCCTGGAGCTCGCCGGCTACCTCGGGCCGGAGCACCGCGGCTACCTCGACGGCCTGCTGCGCCAGGCGCGGGAGTGGGGCATCGCGGACGAGGTGCACTACCGGGGCGTGGTCGACCGCGAGGAGAAGATCGCCTTCCTCCAGGGGCTCGACGTCTTCGCCGTGCCGGCCACCTACGACGACCCGAAGGGTCTGGGGCTGGTCGAGGCGATGGCCTGCGGGGTTCCCGTCGTCGCCGCCCGCCGCGGCACCTACACCGAGCTCGTCCAGCGCACGGGCGGCGGCGTGCTGGTAGGTCCGGGAAACGTCCCGGAGGACGTCGACGCCCTGGCCGTCGAGCTCGAGCGCCTGCACGGCGACCGGGAGCGGCGCGCGGAGATTGGCCGCCGCGGCGCGGCCGGCGTCCGACAGCACTACACCGCCGAGGTGATGGCCGAGCGGGCCCTCGACGTCTACGCGCGGCTCGTCGC